>JBBQFU010000331.1:0-8743 GCA_038322185.1 Haliangiales bacterium
TGACGCAGTGGCAGAAAGCGCACGCGAGCGATCTGGAGAAGCTGGTGGTCGAGGTCGCGACGCCGGTTCGCTCGGTCACCGATTGCGCGGCGATGGAGAAGGACGAGGTGTGGACGAGGGTCTCGCTCGCGCTCGTGGCGGTCGCGGAACCGCCGCAGCCTCCGGGACCGGTGCTCGAGCGCCGCGCGTTCCTCGACGCGATGCTTGCCGCAGCCGCGAACCTGAGCTCGTTGGACGATTGCAAGAAGCTCATCGATACCGAGATGACGAAGCATCCGACGCTCGAGGCCGACATGAAGGCGATGTCTCCGCTCGAGAAGTTCATCGACGACAAGGTGTGGGAAGAGGCCGACGAGAAGCGTGCCGAGGCGCATGCGAACTTTCCGAAGCTCAAGCAGCACTGCGGGATGTAACAGGTGAAGACACTCATCACGATCATGACGCTCGCGCTCGGCTGCGGTGGCAATCAATCCGCGCGCGAGCGGGACCTCGAGGCGCGGCTCGCGAGGACCGAGGAAGCGCTCGCGCAGGCGCAGGCCGACCGGATCAAGGCCGAGGCGAGGGCTGAAGCGGCGAGCTCGGATACAGAGCGAAACCGAAATCAGGCGATTGCTGCAGAAGCGATCAAAGCCGCCCAGGAAGCGCAGGAGATCGTCGAGAAGCTGATGTTCGAGGTCGAGGAGTTCGACAGACGGCTGACCGCAGCTGTCGACGCAGTTACCGCCGCTCAGACAGACGCTGACCGCTCCGCTGCGACCCGCAAGCTCGAGCAGCTGCGACGCGAACAGGTCGAGATGAAGCAGCGCGTCGAGGCTGCGAAAGCAAAGGCTGCCAAGGCCGAGCGCCGCAAGGGTCAAAAGATCGAACCGCGGTGCCTCGACAACCCGCTCGCGAAGGGGTGCCCTTAACTCGCACGATTCGCCCGGGCCATTAGACCGTCGCGAGTCACGGTCTCGGACCCACGCACGGCCGATGATGCTGTGCACGACGAGCTGGCTGACCGGCACGATTCCAGTCGACATCAACCCAGTGCTCGCCGCCCTCAGCGTTATCGGCCTCGACATCGAGATCCTGTCGTTCGCTCAGATTCACTCGGATTAGCGCTGTCCGCACACATGTCAGCGTGGTCTGCTGGCCCGGCGGGGACAGGTGTCTCCACGGTTAGTCGCGTGCAAACGCGACATCCGCGGGCACGCACACTGCAATATTCTCCACACGATGCGCAGTCTCCTCGCGGTTCTCGCCCTTGGCCTTCTCGCCTGTGGTCCCAGCTCCAAGGGCGGTCCCGACGGTGGAACCGACGTCGACGCCAATGACATCGATGCGACGCAGCTGCCGGACGCCGATACGTGCACCGGCGGAACGCTGTGCGGCATCCCGCTCGCGTGCTGTCCCGCGGGCAACGAGTGCGTGCTCGATCAGTGCGTGACGACCTGCGCGACCGGCATCTACTGCGGCACGAATCTCGACACGTGTTGCGCAGCCGGCAACGTCTGTCTCGACGATGAGTGTGTTGTACCCGGCGCCGCGTGCACCGATTCGTATGACTGCGACCCCGGATTCTTCTGCGAGCCCACGCTCAGCCAGTGCTTGCCGCAGCCCGAGCCGCTCACCTGCCAGATCCAGCCGACGTTCACCGACCTGATGGTGACGCTCGAGCACTCGTACACGGGTGGCCACATCATTTCGATCCCGGTCGTCGCGAACCTCGACGGTGTTGGCAAGCCCGAGATCGTCGTGAACACCGCGCTCAACACGGCGGGCCAGTTCCCCGACGGGCGCATCGTGATCCTCGATGGTGAGACGCTCGCGGTGAAGGTCGGTCCGCTCCCCGAGGATCGCTCGAATGCGACGAACCCGTCGTACGCATCGCATGGCCGCTCGACGATCGCAGTGGGCGACGTCAACGGCGACGGCAAGCCCGACATCGTGTACGCGGCCAAGCCGCTCTCGGCGAGCAATAGCGTGATCGTCGCCGTCGACTACGAAGGCAAGCTGCTGTGGACCTCGCACCTGCCAGGAACCACGACGCCGTCGACGATCAAGGTCGAGAACGGCGCGATCACCCTCGCCAACTTCGACGGCGATGCCTCGGCCGAGGTCGTGATCGGTGCAGCGCTGCTCGACAACGACGGCACCGTGATCTGGGATCAGGGTGGCAGCGGCAACGGCGGCTTCTTCGGATCCAACGCCGGCTACAACGGCGGCATCTCGGCCGTCGCTGATCTCGACAAGGACGGCACGCCGGAGATCATCTCGGGCAAGAACGCATGGAAGGTCGCGTGGAACGCGGTCACGCCGGCGAGCACCGTGGTCACGCCTCACTTCACCTACGCCGGCACCGACGGCTACCCGGCGGTCGCCGACCTCGATGGCGACACGAACCCCGAGGTCATCCTTGTCACCGCCGGCACGGTCATCGTGCTCGACGGCATCACCGGCGAGCTGTTCTGCGCCAAGGCTGCATGCCCGATGGCAGCCGACCGCGTGCAGCCGATCGCGATCCCGGGTGGCGCGTCCAACAACAAGGGCGGACCGCCGACGATCGCGGACTTCGATGGCGATGGGCGGCCGGAGATCGGCGTTGCCGGTGGCTACAGCTACTCGGTCTACGACCTCTACCGCGCGGGCGAGGACGTCGCCGGTATCACGGCGCCGACGCTCGGCCAGCTCTTCGTGCGCTGGACCAAGGTCACCCAGGATCTGTCGTCGAACGCGACGGGCTCGAGCGTGTTCGACTTCCAGGGCGACGGCTCGGCGGAGGTGATCTACCAGGACGAGTGCAACGTATGGGTGTACTCGGGCACCGACGGCCGCACGCAGCTGCAGATTCCGAACCTCACGGGCACGATTCACGAGTACCCCCTCGTCGTCGATGCCGATGGCGACGGCAACTCCGAGATCCTGGTTGTCGCGAACGAGAACGGCACGAACCCGAACGGCTGCGCACTGCCGACTGGCGTCAATCGCAAGGGTCTGTTCATGTACGGCGACGCGAACGACAAGTGGGTCCCGACGCGCAAGGTCTGGACGCAGCACAGCTACCACGTGACCAACTCGAACGCGGTGGGCAACGTACCGATGACCGAGGTCAACAACTGGGAGACGCCGGGTCTCAACGACTACCGCAAGAACGCGCAAGGCGAGGGCGTGTTCAACGCGCCGAACCTCACCGTCGAGCTCGCGGTTGGTGTCGACAAGTGCGACATGAATCTGCTGACGCTGCGCGCACGCGTGACCAACGTCGGCGCGCTCGGCGTGTACCCGGGCGTCGTGGTGCAGTTCCGCGCCGTCAACGAGACCGGCACCGTGCTCGGTAGCGGCACGATCACCACGCCGATCCTGCCCGGCGGATCGGGCGTCGTGCTCCTCGACGTACCGGCCACGTCGTCGAGCTTCTGGGCCGGCGTCGATGGCGCCCCCGCGGTCGGTGTCGTGGCCGAGTGTAACGAGGCCGATAACCTTGACTCGGTCACCGAAGCGTTCTGCCCGACGATCTTCTAGATGATATAGGGGGGCGTGACCTCGACCCGCCGGATCTTCGCCCTGCCGATCATCGGAACCGCGCTCGCGTTGATCGCGTTCGCGATCGCAATCGGCGCGAAGGATGCGGGCCCCGGCACGGGTACGCGCCTGACCGTGATGATCGAGTCGACGTCACCCGAAGCGCGCGAGATCGCCGGACGGGTGATAAAGGAGCGGATCGACTGGGACGGAGTCGGCGGCCGCATGATTCCTGCGGGCGATCGCGTGATCGTCGAGCTCGGCACGCAGGATTCTGCCGTCATTGCGACGGTCGTCGAGCTTCTCGAGCGCCCGGCAAAGCCCGGCGTGAATATGCCCGCGGTGCCCGAGACGGCGGCCGCCGCCGACGCTGCGGCCGCCCCGCCATTGCGCGTGACGCGCCGCGAGCCGTTTACCCGCGCGACCGGCTTTCTGCCGCGCGTGTGGCCGTTCCTCGCGATCGCCGGCGTGATGCTCGTACTGGCCGCCTGGCTGTGGTTTTCACAGCGTAAGAAATAGTTGAGTGCCTCAGCAATCACTCGACCAGGTTGAGCTGCTGGCTGAAGACGTCCCACCGACCGACGACAAGAAGAAGCGGACCTGATGGTACGCTCGCGGGGATGAAGCTGGCGATCTCGATCGTGATGGCACTCGTCACGAACAGTGCTGCCGAGGAGAAGCTCACCGGCAACGTGCTGGTGTGGGGCGATGCGCCGATGTATCTCGACCCCGACGTCAAGGGTGCGCACGTCCGGATCGCCACGCTCGACCAAGGCCGCGAGCACGACATTGGCTTCGTGCTTCCGATGCAGGTGGTCGGCACGCGCGGCGAGCTCGTCGAGGTCGAGCCGACGGCCGACGTCCAGTGCGCGTGGTGGCGCATCGTTCGTCCCGAGGGAATCTCCGGCGTGCGGCTCTACGTCAAGCGGTCCGATCTAGCGCCCGTGTTGACCAAGCCGTTCAGCGCGAAGTTCAAGGACGGCTCGCGCATCGATATGCAGCCGGGCGTCGCCGTGCTCGGCGGCAAGGTTGCGTTCCACGAGGGCATCCTGCCGGCCGCGGTCCCGGAAGCATCGATTGGCGTCGCGTACGCACCAAAGGCGATCAAGGCGGTGCCCAAGCGGGGCAAGCGCACGTTCCTGCTCGACGAGAAGACGGACGTGATACTCGGCGACCAAACGTTCGTGCTCGGTCCGTGGGTCGCGAGCAAGGCCGAGAAGCGCGGCAAGCGCATGCTGGTTCACCTCGCAGCGCGCTGCATGACCGCGGTCGTTTCCGCTCCAAAGGATCACGTCCACGCCGACGTGGCGTTCGGTCGGAGCGCCACGGGCCCCGCCGCGGTCAACGCGTCGGTCGCGGCGAGCTCGACGGAGCGCTACTACCTCCCGTCGGGGACACCGCTGACTTCCGAGAAGGGCGATCACGTGGTTGGCACCCTCAGTGCGGACCGCGACATCAAGAAGCCGTCTGGTAAGCGTGCATGCACGGATTTCGTGCTGTCGCGCGACGAGCCGATCATCGACGCCCCGCGCACGCTCGACCCGTCGCAGCCGTCTCGCACCCTGCGCCTATGTGCGCCGGTGGAAGCAGTGAAGGTCGAAAAGCTGCGATAGTAGTGGTGGGACCTGGGTGGGCGACGCGTTCCATGCGCTGGCGGAGTGCTGCGAGGAGCTGGTGTTCATCACCGACTACTCGATGCGAATGCTGTATTGCAGCGCGCGCTTCGAGCGGACGACCGGATTCACCAGCGCCGATTTTCAGTTCGCGCAGGACGACAATCCGTTCATCCATCGCGAGGACGCCGATCATGTCGCGACGGTGCTCAAGGCATTCGTGGCCAGCACCGCCGTCGCGTCCGAGCCAACCGAGAACCGATTCCTCGATCGCTGGGGCCGCACTCATCGCTCTCGCTCGATCGTGACGAAGATCGAGTACCAGAACACCGCGGCGCTGCTGTTCGCGTGTCGTCTGGTCGAGACGCCGTCGCCCGGCGCGACCGATGTCGATCAGTACCGCGCACTCATCGAGAGCAGTGACGATGCAATTGTTCGCGTCGACAGTGCCGGGCGCTTCCTGTTCGCGAATCGCCGCACACACGAGCTGCTCGGGCACAACGCGATCGAGCTGGGCCGCCTGCGCATCGACGACATCGTGATGCCGCGCGACGTGCTCACGTTCACCAATGCGCTCGCCAACGCGGTCGGCATGCCATCGCCGGTGCGCTTCGAGCTGCGCATCACAGCCAAGGCTGGCAACGTCATTCGCGTGCACACCACGCTGACCTCGCTCGGCCCATTCGGGCATACCGGCGAGCTGCTCGCCGTTCTGCGGCCGCTCGACTGAGCCGTCAGCGCAGCGCGTCCCGGAGCTGCTCGAGGCGCTGCGCCGAGATCGGCACCGCCGTCTTCAGCTCGGGCGCGAACGTCTGGACGCGAACCTCCTCGAGCAACCAGCCGAGCTCGGCGATCTCGGCCGGGGTGCGGCCCTTGGCCCGTAGCGCGTGGAGCTTGGTCCAGTAGCTCTGCCACAGCGGCGTGACCTGGGCGGCCTTCTGCTGATCCTTCTGCGGATCGTTGGGCAGCCGCTGCAGGCGGACCTGGATCGCCTTGAGGTAGCGCACGATGTGAACGAGGCGTGGCGCCGGCGTGGCGCGCATCAGGTCCGGCGGCACGAGGTGAGCGAGCTGGCTCTGGATGTCCTCGTACGCGACGCGCAACGGCCCGGGCTTGCTAGCGATCGTCTTCATCACCGCGCGCACCTTGTCGAGCTCCGCCGAGATCTCGACCGCCGTGCGACCGAGCTGCGCGAGCGTCGACGACAGCGCGCCGCCACCCTTCGCGATGCGCTCGGTGAACGCGGCCTTGGTGCGTGGATAAGCGTCGGGATCGAGGAGGCCGAACGTCTCGTCGAGTGCGCGCAGCACGATCTGACGCCGCGGCGACATCGGTGTACCGCCATGAGCGAGCGAGCTCGTCGCGAGCGAGGAGGGCAGGTGCGCCTCGAGCTTGGCCGGCGTGGTGCCGAGCTGCAGCAGGATCAGCTTGCGCAGGCCATCGCGCGTTGCGGTCGCCGCAGCGTCGGGCGACTCGAGCAACTTGATGTCGACACCCTTGTCGGTCTCGACGAGCGCGGGATACGCGAGCAGCCGCTTGCCGCCAACCTCGAGCGTCACCGACACCGGCAGCGCGTCGAAGTCCCACGACGTCAGGCCGGCTCGCTCGTGGCGGGCGAGCGGCGCACGCGCCCACAGCTGCTTGGCGCGCACACCGAGCGTGCGCTGGAGGTCGGCGAGGTCGCGGCCTGCGGCGAGCGTCTTGTCGTGCTCGTCCACGACACGGAACGACAGCTCGAAGTAGCGCGAGATCGCGCGCAGGTCCCACGCATCGCGCGACACGCGCTCGCCGGTCCGTTCGTACAGCGCACGCTCGAGGGTCGGCAGCATCGGGCCGTCGAACGGGCGCAGCTGGGCCGCGAGCTCGCGCGCGAGGTCGGGCAGCGGCGCGGTGGCCGCGAGCGACTTGCGCACGGGCTTGGGCAGCGCCTCGAGCAGCGCGATGAGCTTGTCGGCGTGCCAGCCCGGGATGATCCACGCGAGCACGTCTGGATCGAGCTGTGGGAGCAGCGCGAGCGGCACCGTCGCAGTGATGCCGTCGTCGTCCTCGCCGGGATCGAAGCGATACGACAGCTGCAGCGTTCCGCCGCGCACCGCGAGCTGATCCGGATAGTGCTCGGGCGACAGCTCGTGTTCCTCGTCGAGCAAGATGTCGCTGAGTGACAGGTGCAGCACGGCCGGGTCGCGCGCCTCGGCGCCGCGCCGCCAGTCCTCGAACGTCTTGCCGCTGAACACGGTGTCGGGGATGCGCTTGTCGAAGAACAGGTACAGCGCGTACTCGTCGGCCAGCATGTCGCTACGACGCGCCTTGTCGCGCAGGCGCTGTACCTCGTCGAGGAGCCGGCGGTTGTGATCCATGAACGCGCCCTTGGTCGTGTACTCGTGGCGCACGAGCGCGTGCGTGATGAACAGCTCGCGACACACCGCCTGGTTGTACGGCGCGTACGACACCTTGCGGTCCTTCACGATCGGCAGCCCGTACAGCGTCACGCTCTCGCGCGCCATCACCTGCACCTGCTTGAGCTCCCAGTGCGGGTCGCCATGGCTGCGCTTGCACAGCGAGCCTGCGGCCTTCTCGAGCCACGTCGGGTCGATCTTCGCGACCGACCGCGCGAACAGCTGCGAGGTCTCGACGAGCTTGGCGGCCACCACCCACGCCGGTGGCTTGCGCGCGAGGCCCGACGACGGATGGATCATGAACTGCGTCTGGCGCGCACCGATGTAGATGCGCGTCTCGACGCTCCACATGCCGAGCTTGCTGAGCAGGCCGGGCAACAGTGCGCGGTGGATCTGCTCGCCGGACGCTGGACGATCGTTCGGCTTGAAATCGAGCTCGCGCATGACGCGCACGATCTGTTCGTGGATGTCTTCCCACTCGCGCATGCGCTTGTACGACAGGAAGTTCTCGCGGCACAGCTTGTAGAGCTGCGCCTTGGAGCGCGAGCGGGCCTCCTGCCAGAAGCTCCAGATCTTGAGATACGACACGAAGTCGCTGCCCTCGTCGCGGAACTTGCGATGCGCCTCGTCGGCGCGCTGCTGCGCTGCCTGCGGCCGGTCGCGCGGATCCTGGAGGCCGAGGACCGCAGCGATGATCACGACCTCGCGCAGCGCGCCTTCGTCGCGGGCGCCGAGGATCATGCGGCCAAGGCGCGGATCGAGCGGGAGCCGGCCGAGCTGCTCGCCGATCGGCGTGAGCGCGCCTGTCTCGTCGATCGACCTGCGCTCGGGCGCGCCGGCCGTTTCGATCGCCCCGAGCTCCTCGAGCACGCGGTAACCCTCGGTGACGGCGCGCTTCTGCGGCGCGTCGAGAAACGGGTAGTCCTCAATGGCGCCGAGGCGCAGCGCCATCATGCGCAGGATCACGCCGGCGAGCCCGACGCGCTTGATCTCTGGATCGGTGTGCGCGGGTCGCGTCTCGTAGTCCTGCTGCTCGTAGAGCCGAAAGCACACGCCACTCTCGGTGCGGCCGCAGCGACCCTTGCGTTGATCGGCGCTTGCCTGCGAGATCGGCTCGACGAGGAGCTGCGTCACGCCGGTGCGCACGCTGTAGCGATTCACGCGCGCGACGCCGCTATCGACGACGTACACGATGCCGGGGATCGTGAGCGAGGTCTCGGCGACGTTGGT
>JBBQFU010000332.1:0-8680 GCA_038322185.1 Haliangiales bacterium
TACGACGCGATGATGATGATCAGGACCACGACGGCTGCCACGCCACCGATGATCGCGAACAGGATCCACTTGGGCAGGCCCTTCATCTCGCCGATCAGCTCGTCCTCGGAGACCTTCGCCAGGCTCTGGCTGGCCTTGGCGCCGGGCTTCTGATCCTTGAGCGGCGGCATCATCTGCGTGGCGCCGGTGCGGAGGCTGTACTTCTCGGCGTCGCCGCGCGTGATCGAGCCGTCGTCGTTGTAGCGCTCGTCCATGGCCTTGGAGTCAGCCTTGTCGTTCGCGGAATCCTTGCCGGTACGTGCGCGCTCGTCGGCGGCGGCGACCGCGGCTTGCGCGTCGAGGTCGCCCTTCTTGAACCACATCGTCTCGCGAAAGCGTCCCTTGTCCTCACCGGCGGCCTTCGGCGGCGGCTTGCTGTTGGAATTGCTGCGCTTGCCCGCAGGCGCTTGCCCCGCAGCCTGCGGAGCCGCGACGACGGGCGCGGCGAGAACGGGCGCGGCGACGACCGGCGCAGCCACGACGGGTGCCGGCGCAGCGACGACGACGGGAGCCGGTGCGGTCGCAGCCATCGCCGCAGCCGATTCGGGCTGGCCCGGCGATGCCCACGGCGACCGATCGAGAGGCTCAACACCGGGCGGCGTGAGCGGTGACATCGCCGACGCGGGCGACGCCAGCGCGGCCGCCATGCCGGCGCCCGGCTGGTAGTCCGTCGGGGGCGGCATCGCCGGCGGTCCGGACTGGATCGTGGGTTGACCGATGCCGATCGTGGTCCCCGGCGGGGGTGCGGCAGCAACGGCGGGCTGCGGGTTCACGGTCGGTGCTGACGTGATCGGCGGCAAGCCGGTCGCGGCGACAGGCACGGGCGCCATGCCCGGATACACACCGCGCACGCCAAGCAGCGTCTGCACGAGATCGCCCTTGGGACGCGCGTTGGCCTTGCCCATCGCCATCGTCTGCTTGAGCTCGATCACCTCGCCGTGGCCGACGCGAGTGACCTCGTCGACGAACTGGCGAACGGTGAGGAAGCGCTTGGTCGGGCTGCGATCGAGCGCGCGCATGATCACGGTCTCGATCGGCTGCGGCACGGGGACCAGCTGCGATGGCGGCTTGATGCTGCCGCTCGTGTGGAGCGCGTGTACTTCTGCAGGCGCGCCCGCGTGCGGCGTCTGCCCGGTGAGCACGTAGTAGTAGAGCGCGCCGAGACTGTAGAGGTTCGAGCGCTGGTCGACGGGGCGGCCGTCGACCTGCTCGGGTGCGACGAACTCGGCAACGCCTGGGACGCGCTCGTGCGGAACCGGCAGCGAGAAGTTGATGAGCTTGATGTCCGAGCCGGCGAACAGGATGTTCTTTGGCGCGAGGTCGCGGTGGACCACGCCCACCTGAGCAGCCTCGATCAGCGCCTCGCCGATGAGCTCGATCAGATCTGCGGCTTGATCCTGCGGCAGCGGGCCGCGTGCACCGATCGCCTCGGCCAGCGTCTGCGCGCCTTCGAGGAGCTCGGTCGCGACCCAGGTCTCTTCGCCGCGCTTACCGGACGCGAGAACGTGGCAAACGCCGACGCTCTTCACGCGCTCGAGCTGCTTGAGCTCCCGTTCGAGGCGCTGCGCGACCCCTGGCAGCGCGACAACCGTGGGCGAGACCAGCTTGACCACGCAGGCCTTGCCAGTCGCCTTGTCGACCGCCTTGTGGACCGCGCCGGTCCGAGATCCCCCGAGGCGGGCCCCCAGGTCGAACTTCGACGTGAGCGCGTCTTGGCCCGTGGCTTGTGCCTCGAGAGGCAAGAGCCGTGCGGCGTCGACGGGACAGAAGTTCGCATCGTCGCTGAAATGTTTCTGGCACTTGGGACAGAGCTTCATGGTGACGCCCGACAGGGATTGCAACCTAGCAGACGGTTGAGCTAGAAACGCCGGTCTCCACAAAGGATCCTGCCATGGCCTCCAATACCAAAGCCACTACCGTCAAGCGTAAGAACCGAGCCGAGAAGGCCGGCCGCCGCCGCAAGAACAAGCTCGCCAAGAAGTCGACGGCTTCGAAGACCGAGCTCTTCGCCGGCCTCGGCGAGCCCGGCAAGCCCGCTCCGAAGCGTTAATTCGTTCGTTCACGCACGCTGATCCGCCTTCACCGGCGAGATCCGGCCAAATTACGACACGCCTGCCTAGCTGCCGACGTCGGCGGAGACGCGATCGACGCTGAACACGCCCTTGATGCGCGACAGCGACCGGATCACCTGTTTGAGCTGATCGAGGTCACGCACGCTCGCGTGGAACGTGTTCACGGCGCGGCCATCCTCGGTCGTGCGGCAATGCGCCTGGCTGATATTGACGCCCTGGTCGGTGAACGACTGGGAAATGTTTGCGAGCAGGCCCGGCTTGTTCGCGCACAGCACCTGGATCGCCACCTCGTGAACACCCTTGCCGAGGCCGTCCCACTCGACCTCGATGCGACGATCGGGATCGAGATCGAGGCCCTTGTCGCAATCGCGGCGGTGCACGGTGACGCCACGGCCGCGCGTGATGAAGCCAACGACTGGATCGCCTGGTAGCGGCGAGCAACACTTCGCGAACCGCACGAGGATGTCCTCCTCGCCCGCGACCTTGATGCCGCTCGACGTGGTGCGGCGCGTGACCTTGCGGAGCAGGGTCTTGAGCATCGATTCGGGCTTCGGCGCGGCCTCGGCAGGATCTTTCTTCGCGAGCGATGGCAGCGCCTTCTCGAGGACCTGCTGCACCGTGATCTTGCCGTAGCCGACCTGGACGATCAGCTCGTCGACGTTCTGGCACTTCAGCTCCTCGGCGGCGTGCTTGAGCTGCTTGTCCGCACGCGCCAACGTGGTGTCGTGCTTGCGCAACGCCTTGTCGAGGAGGTCGGTCCCGAGCGAAACCGCCTTGTCGCGCTGCTCTTGACGCAGCAGCCAGCGGATCTTGGTGCGCGCGCGCGCTGTCTTGACGAGCTTGAGCCAGTCCTTGTTCGGCTTCTGGTTGGGGCTCGTGATGATCTCGATCGTGTCGCCGTTGCGCAGCTGGTAGCGCAGCGGCACGATCATGCCGTTCACGCGTGCGCCCGAGCAGTGATCGCCGATCGAGCTGTGCACCGCGTAGGCGAAGTCGATCGGGCAGCTGCCCTTTGGTAGCGCCTTCACGTCGCCGCCGGGCGTGAACACGTAGACCTCGTCGCCGAACAGATCGATCTTGACCGACTCGAGGAACTCCGTCGGATCGTGGAGCTCCTTCTGGCTCTCCATCAGCTGACGGAGCCAGGCGAACTTCTTGTCGTCCTCGAGGGCGAGCGGCTTGCCCTCCTTGTACTTCCAGTGCGCAGCGATGCCGTGCTCGGCCACGAGGTTCATCTCGTTCGTGCGGATCTGGACCTCGATGCGCTCGCCCTTGGGACCGATCACCGCGGTGTGCAGCGACTGGTAGAGGTTCGGCTTGGGCAGCGCGATGTAGTCCTTGAAGCGGCCCGGAATGGGCGTCCAGGTCTGGTGCGCGACGCCGAGCCCCTGATAGCAGTGCATCTGCGTATCGGTGATCACGCGGAAGCCGATCGAATCGTGGATCTCCTCGTACGGGCGCTGCGTGCGCTTCATCTTCGAGTAGATCGACCACAGGTGCTTCGCGCGCCCCATGACCTCGCAGGGGACGCCGTTGTCGGTCATCTCCTTCTGGATCAGCTTCTCGACGTGATGGATGTACTCGAGCCGCTCGGCGCGCGACTTGGCGATCTCGGTGGCGAGCTGCTCGTACTCGCCGGCGTGGAGATACTTGAACGCGAGGTCCTCGAGCTCGACCTTGACCCACTGGATACCGAGGCGATTCGCGAGCGGCGCATAGATCTGCATCGTCTCGGCCGCGATGCGCTCCTGCTTCTCGGGCGGCAGGTGATTGAGCGAGCGCATGTTGTCGAGCCGGTCGCACAGCTTGACGAGGATGACGCGGATATCGCGCGCCATCGCGAGCAGCATCTTGCGGAAGTTCTCCGCCTGCTGCTCCTCGCGCGTCGAGTACGGCAGCTTGCCGAGCTTGGTCACGCCGTCGACGAGGAACGCGACTTCCTTGCCGAACTGCTCGCCGAGCTGCTCGACGGTGGCGCTCGTGTCCTCGACGCAATCGTGGAGCAGGCCGGCGCAGACGCTGGCGACATCGAGCTTGAGCTCGGCGATCACCTGCGCGACGGCGAGCGGATGCGTGACGTACGGATCGCCCGACTTTCGTGTCTGTCCGTCGTGGGCAGCGGCCGCGAACTGGTACGCGCGGCGGATCATGCTGAGGTCGGCGTTCGGGTGGTACCCGGCCACCTCACTCAGGATCTGATCAAGACCATTCATCGATACAGCCGCGACGGCACCCCTAGGGTACCACGCGCGTGCCGCAGCGCATCACTGGCTGGCGACTGAGTCCCGGAAATGCCAGAGGAATTCGAAGGCTTCGCCTGAACGTTTCACCACGAGCTTGAGCGAGCGAACGTTCACGCTGAAGAGATCACGCTCGTAGAACACGAAATCGGCACGTCCGCGAAACACGGAGAGGGTGCCCAGGGTCTGCCGGCGGCGCCACCCGTCATCGTTGATCGCGACGATGTCGCCGTACTGGTTGCGGCGGGCGGAGCGCAGCTCGCGATCCCACATGCGCGTGATGATGCGCGTCTTCGCGTGCTCGATCGCCTCGGGGTACCACTGCCGGCCCTTGTCGTCGATCAGGTAGACCTCCCACGAGTTGAGGTCGGCCCACTCTTCCCACTTGTGATCGATCTGCACGTGGAAGCGCAGGCGATCGCGCGACACCATCGTGAAGCGCGCCTCGTTGAGCAGCGGGTACTTGTGATTGTGGACGAGGCTCGCGCGCTGCGACGGTCGCGGCGCATCGGGCTCGAGCAGCTCCATGTCACCGCGAACGATCGTGATCTTCTCGGACTCGCGGAGAGTCTCGTTCTGATTCACGAGGGGATTGGGCTGAACCGCGTGCCCCTTGAACGTGCGGCTACATGCGCTGGACCCAACCAGTGCAGCTACTGCGACGAGCATCCGAGCGCCCAGCATAGGATCAGATTGTCCCGTCCCTCGAGCGTCGTCAACTATCACCTTCGCAGCGCGAAACGCTGAGACGCGGGCGCGCGCTAACGACCGATCAGCTTCTTTGCGTGATCTTCGGCGTCGTGGTTTGACCGCACGAGATCGCCAAGCTGCGTCAGCGGGTAGGACACGTCGCTACGCTCGGTCGTTCCGTACCGTCGAGTCAGGTAGATGGCGCGCAACAGCGCGTAAGCACGCTCGATGTCGTCGTTGACGATGAGGTGCTGGTACTCGGCGTAGTGCTCGAGCTCCTCGTGTGCCTTACGTACACGGCGCTCGATCACGTCTGCCGCATCTGTCGCACGCTGTCGCAGGCGAGCATCGAGCGTCGCAATGTCGGGCGGCAGGATGAACACCTTGAGCGAGTCGACGGGCCAGCGGGCAGCGAGCGCAGCGCCGCCATACCAGTCGACGTCGAAGATGATGTCGCGCCCGGCCGATAGCGCGGCCTCGATCGGTGCCTGCGCGGTGCCGTAGCGGTTGCCGTGCACGAACGCGTGCTCGGCGAACTCGTTGTTGCGGACCATCTCCTCGAATCGCTCGAGCGACACGAAGTGATAGTCGCGGCCGTCGACTTCACCTTGGCGCCGCGAGCGGGTGGTGTACGAGACCGAGAACTCGAGCTGACCCGCGAACTCCGCGATCAGGCGCTTCGTCAGCGTGGTCTTGCCAGCACCTGACGGCGACGACACGATGACGAGGATTCCGCGGCCGATCACGTCGGGACTATTCCACGTTCTGGACTTGCTCGCGCACCTTCTCGAGCACGGCTTTTCCTTCGACGATCGCGGAGCTGATCTCGGCGGTCGCAGACTTGCTCCCGATCGTATTGAGCTCGCGCCCGATCTCCTGAACGAGGAACTCGAGCCGGCGGCCGCTGGCGGTCGACCCGGTGATGAGCGCCCTCGCCTGCTGCAGGTGGCTCTCGAGGCGGACCAGCTCCTCGGTCACGTCAGACCGGTCGGCCAGCACGGCAACCTCTTGCGCGAGGCGCTGCGGGTCGAGCCAGCCCGAATGGTCGGAAGCCTTGTCGCTCGCATCATCGGCGACGAGGCGCCGCAGGCGCTCCTGCAGCTTCTTCTGGGTGCGCTCGGGGACGTCGACCGCGAGCTTGCTGATCGCCGTGCGCAGCGCGCCCAGCTCGTCGATGCGCGCCATCAGGTCCTTCGCGAGCGCCTTGCCCTCGAAGTCGCGCATTGTATTGAGCTGGACGACGGCGGCCTCGACGGCGGCGACCACCGCGGCGTCGTCGGTATCGTCGCGATGGTCATCACCGGCGATCACGACCCCCGGTTGGGCGAGCACGAGCTCGAGGTTCGGCGGCGGCAGCGAGAGCTCGCGCGCAAGCTCGGCCAGCAGCGAGTGGGCCGCGCGTGCGGCTTGCTTGTCGATGCGCGTGCCGCCCTCACCCTCGCGCACGAGGTGAACGCTGACGACCACCGAGCCCCGCTCCACACCGGCGCGCACGCGCGACGACACGGCTTCTTCGAGCACGGGCTGCAAGCCCGCGCCCCGCGTCTTGAGGTCGAGAAAGCGGTGGTTGACGCTGCGAACGTCCACCGTCGCCCGTACCCGTCCCTGTGTGGCCGTCCCCCGTCCGAACCCGGTCATGCTGCGCATAGACCCGCATCTTAACCCTGACCGGGTTTAGAGTCGCCGCGATGAGCATCTCGCGACGGCCACCGACGCATTGCGGGCCGCATAGTCTGGCCCGCGTGCGGATGCTCCCTGCCTGGCTCGTCGTGGCTGCCGCGTGCAGCAGCGAGCATACCGCGCCGACGCCGATCCGGTTCCTGCACACGTTCGGCCCCGAGGAGACCGAGCTGTTCAACGCGACGCTCGCCGAGCGCGGCCTCGCCGTCGAGAGCTCGCTGGTTCCGTTCGCGCGCGGGCAGCAGGTCATCAGCGAGATCCTGGGCGCGGGCACGAACTGTCCCGACCTGATCCGCATCGACGCGACCTGGCTGCCCGGCTTCGTCGCGGCGGGATTGCTTCAGCCGGTGCCGGCGGCACTCGCGCAGCTCGACTGGTTGCCCGAGGCGGTCGCGCTCGCGAGCACCGACACGGGCGTTGCGGCGGTGCCGGCCACCGTCGACGGACTGATCGTGATCCGCGACGGCGCAGCACCTGCGCCGCAGAGCTCGTCGATCGACGATCTGATCCTCGCGACGCGCGCCGCACAGCACGCGGGTCGGCCCCAGCCGCTCGGCCTGCGCGTCGACGGCTACTGGCTCGTGCCGTGGCTGCGAGCGCACGACGCGGACCTCGCGGTCGGCAAGATCGACTCCGACGGCGCGACCAAAGCGGTCGACGCCTTCGCCTCCCTGTTCGGCGAGCTCGTACCGCCGCCCCCGCCCGCGGGTGGCGAGGCGCCCGACGAGATCCGCCGGTGGACCGCGCACGAGGTGGCGTACTGGATCACCGGGCCATGGCAGGTCGGCGCGCTGCGCGACCGCGAGCGACTCAGTGTCTCGGCGCTCGCGCACGCACCGCGCGGCGGCCAGCTACTCGTGGTGCCGGCCTGCGCCAAGCGGCCGGCCGATGGCTGGAAGCTGGCGAGCGAGCTGACCGGCGTCGACGTGCAGCGCCGGTTTGCCGAGGCGTTCGCGACCGTGCCGACCCGCACCGCATCGCTCGCGGCCGCACCCGCGCTGGTTCATGCGATCTATGCCGCGCTACGCGCCGCCGAGCCCCTGCCCCGCTCGCCACTCACGCCGCTGCTGTTCGACGATCTCAATCCCGCACTCGCCGCCGTGATCACTGGCGATGCGACCGCGGCCGAGGCGGTCGACGGTGTGCGCCGCGGCTGGCGCCGGCTCGCCGGCCAGGGAACACCCGCACCATGAGCGACGACGCGCCTGCACCGCCCCCCGCAAAACGACGCCGCTCGTCGCTGCGCTGGCGCGTGCTGCTCGTGCTGTCACTGGCGGCCGTGGTTCCGACGGTCGTGGTCGGCGTGCTCGCGATCCTGCGCGCGCGTCACGACGTGGAGAATGAAGTGCAGCGCGGCGCGCTCGCTCACATCCGCGCGCTCGGCTCGGCGCTCGACGGCACGCTGCAGGGCGCGCGTCGCACGGTGTCGCTCGCCGCGGCCCAGTGGGCCGACGCGCCGGCTGATGCACGCGAGACCCAGCTGCTGCTGCGTCGCCTGCGGCGCGAGGTACCGATCGTGAAGACGGTCAGCGTCCTCGATCCCGACGGCAAGCTGCTCTACGGCGATCCGGTGCCCGCCAATGTCGACATCGGCTCGCACAGCTTCGGCGGCTACATCGGTGATGCAGTGTTCAGCGGCGTCGTGCCCACGGTGCACGCGGTCGTGCAGGCGCGCGGCAGAACCGGCGAGCTGATGGGCGTGGTCGTGGCATCCCTCGATCTTGGCTTCGTGCGCGATGCGATCGCGGCCGCGCGGCTCGGGCCGGGTGCGCGCGTGCTCGTCGTCGACGGGACGGGTGTGCCCGTGGCGACCAGTGACAACACGCCGCTCGCCGCGCACTCGCGCGCCGGTCGCGATCCGGTGATCGATCGCGCGCTCGCGTCGTCGGTCGAGGGCACCACATCGGAGAACGGCTGGGTCTCCGCGTATCGCAACCTGTCGAGCTATCAATCGCTGCG
>JBBQFU010000333.1:0-8663 GCA_038322185.1 Haliangiales bacterium
GTCGTCGACTACGGCACCAGCGAGCCCGACCTCTACGATGCCGAGCTGCGCTGGACGGATCAGCAGGTCGGCCGCCTGCTCGACGAGCTCGTCCGCCTGCCGAGCAACGAGCGCACGATCATCATCATCACCAGCGATCACGGCGAGAGCATGGGCGAGCACGGCATTCCGTCGGGCACGCACGGCACTGCGCTGTATCGCGAGATGCTGCACGTGCCGCTCATCGTGTACGTGCCAAACAACCAGCCGCGCGTCATGGGTGGCGCGGTCAGCCCGCTCGACATTCTCCCGACGATCGCGGAGATCACCGGCATCGACGTGAAGGACCTGTCGTTCGAGGGCAAGAGTCTCGTGCCTCAGGTGTTCTACGGCAAGGATGACCTCGAGCGCATCGTGTTCGCCGAGACCAACGCGCCGTCACCGATCCGCGCGTCGATCTCGGTCAAGAACCGGCTCATCTATTACCTGCACTCGAATCTCTACGAGCTCTACGACCTCGCCACGGATCCGAACGAGAAGACGAACCTCGCCCCGAAGAATCCACCTGCGCTCGCGCTCATGAAGAGCGCACTCGACGCTTGGCTCGAGCGCGTGCTCTACGCGCGCGATCCGCGCTTCAACCAGGCGAGCAAGGTGATGAACGAGCTCGTGTTGCCGGCGGCGCCAACACCCGAGGTCGTCACGCAGGGCCAGCGCCTCGCGGACGGCAACCTCGAGATCCTGGGCATCGGAATCGCGGATACGAGCGCGCGGCCCGCACCTGGTGCGCGCATCGAGATCAACGTGTTCTTCCGCGTGAAGGCCCGAACGCAGACGGCCTACCGCTTCCTGCTCGGCGCGTGGCCGGTGGATTCCAGGACCTGGAAGCCGACCGACGCGGCGCCCACCACGATGATGCGATCGCTGATGCGCCCCACGGGCGATGGCATGTTTGCCAGCGATCGCTGGCGCGCGGGCGAATACATCCGCGACCGGTTCACGATCACGCTGCCGGCCGACTGGAAGGGCGACAGCCTGGCGGTGGGCCTCGTCGCCAGCGACCCGTCCGGCGATAAGGCCGAGGCAACCGGGGCGGCCCCCGCGAACGATCCCAGCCTGCTGATCCTCGGGGTTTTGCCGTTGGCTGGGCCACCTGCTGGAAACCCCTGACGATTGTGGGATTCGCGCGCCTCGACGCCCCGCCGCACACGGGAAGGTCGAGCCGTGTGAAGCCGTAGTAGAATCGACATCATGCGCCCGCTTTACGACCTCGCGAGCGTGTTCGCGGATCAGATCCTGACCGCCGAGCTCGAGTCGGACAAGATCTACGAGCCGCTCATCGGCATCGTGACCGACAACAAGGACCCGTCGAAGCTCGGGCGCGTGAAGATCAAGTTCCCCGTCGTGTCCGAGAAGGACACCTCGTGGTGGTCGCCCATCATCATGCTCGGTGCCGGCAAGAACCGCGGCTGGTTCTTCATCCCTGAAGTCGATGACGAGGTGCTGTGCCTGTTCGAGCACGGCGAGCTCGATCGCCCGATGGTGATCGGCGCGCTGTGGAACGGCAAAGACAAGCCGCCCGATAAAAACCCCGGCCCGAACCCGCGTCGCGTGATCAAGTCGCGTCAGGGCAACAAGATCACGTTCGACGATGAAGAGATGAAGATCATCATCGAGGACGGCACCGGCAAAGGCATCATCACGTTCGACTCGAACGCGAACAAGATCATCATCGAAGCCAAGGACGGCGACGTCTGCTTCCAGTCGCCGAAAGGCGACATGAAGATCGTGGCGAAGTCGGCCTCGTTCAAGGGCGGCACCAACGTCGAGATCCACGCCGGTGGTGCGATGTCGTGGGGCACCGACGCGGCCGCCACGATCGATGGTGGCCCGAGCGTCACGATGTCGGGCTCGAAGGTGAACGTGAAGTGTGGCAGCGCCTCGGCGCCGTCGGCACCGTCGTCGAGCCCCGAAGAAGTCAAAGACCCGTACGGCTCGTAGCGCGGGCTACTGCGTGAGGACCACGCGCTCGCGCTCGAACTCGGTGGGATTCGGCGCCTTGAGCGGATGGCCCTTCTTCGCCTCGGGCATCTTGGCGTTCGGGTTGGTGTTCGTGCCGCGACGGATGTACTCGGTCACCGGACGGTAGGTGAGCGTCCACTTGTCCTCGCGCACCATCTTCTTGCCGTTGTAGAAGCGGCGGAAGCGCTTCAGCTTGTAGCCGTTGAAGCCTTCCTGGTCGTGGGTCTGCTGGCCCTCGGGCATCTCGTCGTCGAAGCGCTCCTCGGTTCCGAACGCCGTCTCCTCGATGAGCTGGCGGGCGAACGAGATCGACGTGTACGGCCGCTTCTTGCCGAGGATCTCGACCTTCGCCTCACCGTTCGCAACGATGTAGTGGATCGCGACCGGGAACTCGTACGGGTTCTTGAGGACGAGGTCGGTGTTCGGCCACACGACGGTTGCGTCGAAGCCGAGCGGCGTATAGGTGCTCGGGCGCGAGTGGTTCGTGGTCTTCACGATGTCGAGGCCGGCGAAGAAGGACGCGCCGAACAGCGTCGTCGAGATCTGGCAGGTACCACCGGCGAGGCCGTCGACCATCTCGCCCGCCGTGATGACGTGCGCGATCTTGTAGCCCGTCGCCTGCGAGCGCTCCCCAACGATTCCGTTGAACGACCACTGCTCGCCTGGCTTGAGGACGTAGCCGTTGATCTTCGACGCGGCGAGTTTGAGGTTGAAGTTACGATCGCGATCGGCGGTCGCGAACTTGGTCGAGAACGTGCCCATCACGGTCGAGATGTCCTCGATGCCGATGCTGGACTTCGTGGTGCGCGCAGGAACCGCGATCGAGATCAGCTCGATGGCTGGCAGGCCCTGACGCGCGCCCGCGGCGATGCGCGGCAGCGAGGCCCACACATCGATGCCCTGCCCCGGCGAGTCGGCGTGGATCACGCGCTCTTCGAGATCGAGGTAGGCATCGATCGCGCCCTTGTCGTACTTGGACTTGAGCAGCAGCAGCGCCTGCACGCCCTTGTCGCGATCGAGGCGCACCGGGATCGAACCCTTGGTGCCGAGCGCGGTGAGATCGCCTTCGCTGGCGATGTTACCGGCGCGCGCCACCTCGTCTGGATCGACCTCGATGCCGAGCTCGCCCCAGGTCAGAGTGGCAATCGCGCCTCCGGTCTTGATCTGGACCTTGCGTGCGACGAAGGCATCGAGCGCGGGGCTCTTGCCCGCAGGCGCGACGGCATCCTTGATGCCCTTCATCGGCTCGCTTGGCGGCCGTGTCGCGGCGCGCGCTTCACTGCGCGTGGCCACGACGTAATAGCCCCCGGCGAGACCGCCCGCGGCGATCAGCATGGTACCGGCAAGCCCGAACAGAACCGCACCGCGTTGCCCTCGACGATTCGACATCTCCTTCATACTTATCATGCTCCCGGCTGATCCCCGAGTTTGCACACTCGGGGCCACGGGTAAGTGCGTTGCACCGCGTCCGCTGTGTCCCGCCACCCACGCGAAGCGCGGCTCGGAAGACACAGATGCGCTGCGGAGGTGGTTTGACAGGGGTGTTTTGATGGTGCAGCTTCAGAAGGTGACCTCCCTCGTCCAGCGCAACAAGGTCGTCGCCAAGCGCAAGGGTGCCATCGCCGCGGCCGCCGCTGCTGGTGCTGGAGTGGTCGTAATCGCTGGGGCTCCAGTGATCGCCGTCGTCGGGCTGGTGGGAGCCGCAGGCTACTTCGCCTACGACTGGTTCACGTATCGCGTGAAGAACGGCATGCGCTTCTAGACCCGTGTCAGAGAGTTTCGCGGCTGGGCTTGTCGGGGTTATTCTCGACGACCGTTATCGACTCGACGCGTTACTCGGCGAAGGCGGAATGGGTGCGGTGTTTCGCGCACATCACATCGCCATGGACCGCAAGGTCGCGGTCAAGATGCTCAAGCCGCACCTGAGCACCGACGAGACTGCACTCCAGCGCTTCGCTCGCGAGGCCCGCTCGACGATGAAGGTCGACTCGGAGCACGCGGTGAAGGTCCTCGACTTCGGGATCACGCCGCACAAGGACTACTACATGGTCCTCGAGTATCTCGACGGCCGCACGGTTCAGCGCGAGCTCGACATCGATGGTCCGTTCGCGCCGGCGCGCGTGATTCATGTCGCGCGCCAGGCATTGCTCGCGCTCGGCGCCGCGCACGACAAGGGCCTCGTTCATCGCGACATCAAACCCGACAACATCTTGCTGATGCGATCGGGAGATGATCCCGACTTCGCGAAGGTCCTCGACTTCGGCGTCGCCAAGCTGATGGACGGCGCAGCGACATCAGCGAAGAGCGCACTCGCGATCACGCAGGCCGGCATGGTGTTCGGCACGCCGGAGTTCATGTCGCCCGAGCAAGCGTGCGGCCACCCGCTCGATGGTCGCAGCGATCTGTACTCGCTCGCCGCAACGATGTTCGCGATGGCGACGGGCTGCGGGATGTACAAGGCGATCGCACCGATCGAGTGGCTCAGCCATCACGCGCGCACACCGGCGCCGCATCTCGCCGACGGGCTCCCTGCCCTCGCGCCGTTCCGCGCACTCGACGACGCTCTGCAGCGCTGCCTGTCGAAGCGCGCCGAGGATCGGCCGCAGACCGCCGCCGAGATGATCCGGCTCCTGGACGCGGTCGATGCGACGCAGCGTCGCGCGAGTGCACCGGTGATAGATCCAAGCGCGACCCTCGCACCCAGCCACGCGAGCGAATCGCTGACTCGCTTGCCACGCCAGAGCGATGCGGTGTCCGCGTTCGTTCCAAGCATCAGCAGCGAGCAGAGCGCGCCGAGCATGACGGGCGCCCACGTGCACGGCGGTCGCCGCTCGATGTGGCTCATCCTGGGCGCGAGCGCCGTGGCGGCGATGATCGTGATCGCGGTCGTCGTGGCCCGCAAGAAGCCCACTCGCGACGCGCTCGTGGCGGCGAAGGGATCGGAGCGCGCGGTCACCATGGACGCGGAAGTCGCGCCCGCGATCGATGCCCATGTCGCGTTGGCCACGATCGACGCCGGACTCGCGGATGTACCCATCGATGCCGGCGTCCGCTCGATCGGCAAGCGACCCGCCGTCGACCCGGCCGTCGCGGCCCACGTGGCAGCCGCCGAGGCCGCGAAACGCGCCGGGAACCGGCTGCGCCAGCTCGCTGAAGCCGATGCGGCACTTCAGGCCGACCCACGCAATGTGCGCGCACGGCTATTGTTCGCCGACGCGCTGATTGGATCGGGCGATCTCGATAGAGGTTGCAGGCACTTACGTGACCTCGGCAAGAACGCCCTCGCGCTCGAGCGCGCGCGTCACGCAGGCTGCCCGACCAATTGAACCGGCGGCGCCTCGCGCTTATCCTAACCGTCAGTTCATGGGGGCTCGTCGACGATGACGACGGTAAATTCGTCCGGCGCTCATGCAGCGAAGCGTGAGCTCCAAGCCGGCGTTCAGCTTGGTGACTACATTCTCGGGCAGCCGCTGTGGCCGCTTCGGATCGCGGACGCATATCGCGCGAACGGCCCCTCCGGGGCTGCCACGATCTACGTGGTCCACGCGCCGATCGCCGCGAACCCCGAGGTCCGCGATCAGATCATCGCCGGCACCCGCGCGGCCGCCGCCCTCCCCGAGCACAAGCACCTCGTGCGCACGCTCGCGGCCGGACTCACCGGTGACGTGCTGTGGATCGCGACCGAGGAGATCGACGGATCGCTCGTCCGGGAGATGCTGATCAAGAAGCGCCAGGCCGGCACGAGCGGCTTTGGTGTGCGCGGTACCGGCAACTTGATGACCGGCGTCGCGGCATCGCTCTCGGAAGTCACGCATGGCGCGCTGTCGAGCGAGTCGTGCGTCGTCAGCCGCAGCGGTCGCGTGCGCGTCGTCGACCTCGCCCTCGGACCTGGGACGCTCGCCGCGATGCGCGCGGGCCTGATCCCGGCGCAGAACAACGTCGCGCCCGAGCTGCAGCAGTCGGGACAGCCCAGCATCGCCGGCGATGTCTACGCGGTCGGCGCGCTCATGTACGAGGTCCTCGTCGGCGTTCCGCTCGAGCGCGGTGGCGCGCGCCCCAGCGAGGCGGTGCAAGGCTGCCCGCCCAAGATCGACGAGCTGCTCGGCAAGGCGTGCCATCCCAACCCGGACAAGCGTATCGGTCACGTCGACGTGCTCGGCGAGCAGATCGCCGAAGCGCTCGGCACGACGGCCGGTCCCACGGCAGCGCGTCCCGCGGTCGCAGCGCCGATCGGCGAGCCCGGCGCGGGCTCGAGCCTCGCGATGTCGATCGGGGCCGGCACCGATCCCACCACGTCGGGCGCGAACCTCGCGTCGGGCAACTCGGTCGTCGATCGCGCGCTGTCCGCGGCGCTCGCTGACAACGCCGAGAAGTGGCTCATCAGCAAGGGCCGCCTCGACTACGGGCCGTTCTCGCTGTCGGACGTCCTTACCCAGATCGAGAAGGGCGAGATCGTCAAGGGCAACATGATCATGGACAAGGACACCGGCGCGCGCGGTGACGTCGCCGAGCACGAGCTGCTCGGTCCCGTCGTCGACGCCGCACGGCAGCGCATCGACGACCAGCGTCGTGCGCACGCCGAGGTGAAGGTCCAGTCCGCCGAGAAGAAGCGTGGCGTGATGCTCTATGCGGTGATCGGCCTCGGCGCGATCGGCGCCGCCGTCGCGGTGTGGTTCATCATCCAGACCGTGCGCGGCGACGACAAAGAGAAGGCCGTCGCGGGGATCAGCAAGGTCGAGGGCGCCGACCTCAAGGTCACCGTGTCGCTTCCGAAGGTTCCGCCGAAGGTGAAGCGCACCGGAGGTGGCGGCGGTCACGCATCCGCGGGTGGCGGCGGCAAGTACGACGAGAGCATGCAGCTCGATCTCAGCGACGAGAGCGACGAGACCGAGACGCTCAGCATGGAGAAGGTCTACGCGGTGTACTCGAGCTACGGAGGGCAGCTCGGCGGCTGCATCGCCTCGAACGGTGTGCGCTCGGCGAACATCATGATGATCATCGATGGACCGAGCGGGCGCGTGAAGGGCGTGAAGGTCAACGGCCAGACGTCCGGCGGTCTGCAGGGCTGTATCTATCGCGTGATGAGCAAGATGCAGTTCCCCAAGATCAACGGCCCGCGCACGCGAGCTGAGTTCGACATCGGCGTGTGATTCGTGACCGACCCGAGGACTGCGTCGGAATCTCGTGATGCGCTGCCACCAGCGGCGACATCGGATCCGCTGACCGGTCCTCGCGCAGCACTCGCCCGCGCGATCCCGCGGCGGCCGCGCGTGTCGTGGTGGCTCGGCGTCTTGCTCGCCACCGTGTTCGCGATGCTCGTGTTGCCCAGTGTCACCGCCGAGCGCTGGCTCGGTGTGATGGGCCAGATCGAGCGCGGCCAGCCGGCTGCGTTCACCGCACGCGTTCCGCCATTCGCCGGGTTCGACACGGCCGGCGGTCACGTCGGCGGCGGCGGCGTACTGATCGCTCGCGGTCAGGTGGCCGACCGCGACCTCGCGGAGACTGCCGCGCAGATCGACGCCTCGACTCCACACGGGTGGGTGCCGTACGTCGCGCTGTTCCTGCTTGTCGGCGTGCTCGCTGCATTGTTCACGCACCACACGCGCCGGTCCACGCACGGCCGGCTCGTGCGCGTGCAGCTGGTCAGCCTCGGCGCGATCGTGCTGGCCGCGGTCCTGTGCAAGGTCCTGATGCTGACCTTGACGGTCAGTATCCTGGTCATTCCGGTCGCGCTGTTCGCGATGGTTCCCACGCTCGTGCTCGACCGCGTCGTCGGTCTCGCGACCGGAACGCTCGCCGCACTCGTGGTGTCGCTGCTCGTCCCGTTCGATGCCGGCGTCGCGGTGATGCTGATGGTCCAGGCCGGTGCCGCGGGCCTCGTGATCGCGGAGCGGCCCAAGAAGCTGCTGCGCCCCGTGCTCGTTGCTGGCGCGGCCGCCACGCTGTTCACGGCGGCGACCTATCCGCTCATGCTCTATCTCACCGCCGGTCGCCTGCCGCTCGCCGAGCTGCGCGATCCGCTGCACTCGGCGTGGCTCGCCTCCGCGATCGGGCCGCTCATCGCGACCGTGCTCGCACTACCGCTCCTGCCGCTGTATCAGCTGTGCGTCGGCGAGATCACGCAACGCAAGCTCGTCGAGCTCGAAGACTACGCGAACCCGCTGCTGCAGCAGATCGCGAGCAAGGCGCCTGGCACCTGGCAGCACAGCCTGATGATGGCGAACATGGCCGAGATCGCGGCGAACGCGATCGGTGCGAACGGTCGCCTCGTGCGGGTCGGCGCCTACTATCACGATCTCGGCAAGTCGCTGCAGCCGAAGTACTTCATCGAGAACCTCGAGCCCGGCGAGACCAGCCCGCACGACAAGCTGCCGCCCGAGGTCTCGTGCGACGCGATCTTCGCGCACGTCACCGAGGGCATCGTGACCGCGCGCAAGTCGGGCCTGCACGAGCGGATCATCGACTTCATGCACATGCACCACGGCAACGGGGTGCTCGAGTACGTCTGGGGCAAGACACGCGAGCAAGGCAATCCGCGGGGCCTCACCGTCGAGAACTTCCGCTACCCGGGCGTGCCGCCGCAGAGCCGCGAGACCGCGATCCTCGCGATCTGCGACGCGGTCGAGGCGGCGAGTCGCACGTTGAAGAAGCCGGACGCCGCG
>JBBQFU010000334.1:0-8599 GCA_038322185.1 Haliangiales bacterium
GGTGACGCGAGAGACGCAGGTCGTGTTCTTTCCCGAGATCAACATCATCGGCCCCGAGCGGCGCCGCTACTACCAGAGCAACTCCACGTGGGGCGGCAGCTGGAGCGGCGGCAGCTGGACCCGCGGCGGTGGCGGCAAGGCACCGTCGGGCAAGAGCGGCATGAACCTGGGCCTCGGCGGTGGCGGCGGCGGTGGCGACAAGGGCGCGGCGATCGCGATCCTCGTGATCGCCGCGGTCGCACTGTTCGCGGTAGTCGCCGTCGAGGGCTCGCGCTTCGACGGGTTCGCGCGCATGCACCCGATGCATCCCGTGTATCTCGAAGGCCGCGATGGCGAGCGCGCCGTGATGCCCCTCGCATGGATCGATCCTCAGACCGCGGCGTGGACGAAGACCGCCTATGTCCGTCGCAACGAAGGTCCGTGGGAGCAGCTCCAACGCGCGCCGCTCGACCGCGAGGGCTGGAACTTCTCGATGTACGGCGGCGTCGGCATCTACTCGGGCATCGACGGCTCGCGCGGCTCGGGCCCGGCCTCGACGATCCAGCTCGGCTACTTTCCGACGCACCAGTTCGGCATCGTCGGCAATCTGTTCATGGGCTGGCGCGAGAACGAGGTCGAGACCACGAACTTCCAGGCGCGCTACGGCATCGAGGGCCAGTTCTATCCGGTCTCGAGCGGCTTGCTCCAGGTCGGCGGCTACCTCGGCCTCGGCGGCGCGTATCGCAGCGACGAGCGGTTCATGGAGAACCAGGTCGTCAGCCACGCGTCCGAGACGGCGCGGATGCTGTCGGGCGGTCTGATCCTGCAGCTCGACATCAACACGCGCATCGCGCTGACCGGCCGGTTCGGGATTGCGGACACGTTCGGTGAGCGCACCGCCGAGTCGCTCTTCGGCCTCAGCGTCTACTGATCACTTCTGGTACTTCGACTTCCACTCGTCGTACGGCATGCCGTAGATCCGCTCGCGCGCGTCCGGATCGGTGATCTCGATGCCGCGCTCGGCAGCGGCCGCGCGGTACCACTTCGATAGGCAGTTCCGGCAGAACCCCGCGAGGTTCATGACGTCGAGGTTCTGGACGTCGGTCCGCTCCTGGAAGTGCTTCACGAGGCGACGAAATGCCGCTGCCTCGATCTCGGTGCGCTCCTGATCGGGAATGTCGGTGGCCATACGGGGTGGATAGCATGTGCTATGGAGGCTGGGTGGAGCTGCCCAACTCGGTCACGACGCTCGAGGATCGTGGCACGACGTACTTCGTCGTCGGGACTGCGCACGTCTCTCAGCGCTCGGTCGACGAGGTCAAGCATGTGATCGAAGCGGTGAAGCCCGACGTCGTGTGCGTCGAGCTGTGCAAGGGCCGCCACGACGCGCTCACCAAGGACAGCGCGTTTCGCGACCTCGACGTGTTCAAGGTCATCCGCGAGGGCAAGGGCCTCTACCTGCTCGCGCACCTCGCGCTGTCGAGCTACCAGCGCAAGCTCGGTGCGAGCCTCGGCGTCAAGCCGGGGGCCGAGCTGCTCGCTGCGGTGAACTCAGCCAAGGCGCAGAACATCCCGGTCGAGCTGATCGATCGCGACATCAACATCACGCTCAAGCGCACGTGGGCCAACCTTGGCCTGTGGAAGCGCTCGATGCTGATGTCGTCGCTACTCGTCGGCTGGGAGGACAAGAAGGGCGAAGCGGTCACCGAGAAGACGGTCGAGGATCTCAAGGAGCCCAAGGCGCTCTCCGAGATGCTGACCGAGCTCGGCCGCGCGGTGCCCGAGGTGAAGGGACCGCTCGTCGACGAGCGCGACCAGTACCTCGTGAGCAAGATGCTCGAGGCCGGCAGGGGCAGGAAGAAGGTCGTTGCCGTCGTCGGTGCCGCGCACGTGCCCGGCATGAAGGGCCAGCTCGGCAACATCATCGACCGCGACTCGCTCGACAAGCTGCCGCCACCGTCGCTGCTGTGGCAGATCGTGAAGTGGGCCATCCCTGCCCTGTTCCTGTTCGCCGTGATCTATGGCTGGCAGTCGAGCGACAAGCGCAGCCTGATGGAGATGATGCTCGCGTGGATCCTGCCGACGTCGATCGGCGCCGGCGGGCTCACGCTGATCGCGGGCGGTTCGATCATCACGGTGATCTGTGCCCTGGTCGTGGCGCCGATCGCGGCGATCCATCCGCTACTCGGGACCGGCATGGTCGTGGGCCTCGTCGAGGCGTGGCGACGCAAACCGAACGTCGCTGATTGCGAGCGGTTACCCGAAGACGTGCAGAGCTTGAAGGGCTTCTGGCGAAACCCGGTGACCCGGATCTTGTTGATCGCGGTCGCGTCGGGCATCGGCACCGCGGTGGGGTTCTGGGTCGGCTGGGTCTGGGTCGCGACGCTGCTGTGATCCTTCTCGTGGACTTTGCTGGTCCGACCACGTTAAGACCACGGCCATGATCAATCGGCGCGATGCGCTCAAACGGATCGGTGGGCTGGCGGGCGCTGCCACATTCGGCAGGTTCCTGTCGGCGTGTGACAGCGAGGATGGTGGTCCGGTCGGCATCACGACGTACGTCTACTTGATGCTCGAGAACCGCACGTACGATCACGTGTTCGGTGCGCGCAGCATGCTCGAGGGCAAGCCGGGCAACGGCCTGACCGCGGCCATGACGAATCCCGATCTCAACGGTACGCCCGTCGCGCCGTTCGAGCCGACGAGCATGGTCGAGCAGCTCTGTGTCGCCGCCGATCCGCCGCACGGCTGGGTCCTCTCGGGCCACCAGTTCAACGACGGCGCCAACGATGGCTTCGTGAAGACGCACCAGGAAGAGCACCCCGGCGCGATCGATCCGATGCAGTACCTCACACGCACGCAGCAGCCGGTGAGCTGGGCGCTCGCCGATGCGTACACCACGTGCGACAACTGGTTCGCCGCGCTGATGGGCCCGACGCTGCCGAACCGGTTCTACTGGCACGCGGCCACCTCGTGCGGCTACCGCTCGAACGACGTGCTCGAGAACGTCTCGACGCTGTCGGTGCCGACGATCTATCACAGCCTCCGCGACGCGGGCGTCGAGTGGAAGTACTACTACGGCTCGCTGCCGGTCGTTGCTGCGCTCGCGAACTTCACCGCGCCGTACAACCTGCCCGGCGAATACATCGGCGAGCGCGTGAAGCGCTTCGGCGACAGCGAGTTCGGCGAGGGCGATTTCTTCAAGGATGCCGCGGCCGGCACGCTGCCGCCCGTCGTGTACATCGACCCGTTCTTCTATCTCAACGACGACCATCCGCCGTCGCATCCGCTGCTCGCGCAACAGCTGATCTCGGCGATCTACACGGCGCTCGCGAAGTCGCCGCAGTGGAAGAACTGCCTGTTCGTGGTGACCTACGACGAGCACGGCGGCTTCTACGACCACGTGCCTCCTCCCACGATCGCCGACGACACGGCGACCAAGTTCCCCGTCGACGAGAACGGCAACTCGACCGCTGGCTACATGGATGCCGGGGGCAAGATGGTCCACGGCTTCGACCAGCTCGGCTTCCGCGTGCCGACGCTGGTGATCGGTCCATACGTCAAGAAGGGCTACGTGAGCCCGGTCGAGTACAACCACGCCAGCGCGCTCAAGCACCTCGGCACGGCGTTTGGCCTCGAGGATCTGAACCCGCGCATGGCGGCCTCGGCCGATCTCGCGGATTGCATCGACATGGACCGCCTCGCCAAGGGCGACTGGGCCAAGCCGATCGAGCTGCCCAAAATTACGGTCAACAGTGACGAGAATGGCAATCGCGTGTCCATCACGTCGGCAGGGGTGGATTACCCGTGGACCGAGGCCTGCGAGCTCCAGGGTGCGCAGCTACGCACCGCGGACCCGATCAGCGAGATCGCCGACCGCAAGCCCGAGCTGTTCGCCGGGCTCGATCTGCGGCCATCTCACCGCGAATACGTCTCGTCGATCGACGCGTTTGTGCGTAAACATCAGCGCTGATGATCACTCGACGCCAGGCCATCAAGCGGATCGGCGGCCTCGCCGGCGCCGCCACGCTCTCGAAGTTCCTCACCGCGTGTAGCAGCGACGACGAGCCGCCCGCGACCATGGTCTTCATGATGATGGAGAACCGCTCGTACGACCACGTGTTCGGCGCGCGCAAGCTCCAGGGGCTCGCCGGCAACGGCCTGCTCGCAGGCATGTCGAACCCCGACATCAATGGCCAGCCGGTTCCGATCTACGAGCCGCCGCTCACCGTCGAGCAGCTGTGCGCGAACGATCCGCCGCACTCGTGGAACACGTCGCGGATGCAGTGGAACAACGGCGCCAACGACGGGTTCCTGCGCGTGCACCAGATGGGGCACGACAACAACCCAGCGCTGCTCGAGCCGATGCAGTTCCTCACGCGCGCGCATCAGCCGATCAGCTGGGCGCTCGCCGACGCGTACACGACCTGCGACAAGTGGCACTGCTCGGTGATGGGACCGACGCTACCGAACCGCGCGTACTGGCACTGCGCCACGTCGATCGGCCTCGACAACAACAGCGCCGTGCTCGACGCGTTCTTCAACGGCGTGCCGGTGCCGTCGATCTACAACCGCCTCAACGACAAGGGCGTCGACTGGGCCTACTACTACGGCTCGCTGCCGGTCGTGTCGCTGCTCGGCAACGACGGCCCGTACAAGGTCGACCTCGGCCCGAACAACGGAACCGGTCACATCCGTCAGTTCACGAAGTACACCGACGATCTGTTCGATCCGAACGGCGGGTTCTTCAAGGATGCCGCGGCGGGCACGCTGCCGCCGGTCGTCTACATCGATCCGTTCTTCTTCCTCAACGATGACCACCCGCCCGCGCACCCGCTGCGCGGCCAGGAGCTGATCGCGGCGGTCTACACCGCGCTCGCCACATCGCCGCAGTGGAAGAACTGCATGCTCGTGGTCACCTACGACGAGCACGGTGGGTTCTACGATCACGTGTCGCCGGGCATGGTCGAGGACGACACGCTCGCGGTCCACGGCGTCGAGGGCTTCAACCAGCTCGGGTTCCGCGTGCCCGCGATGGTCATCGGGCCCTATGTCAAGCAGGGCTTCGTGAGCGAGGTCGCGTACGATCACACGTCCGCGCTCAAGCACATCGCCGACAGCTTCGACCTCGAGCCGCTCAACGTTCGCATGGCGACCGCGAACAACCTGATGGACTGCATCGACATGGACCGGCTCGCGCGCGGTGATGCGGCCGATCCGATCACGCTGCCGTCGATCGACTTCCAGTTCACGTCGGCCGACGAGAAGATGGGCGAGGTCATCGTCGACGGTCAGTCGAGCCCGTGGACGAACGCGTGCGCGGCGGACTTCAGCGCGTTCAAGGCCGAGGACCCCATCAGCGTGTGGGCCGACGCCAACCCAGAAGCCTTCGGAGGCGCCGACCTGCGGGCGAGCCACGAGCGCTATCTGCGGTCGATCAGCGATTACCTGCGGAAATCACGGCGTTAATTCGCGTTGACGGGGTGTCGTTCCAGCGGCATGCTCTTACACCTATGAAGAAGCTCGCGATCCTCGTTTCTCTGGTCGTCGCCACTCCGGTCTTCGCGTGCCCGATGCACGACAAGGAAGAGTCTGCGAAGACGGCCGAGAAGGACAAGGCGAAGGCCCCGGCCAAGGAGGCTCCCGCGAAGGAGGCCCCCAAGCAGGAGAAGAAGGAAGAGGCCAAGCCGGCCGAGACCGCGAAGGCCAAGGAGCAGCCCAAGAAGGAAGAGCCGAAGAAGCCGACCAAGGTTTCGCAGAAGTAAGCTCACGCTCTTCTGAGTCGAGGCGGAGACGGTCGTAACCGTTTCCGCTTTTTGCGTTTCGGCGCTAGCAGAGGATGTCGAGGAGCTGGGCGCGCGTGAGGTAACCCTCGAGCGTGCCGACGAACTCGTCGATCATCATGTCGAGCTCGAGCGTCATGCGCTTGCCCGAGTTGCGATGCACCCGGCCCGAGATCGGAATCTCGGTGCCCGCGAGGTGCGCCACGCCAGAGATCCAGGTGCCGACGGCCGGCGGATCGGTCGCGAGCGTCACGGTGAGGTGCGTGCGCGAGATGTCCGCGATCGGCGCGGTCGCGTTGTCGATGCGGCAGTGCGCAGCGAGTGCGGGCGGCGGCTCGACCCGGTAGTTCACGCGACGGTTGTGCGTGATCAGCTTGTCGAGCGTGTCGTGAACCGGTGCGGAGATCGCCGTCTCGTCGGCCTCGAGCACGAGCTCGCGGAGGCGCTTGAGCTCCTTCTGCGTGCCCACGAGGTTCGAGCGCATGTCGGCGAGGCGGACCTGATCGCGGTGGACCTTGTCGGCGACCGTCTGCAACAAGTTCACGAGGAAGCGAACCCCGAGCTCCTGATGGTCGGCGAGGTAGGCCTGGATCTTCTTGGCGGGGAGCGCCCAGACCGTCGCGCCGGTGGTGACCGTGGCGCGCGTCGAACGAGGCAGGCCAGTCAGGGCACCAAGCTCGCCGATGAGCGCTGGCGGATGCAGCCGGAACACGTCATCGCCGGGCCGATCGAGTACGACCTCACCCTGCGTGAGCAAGTACAGCGTGTCCGCTGGCTCGCCGACGTCGAACAGTGGTTTGTCCCCGGCCGTGACGGCCTTGAACAACGCACCGATCTCGGTCAGTTCCTCGTCCTCGAACCCCGTAAACAACGGGATGGTTCGCAGCTCGCTGGCGCTCGGCCCCATGCGGCGCAACATAACGCGGTATCGTCGTGACGTGAGGATCTGGGCGCTCCTTCTGGTGGCAGCGGGCTGTGGTAAGGCGGACAAGGACGCGGGGCGTCAGGACCCGCCCAAAACGCCTGCGGTGGCTGTGCCCGCCGACGCTGCGGAGGCCGCTCCCGCACCGATCGCCTCCGAGGTCTATCCGGACCTGGGCACCGCACTCAAGGCGACGATTCCAGCCGATGCGCGCGTCCTGGGCTTTGGTGAGCTGCACGTGCGCACCGATCGCAAGCAGGTCACGTCGACCCTGAAGCGGTTCACCGCGGAGGCCATTCCGGCGCTGGGCGACAAGATGAGTGACCTCATCATCGAGACCTGGATCAACGATCCCAAGTGCGGCGCGAAGGCAGAGACCGCGACGGCACGAGTCCAGACCTCGGTGCGGCGGCCCGTCGAGACCAAGTCCGATATCGGGATTCTCGCGGACACCGCGAAGGCGGCGAAGATCCAGCCGCACGCGATGAAGCTCAAGTGCGACGACTACGACAAGTTCGCGCCCAAGGATGGCGAGTTCGATCCGGCGCCCTTGCTGTTGCTGACCACCCAGGAGCTCACGCGCATCGCGGGTGAAGCCGTCGGCCATCGCACCAAGATGGGCGACAAGCGGCCATGGGTCGCGCTCTATGGTGGCGCCCTCCATAACGACCGGTTCCCCGCAGCGGGCGTCGAGGAGTGGAGCTACGCCGCCGCGGTCGACGCGGGCACGAGCGACAAGTACGTCGAGCTCGACCTCATCGTCCCCGAGATCGCCGAGGGCGACGACTCGTTGAAGAAGCAGCCGTGGTTTCAGCTCGTCGCGGCCGCCGACGACAAGGTCCACGTCTACAAGCGTGGCGATCGGTCCTTCGTGTTCGTTCTGCCGAAGGGTAAGTGAGTGGTCGGCACGCTCGCGCTCCGCGTGCTCGAGGCGTGGGTCGCGTGCGCGGTGCTGCAAGGCGCGCTGTGGGCCGTCGCGCAACGCACCAAGAATGCGGGCATCGTCGACGTCGGCTGGGCGCAGTCGTTCACCATCATCATCCTGCTGTTCGGGCTGCGGTCCGACGTCCCGCGCGGGGGTTGGCTGCCGCTCGCGGTGCTCGTGATCGCGTGGAGCACGCGGCTTAGTTGTTATCTGATCTCGCGCGGTGCAGCGACCGGCGCTGAGGAGGGCCGCTATGTCGACCTTCGCCGCCGCTGGGCACGCCATGCGCCGCGCCGGTTCTTCGCGTTCTTCCAGGCGCAGGCAGGACTGAGTGCCGTGCTCTCGCTGGCATTCATCATCCCGTTCGTCATCGTGCCCACCGGTGGTGCCGCGTTCCGCGTGATCGGTTTCGCGATCGCCGCGATCGGCATCGCGGGCGAAGCGGTCGCGGACGCGCAGCTCGCCGCGTGGAAGGCGAACGCCGCGAACGTCGGCAAGGTCTGCGATCGCGGGCTGTGGGCGTGGTCTCGGCACCCGAATTATTTCTTCGAGTGGTGCGTGTGGATCGGGTTCGCCGTCTACTGCTTCGCGTTCCCCCTGCCCTACGCGCTGCTCGGCTTGCTCGGCCAGGGAATCATCATCGCGTCGATCTTCGGCGTTACTGGAATTCCACCGACGGAGGCGCAGGCTCTGAGGTCAAAGGGCGAGGCGTACCGCGCATATCAGGCGCGAGTGTCGCGATTCATTCCGAGACGTCCCAAATCCGGCGCTCACGCGGGCTAGTTCAAGTCGAAGATCGGCACGTAGTACGCGAGGGTGAGCCCGAGCAGGTATGCGCCCTGAGCGGTCCACGTGCGTCGACGGGCTCCAGCTGAAGTCGACGGCCAGCACGGCATTGTGGCGCCGGTTGCCGAAGAACACGCCTAGTACCTCGCCGCAGAGGTTTTGATCGGTTGAAGTGCCGGCAGTTTCTCAGCCGGCACAAGCAGT
>JBBQFU010000335.1:0-8568 GCA_038322185.1 Haliangiales bacterium
GAGATGGTACTTTGACGGCACGTCCGTGTTCGAGCCCGAGGACCTACTGCTCCTGCAAGCGCGCGACGCAGAGCGCGTGCTCGCGCGACTCGGATCCGACACTCAGTTCACGCTGTCGGACCTGTCATACCGGTGAAGCCCGCTGCCGAGACCGACTGCGACGCCGACGGCGAACCGGCCTCGCCGCTCGTGCGCGACTTCGCACTCGAGCTCGCGCGCGCGCACGAGCTGGCTCGCGGCGACGCCGATCGTGAGCGCCACACGCTGTCATTGATGGCACTCGAGCGCGAGCGGCTGGTCGACGCGCACTACTCGGGCGCCAGCCTCGGTGCGCGGATCGCTGCATTGCGCGCGCCGGCCCGGGTGCGCGACATGATCCGCTTCGCGTTCCAGTGGGCCGCGCGGGAGGAGCAGATGCACGCGGTGCTAGTCCGCGGGGTGCTGCTCGGTCAGCGCGGCCTTCGGCTAGCGATCGCGACGATCTCGCGCCACTTCGCGGGGCTGGTCGCGGGCTGGTCGAGCGCCGTGCTCACGCACGCGAGCTGGCGGCGAGCGCCACTTGCGAAGACGCTCGCCTGGGTGGTCGGCAAGCTCGGGATGATCGCTGGCAAGGTCCCGCGAGCAGCCCGCTCGACGCTAGCGCACCAAGCGTTCGACGAGTTCTGTCGGTTCCAGATCGAGGCCGAGAGGACCGCCGAGATGGCGTGGTCTACGCTCGAGGCGCTCGGCGGGGAGCACGCCGCGACCTACGCTCGGATCGCTGCGGAGGAACGTCGGCACCGCAAGATCTTCGGCCTGCTCGCCGCGAGCTTCCACGGCGACGCGCTTGACGACGACACGACGGCAGAATCCCTTGAGGGCAGCCTGGCCGCGATCGATCGCGCGTTCGTTCCATCAAGTACACATCGCGTCGGCCGCGGCGGGCGCGTCATCGTGCGTGCGTTCGCGGACGCGTCCGCGGAGCAGCGGCTCGACGATGCGCTGGTCGCGACCGACCTGCTTGACGAGGTCGCCGCCGTCCTGCCGCCGGGCGGCACGGTCGCGATCAAGACGACGTTCATGATGGCGTACGACCGCCGCGACCGCAGCCCGGTCGTCGACCCTGCGCTGATCGATGCGCTCGCCGGGCTGCTGCGGGCGCGCGGTGCCGGCGATGTGGTCGTGCTCGAGGCGCAGAATCAGTACGATCAGTTCTTCGGCGGTCGCGGTGTAGTGGAGGTTGCCCGTTACATGGGGTTCGACGCGCCGAGCTACCGCGTCGCCGACGCCACCGCGGACCAGGTGCCGCTCGCGGCCGAGCGCGGTCACGGGCAGAGCACGATCTCGCGTGAGTGGGTCGCCGCCGACGTGCGGATCGCTTTCGGCAAGATGCGCACACACCCAAGCTGGCTGGCCCATCTGTGCCTTGGCACGCTCGAATCGCTCGGCGGGCGGGTCGATCGCATGCTGTTTGCGGATCGCCTCGCCGACCTCGGCACGGGAGCGATGATCATGCTCGACGGCTGGCCGTGTCATCTCGCGATCCTCGACGCGACGAGCGCGGTCCCCGACGGTCTGACCGGGGTCCTCGGCTGCCGTGACCCGATCTCGCCGGGGCGCCTCTACGCAGCGACCGATCCGCTAGCGCTCGATCTGGTGGCGGCACGACACATGGGCCTCGTGACCTTCCCGCGTGACGTCCCGATCGCGATGGCGCGCGACTGGTTCGGCGATCCGACGCCGCGGATCGTCGTCGACGGTCCCGACACTCCGATCGTCGGGCTGCGCAGTCCGCACCGCAACGACTGGACGATCTTTCTCTCGGCGCTCGCCTATCCGGTCTACGCCTACTCGAGCAGGCGCGGCGCGTTGTGGGTGCCGCGCATGGACCCGGCCGCCTTCCCGCATCTCGGGCCCGAGGGACGCGCGTGCTGGCTCGCGCGTCGTCTGCTGCGCGCAACGTTCGGGTTCGGGCGACCCGCGTGACCGCGCGGGTGATCGTGATCGGCGCCGGTGTGGCCGGCCTCGTCGCCGCGACCAGGCTCGCGCAGCGCGGCTGCGCGGTCACGCTGCTCGAGGCGAGCGACAGCGTCGGCGGCCTCGCGCGCGGCGTGGAGATCGCCGGGCGACGGGTCGATGGTGGCCCCTACGTCCTCCTCGATCGTCCCGGCCTCGAGTGGGCGTTCACTCGCCTGGGCCTGGTTCTCGACGAGCAGCTCGCGCTCACCCGGATCGAGTCGATTTACCGCGTCGAAGCCGCCGGAGTGCCAGATGTCCAGATCGACGCCGATCTCGAGTCGACTGCGACAGGTCTCGATCGGAGCTTCCCGGGCGCCGGGCGGCGTTACGTTCGCTTCGTCGAGGAGACTGCGCGGATCTACCGCCGGCTCGCTCCACTCCTCGTCCGCGAGCACTCGCGCGCCGCACTGTTCTCGACCGGAGCGATCCGCCATCTATCGACGCTGCTCCGGCCACTCGGCGCGGTGCTGCGACGATCGGGGTTGCCGGAGCCGGTCGTGCAGGCGATCGGCATCTGGACCGCGGTCGCCGGGCAGGAGCTCGATCAGGCCCCGAGCCCGCTCGCCTTCGTGCCGTCGCTGATGCACGGGGTCGGTTGCTACCTGCCGCGCGGCGGAGTCTTCGCCGTCGTCGATGCGCTGGTGGCCGCTGCGGAGCACGCCGGCATCCGCCCCGTCGTCGGGTCACGAGTCGAGCGCGTCGAGGTCCGGAATGGCCGGGCGATCGGTGTCCGTGTCGGCGGCGAATTGCTGGAGGCCGACGCCGTGATCAGCGGAGCCGCCGGCGTGAGCACGCTCGTCGAGCTCACCCAGCCGCGCCCGCGGCTCGCTCGCTCGCTCGCTGCGATGCCGCTGCAGTCGCCCGGGCTTGCGCTGTTCGGCGTCGCCGAGCGCTCGTCGTCCGGGCCGTACCTTCTGTTCCGACGGACGCCAGAGCATCCGCGCATCCCGTGCCGCCTGAGCATCACGCCCGGGGCCGTGCATCCGGACGCTGACCAGGCTGCGGTGATCCGTCTGCTCGCGCCCGTCCGCCAGCAAGCGACGCCACTCGATGCGACGGCCGCCGTCGCGCTGCTCGACGAGCTGCGCAACGATCCGTGGCTTCGTGCCCGTGCGCCGGGCTTCACCGAACGCCGTGCGCTCACGCCGGGCGACTACGGCCGCTCGAGCACGCTCTATCGCGACAGCATGAATCCGACGATGACGGCATCGTTCATGCGGCGCGGGCGGCTGCCGCGTCGGGCGCCGGGGATCGACGGTCTCTACCTTGTCGGGAGCACCACGCATCCGGGCCAGTGGGTGAGCTTCGCCGCGATCTCGGGCGTGCTAGGTGCCGACGCCGCGCTGCACGACCTCGGACACCGAACGTGATCCCGCTGGACACCGACGACACGGTGATCGGCGAGCTGACGTTGCGGCTAGCGCGCGTCGGGCGGCGCAGTGACGTCGCCTTCGTCCTGCTGCACGGGTATCCCGACACCCTGCAGGTGTTCGCGCCGCTCGCCCGCGCGCTGGCCGCCACCGGCGAGGTCGTCGCGTTCGACTGGCCGGGGCAGGGCGGCAGCGCGCCGGCCGCGAACGCCTCTTCGCCCGACGAGCGCGCGGATGTTCTCGCGCGTGTGATCGACGCCGTGCTGCCCGGGCGCCGGGTGGTCGCGATTGCGCATGACATGGGCGCGCTGCCGGCGCTCTCACTCGCGGCGCGTGGCGATCAGCGACTGATGGCGGTGGTCGCGGCGAACGCGCTGCTCGTTCCCGACGCCCCCGTTTCGCCTGAGATCCGCTTGCTCCGCACGTGGCGCTCGTACCGATTCGCGCTGCGGTTCGCGTGGCGCCAAGCGCTCGCCCGTTGCCTCGCGACCTTCTTACCGCGGACGTGCCGGGTTCCCGACGCGTTGCGAAACGAGCTGACCGCGGCGTTCCAGCGTCGCCCCGTCCGCGAGCAGACGATCGCAGCGTGCGAACGCTACGACGACGCTCTCCCGCACTGGCGCAGGATCGCCGCTGCGATTGAGATCCCGGTCCTGCTGCTGTGGGGCGAGCACGAGCGGCACTTCAACGTCGCCCACGCGCGGCGCTTCGCGGCGGTGAGCCCGCGCGCCGATGTCGAGGTCGTAGCGGGCGGGCACCATTGGATGGCGTGGCATGATCCCGACCGCGTGGCCAGCCGGATCATCGCCTGGCTGACCCGCAGGTCGATGCGAACCGCCTACGGGCGGGAACCGAACCGAGGTTGATCCATTGCGGATAAGGGCGCGGGAAGGAACCGCGGATTCCTTCACGCAGCAGCAGCAGCAGTCTGCAGTCCGCAACCGCAACCGCTGATGCCGCGGCCGTAGGTCGGGTCACCGACGGCGTACGCCGTGACCCGAACACGCGCTCGAGGCGGTACGCCGAAACTCTCTCGCAGATCAATTCCCGAACGTCGGCTCCCCGGAGTCGCGCGTCGCGATGACGAACGCACTGATGACACTGGATGCCGCAATCGCAACCAGGAACCCGGCGGTTCCCGCGGTGATGCCAACCACGAGCATCAGCGTGATCGTGATCGCACCGGCAATGCCCCGGCGCAGCTCTCGATTTTCGACGTCGCGCGTCGAGAATCCCGCCGGGATTGTGGCGAACCCGCCCCAGGCGAGGAGCTCGAGCCATCTTCCATCGCCGAACGAAGCCGGGAACACCGCACGGTAAATGGTAGGGCCGAGCTCGCCGATCACGAGGAACGCGAGGCCGCCGAGGATCACGCAGCGCATCACGCGGAACACGATGTTCTGCGACGGTTTGATCACCGCACCGGCGACGAACGGAATCGCCAGCAACGACGCAATGATCACCGTTGCCGAGAACGGCACGACGACAGCAAGGCCGGCGATCGCGACGAACAGCGGACCTCGCAGCGCGCTCGCGATGTTCCGGATCCACGTGCCGAGCTGCCAGCGTCCACGCGGCGCCTCGAGCTCGACCTTCTGCTTCGCCGTGAGGTTCATCGGCCGCGAGCGCCACGCGGCCGCGACGAGCAGCCACGTCACGATTGTCGAGGTGACGACGACCGCCGCGAGCGAGCCTCCGAGCAGCGCGACGATCGGCAGCACGAGCGCGATATCGACGAGCGCGCCGAGCAGCGCGATCGGCCGGCGTAGGCCACCGAGCGTGGTCAGTGACCACGTACCGGCACCCCGCAGCGCGAGCAGCGAGATCACCCACAGCGGCGGCGCGACTGCCATCACCGGCTGCCACCACGGAGCGGACGTCGCGAGCACGGCGGCAGCGGCCACCGCGATTGAGACTTCGATCGCGACCACGCGCGTCACGACGCCCGCTTGCTCGGCGGCGCTCGCGGGGATCCACGCCGATGCGCGCACGGGGCTAAGCGCACGCGCGAGTGCGACCATGCCCTCGACGAACATCAGAACCGTCAGCCCCTCGAGGCCCATGCAGGCCGACAGAACGACGAGTCGGACGACCGGCAGCACGTAGATCGCGATCGCACCGACGCCAATGGCACCGCCGATCACAGCCGTCTGGGCTCTCGTCATGCTGGATCACGGTGACTATCCAACAGTCACTTGCCAAGCGATTCAGCGCACTACGGGGCAGAATCGTCCGGAATACGTCGACGGTCGCCTGCCGACCTTGCGACCTCGAAGTGGCTGAGCGTGCCAATGTTCCCTCCGACGATGCCAGCACATCGTCAACAGCGCTGACTGCGCGGGCCTGATGCGGACATGACCGGTCAGTGGCGGACAGGGCGGCGCCACGCGTGCTCGACGGGCCACGTGGTCGGTTCTTCACGATCGTCACCAAACAGTCACGTTGGCGCCTGTAAGTGACCGCTCGCTATCAACAGCCGCTCTGGCCCACACGTTGCTCTTAGCGACATGCATGAACCGAATGCTCATCTTGGCTCTTGTTGGCTCCGCGTCCACCGCCAGCGCGGATGATGGTCTCTATCTCGCCAACGGGTACTCGATGGGGGCGCCCTCGGTCACCACGAGCGCTGGCACCGAGAGCGCAAAGCTCACGGCGTTCCGGGTTCGTGCCGCGCTCGGATACCGCCGGGGGCCCCTGGCGATCGAACCCAACCTGGCGATCCAGTCCATCGATCGCCATGACTACGCCGCGCAACAGGCGACCACGATCTACGATTACGCTTCCGCCGGCGCACAGCTGAAGTACATCCGGCAGAGCGGAGCATTTGCGACCTACCTCCGCGCGGGTGCCCATCACAGCTGGAGCTCGGCGGCGGTGATGCGCCCGCCTACGGACGGAGGCGGCATCGATGCCGGCATCGGCCTGCAGCTCGGAGGATCGGGCGCGCGCGGAGTCGCCGGCGGCTTCTTTCTGGACCTCGGTCACGAGATCACGTGGATCGGCCCGGCGACCACCACGCGCGACCGGATCAGCACGACGTACTTCTCGATCGGGTTTGCAGCCGGCACCGGCTACTGACTACGCAACCGGCAGACAATGCCGCGCCGCGGACGGGTCGACTCGCATCCGCCGGTGGTCGCCACGTGGCGGCTGCTTCGGCCTGGACCTGCGCGAGCACGTCGGGGACCGGGTCCGCGTCGCGATCATCAGCCGCTGCTTCTTTCGCGAGCCGATGGCCATCACCAACCTCTGGAAAGTCTCGCCCCTCAATTCCTCGAGCCTGAGGAGCTGGCCCCTCATGTCCCGGGACGGCTGCGCTTCGGTCCTGTTACGTGCGGCTGCTCTCGGTTCGCAATCCCGAGGACAGCAGTTCTACGTAGCGGAGCGCTGCGCGGCAGCTGGACCGTTCGCCAGCTCGGCCGGCAGTTCGGTACGCCACTTCTACGAAGCGGTCGCTTGTGCCGAGTCGCCGGCCAGGCGCTTGCGAGGACACCCTCCCGGAAACGCGCCTTGAACTTCCCCGCCGTTCACAAGTTGAAACCGTTCCTGAGTACGATGCGCCCGTGTCACGCACAGGATCGATTGCGCAGCTCCACGCGGTCATCGAGTTCATCAATGCGCATCCGCCTGGGCTCCCACGGGTCGGCGAGATGTCGTTTGGCGTGTTCCGTAGCGAGAAGGATTCGCGCGAGCAGAGCAAGAGGATCCGAGCGGCGCTACACGCTGTCGGGTTTCCCGATGCGGATGATGGACCACGCGAGATCTGGCACGCGTCGAAGCTCACGCCAGAACAGCGCGCCGTCGCCGATCTACTTGCTCGGCACCCCGAAGTACCTGCGGGCTGGCTTCCGATTCCGTCGTCCGCGTGGGCGAAACGCAAGTGGCTCGGCATCGATCCGCCCGGTCCACTGTTCAGCGGCAAGCCGTCGCTGTTCCAGAAGCTGATGGCGATCGATCCCCACGAGGAAGATGACTGGCTGCCGCTCTTGAAACCGCTGTCGAGGGCCGACCGCATCATCGCGTTGACCGAGCTGACGCTTGCGCGGGGCGACTTCGACACGGTCGCGACACACAACGCCCTTGTCGACGAGGTCGCGACGATCCCGAAGACGCTCGCGCCGTGGGCCGAGCAGACGGCCGGCATGTTGCTGACGTTCGCCGGCACGCCGGCCGAATCCATGGAGGCGTCGCCGTGGGGCATAGAGGCCTTGGTCATCGAGGTCGTGTTCCTCGCGCTCATCCGCGCGAAGCGGCCGATCGATGCGAAGCTCGATCGGCTGCTGATGCTCGAGAATTACGCGTGGGAGTCAGCGGTCCCGCGTATGCGGGAGATCGTCGAGGCGATTCCAACGGAACGTCGCGAGCGTGCAGTCGGCGAAGCACTCGAGCGGCTGAAGGGTCCTGCACATCGCCTCGCCATCGCGATGCGCATGGTGGAGACCTTCCCGTATCCGTCGCTCGTTCGGTTCGCGCTCGCGAACATCGACGACGGCAAGCCACGCAAGGTCATGCAGGTCCTGACGGCGCTCGGTAAGAAGCATGCGGCGATCGCCGAGGCGTTGCATGCGCACAAGTCCAGTCAGCCCGCGCCGCCCAAGCTGACCGTTCTGGAGCGGTCTACGCCCACGATCGACGCGCTCGACGAGATCGCGAAGAAGCAGGTCCTAGCGTGTGCGAAGCTTTACGACGGCCGCGCACTGTCGGTGCTGAAGCTAATCGAAGGTGACGAGGACGAGCCGATCGCTCCATTCGAACGCACGCGCATCGGCGACGCGAATGAAAAGCTCGCTTACGATGCCTGGTGCTACGCCGGAGATAGCGGCACGGTGTTTCGCGCCAATACGACGGTCGTTATCGCGGAGATCATCCAGTCTAGCCTGGAGTGCAGCGACGCCGCGCTCAGGACCGCGCTCGTGGACGCGCTCGCCAGCAAACCGAAGGCGAAGGCGAAGACCGCCAACGCGAATGCCAAGCCGAAGACCAAGACGAAGGAATCCGCGTCGAAGAACAAGGCGAGCATCAAGCGGACTGGCTCGACGGGGCCGAGCGTGCTGGCGATCGTAAGCGACCGCCGCTAAACAACCTGATCGGTTGGGCATGCTGCCGCATCCGTCGGGTGGATGGTGTAGTTCCACTCGCCGTGGAAAACATGCGGCTCGAGGTTCACGAGTGCGAGTTGCTTGTCTGAGACTCGACGGCC
>JBBQFU010000336.1:0-8516 GCA_038322185.1 Haliangiales bacterium
CGACTTCCGCGCCGCCCTCCCCAACGCGACCGTCTACGTCTACGACAACAACTCGACGGACGACACGCTCGCGGTCGCGACCGCCGCCGGCGCTGTCGTCCGCAGCGAGCTGCGTTAGGGCAAAGGCAACGTCGTGCGCCGCATGCTGCGCGACATCGACGCCGACGTTTACGTGATGGTTGACGGTGACGACACCTACGAAGCTGCCGCCGCCCCTGCCCTCGTCGACAAGCTCGTCAACGAGAACCTCGACATGGTGGTGGGCAAGCGCATCGAGACTCACGAGGCGGCGTACCGGATGGGGCACCGGCTCGGCAACCAGGTCCTGACCGGCCTCGTGCGCTGGCTGTTCGGTTCGCGTATCGATGACATGCTGTCGGGCTATCGCGTGTTCTCGCGCCGGTTCGTGAAGAGCTTCCCTGCGGTGTCTCGCGAGTTCGAGATCGAGACCGAGCTCACCGTGCACGCGATGCAGATGAACATGCCGATCGCCGAGGTCGACACCAAGTACAAGGAGCGGCCTCCTGGCTCGGTGAGCAAGCTCAACACGTTCCGCGATGGTTGGCGGATCCTGATGGCGATCGTGAACCTGATGCGCAGCGAGCGCCCGCTGTTGTTCTTCTGCCTGATCGGCGTGGTCGCGATGGCGCTAGGGCTCGTGCTCGGTGTGCCGGTGTTCGTCGAGTACCTCGACACCGGCCTCGTCCGTCGATTCCCGACGGCGATCCTGACCTTCTCGCTCGGCCTCGTCACCGCGCTCTGCATCGCGACGGGGCTCATCCTCGACCTCGTTGCGCACGTGCGCCGCGAGGCGAAGTTCCTCGCGTATCTTCAGTACGAAGCGCCGCTCCGTCGTCCCCGCAAGCGCGCCGACTGAGTGACCTCAGGGTCGGGGCAGGCGAGCGGCAGCAGCGAGGCTGCGCGTCATCGCGAGCGCCCGATAGACGTTGATGATCCCAACCTTCTTGAAGCGGGCACGCACGCGCGTCCACGGGTTCGAGCGGTAGCGCCGCGCGAGCTCGTTGGTCTCGGCCATCTGGGCAACGAACCCAGCGCCGCTCTTGCTGTTCGCGTACCAGCGAAAGCAGGCGACCGGCTCTTCGATGTAGATCGGCGCGCCGCGCTTCGCGAGCCGGAGAAAGAACTCGTAGTCGAAGGCGAGCCGGATCGCCGGGTCGAGGTAGCCGACCTCGTCGTGGACGGAGCGGCGCCAGAACGCGGTCATCTGCGAGACATAGTTCTCGGTCAGTAGGTTCTCGAAGCTGTGACGCTGGCTGCGGAAGTGCTTGTACGCGGACACCCATCGACGCACGACCTGATCGTTCTCGTCGATGATCTGGCAGCGCCCGTGCACCCACTCGGTGTTGCGGTTGGAGGTGAAGGCATCCGCGATGCGTCCGAGGGCACCGGGCATCAAGGTGTCGTCACTGTTGAGCCAGCCAATCACGTCGCCCGTGAGGCTGCGCAGGCCCTGGTTGATCGCGTCGACCTGGCCACCGTCGGGCGCGCTCGACCACTCGAGACGCGAGCCGTAGCTCTTCAGGATGTCGAGCGTGCCGTCGGTGCTGCCACCGTCGAGCACGCGGTAGTCGAGATCGAAGTCGCCACGCTGCTCGAGCACACTATCGATCGTCCGGCGGATGAATGGCGCCTGGTTGAACGAGGGCGTGACGATCGAGATGCGCAGCAGAGGCACCTAGCTCACATCCGAGGCGCGCGACCCGCGAGGGCACCACGCACGTCTTCCTCGTCGGCCGTCACCATGGTGGTGATCAGCTCGCGGAAGCTGACCTTCGGCTTCCAGCCGAGCTTCTCGCGCGCCTTGGTGTAGTCGCCACGGAGGTGGTCGACCTCGGTCGGGCGCAGGTAACGCGGGTCGAGCTCGACGAACTTGTTCCAGTCGAGGCCGAGCGTCGTGAACGAGATGTCGAGCACGTCACGCACCGAGTACGACTCGCCCGTGGCGATCACGTAGTCGTCGGCTTTCTCCTGCTGGAGCATCAGCCACATCGCTTCGACGTAGTCGCCAGCGAAGCCCCAGTCGCGCTTCGCGTCGAGGTTGCCGAGGAACAGCTTCTTGTCGAGGCCGTGCTTGATGCGTGCCGCAGCGCGCGTGATCTTGCGCGTGACGAACGGGATGCCTCGGCGGTGGCTCTCGTGGTTGAACAGGATGCCGCACGCGATGAACATGCCGTACGCATCGCGGTAGTTCTGGCACAGCTGATGCGCGAAGACTTTCGCGCACGCATAGGGGCTGCGCGGCGAGAACGCCGTGGTCTCGCTCTGCGGCGGCGGCGTGCTGCCGAACATCTCGCTCGAGGACGCCTGGTAGAACTTGCAGCCGTTCTTGAGCTCGCGGGTCGCTTCGAGCAGGCGCAGCGTGCCGAGCGCGATGGTCGACACCGTGTACTCCGGCACATCGAAGCTCACGCGCACGTGGCTCTGTGCCGCGAGGTTGTAGATCTCGTCGGGCTGGATCTTCGTGATGACGTTCGACAGCGAGCTGCCGTCATCGAGATCGCCGTAGTGCAGGCGCAGCCGGTAGTCGGTCGCATGCGGATCCTGGTAGATGCCCTCGAGCCGCTCGGTGTTGAACGAGCTCGAGCGCCTGACGAGACCGTGGACCTCGTAGCCCTTCGCGAGCAGCAGCTCGGCGAGATAGGAGCCGTCTTGGCCCGTGATTCCAGTGATCAACGCTTTCTTCATCGGTGCTCCAGGTACCAGGTAACAGTGCGCGCGAGGCCCTCGGCAAACGAGGTGCTTGCCGAGAAGCCGAAGCGCTCCTTCGCGCGCGAGACATCGAGCCGCCGCCGGGGCTGGCCGTTGGGCTGCTTGGTGTCCCAGACAAAGCGCCCGGTGTACCCGGTCGCCTTCGCGATCTCGACGGCGAGATCCTTGATCGAGATTTCAGTGCCGCTGCCGATGTTGACGGGATCGCTCGAGTCGTAGCGCTCGGCACCGAGGATCATCGCCTCGGCCGCATCACCCGCGTAGATGAACTCGCGCGTCGGTGAGCCGTCGCCCCACAGCATCACCTCGTCCGTGCCCTCGTCCTTCGCGGTGATGCACTTGCGGATCATCGCTGGGATCACGTGCGACGTGCGCAGATCGAAGTTATCGCGCGGCCCGTACATGTTGACCGGGAACAGCACGATGCTGTTCATGCCGTACTGCTCGCGATAGGCCTGCGACTGCACGAGCAGCAGCTTCTTGGCGACGCCGTACGGGGCGTTGGTCTCCTCGGGGTAGCCGTTCCACAGGTCGTCTTCGCGGAACGGCACCGGTGCGAACTTCGGATACGCGCAGATCGTGCCCGCGACGACGGTCTTGCTGACCTTGGCGAGCCGCGCTTCCTCGAGCAGCTGCAGGCCCATCATGGCGTTCTCGAACACCATGCCGCCGGGGTTGTCGCGGTTGGCGCCAATACCGCCGACGCGCGCCGCTAGGTGAAAGATCACGTCGGGCTTGCTGTCCGCGATCGCGCGGCGGCATGCGTCGCGATCGATCAAGTTGTATTCGCTGCTGCGCGGAGCTGCGATGTGCAGAGCGCCGCGCGCACGCAACCCGTCGACCACGAAGCTTCCGAAGAACCCGTTGCCGCCCGTGACGAGCACGCGCTTGTCTGCCCAGAAACCGCTCACAGCGTCGGACGCTCTTACCATCAATTACGCAATCTTGGCCAGCATGCGACGCGTCTGGTGTACACAAGCTCCGATGCGCGGGTGGAAGGTACGTGCGCTGACCGAGTGGCAGATCTTGCTGCTCGGGTTCGCGGTGTTCGTCACCTACGGGTTTCCCGGATACATGAGCACGGACTCGGTCCATCAGCTCATCGAGGCGCGGAGCGGCAAGTTCAGCGACGGCCATCCCCCGATCATGGCCGCGCACTGGTGGGTGCTCGACCGCATCCTGAGCGGCCCACTGCTGATGCTGCTGGTCCAGGGTGGCCTGTTCCTCGGCGGCGTCTACGCGATCCTGCGCCGCTTCCTCGACGCGCGCCCGGCAGCATGGACCGCGATCGGTGTGCTGCTGTATCCGCCCGTGCTCACGACGATGGCCGTGATCTGGAAGGACTCGCTGATGGCCGCATACCTGCTGGCCGGGATCGGGGCACTGCTCCAGCCCCGGCTGCGCACGCGCCTCATCGGCCTGGGCCTGTTCGTGATCGCGACCGCACTTCGCTACAACGCCCTCGCTGCGGTCGCCCCGCTGATCTTCTTCGTCTTCGAGTGGCGCTCGGGGGTGAGCTGGCTCAAGCGATTCGGCGTCCTCGTTGCCACGATTGCCGTGACCATCGGCCTCGCGTTCGTGGGCAGTCGGCTGATCACCTCGGCGCAGGTCAAGATGACCCCGGTGTTCTCGGACATCGCCGGGGTCATCGCGTGTGCTGAAGAGCACACCGACGAGGAATGGCGCGAGGTTCTGCGTGGCACACCGCTCGTGGTGACGTCCGGCATCCAGGAGCGCGCGCGCAAGCTGCATTACCTCGGCGGTGCGTTTCGCGTCGTCGAAGGCGAGGATCGGCTGTTCAAGTTGCCCAGCACGCCCGAGGAGTGGGACGCGATCAATCGCGCCTGGAAAGATCTGGTCCTCGGTCACCCCCTCGCCTACGTGACGGCGCGCTGGCACGACATGAGTAACCTGCTCGGTCTCGACGATGTCCCGCTGCGCGCCCCGGTGTGGAACCTGTTCCTCGAACGCAATGACCAGTGGGTACGCGTCACCCACACCGCGAGTCACTCGATGGTCCAGGCCTGGATCGGCCGTGCGTTCAACTTCCTCGCCGACGACACGCCGCTGTTTCGGCCGTACGTCTACGCGATGCTCGGCATCATCCTGCTCATCGCGTTCTGCCGCGACCGGCTGACGATCGGGCTCATCATCAGCGGGCTCCTCTACGAGCTGAGCTTCTTCCCGGTCGGCGCGAATCCCGACTATCGCTACTCGCACTGGATGATCACGAGCGTGTGTCTCGCGACGGTGATCCTGTTCATCCAGCGCTCGCGCAAAGCGAGCAGCACATGAAGGCGCCCCCTCCGCGCTGGATCCTCGGCGGCGGCTGGCTCGTGTTCTTGCTCACGACCTTCCCGGGCTTCCTGCGCGCGGACAGCGCGGATCAGCTCGTCGACTCGCGCGTCGGTGAGTTTACCGACTGGCACTCGCCGATGCTGACGCTGGTCTGGCGCATCGTCGGTGTCGTGGTCTCGGGACCGGCCGGCATGCTGGTGCTGCAGAGCCTGCTGCTGGTCGGAGGCGCATACCATCTGCTGCGCCGCGTGATGTCGCCGATGGCGGCGGCGTGGACCACCGTCGGCCTGCTGCTGTTCCCGCCGGTCCTGGCGACCAGCGCGGTGATCTGCGCCGAGGCCCAGGTGGCGAGCTTCCTCCTTGCGGGCACGGCCGCGCTGCTCGCCGACCGACGCGGGGTGCGGATCGCAGGTCTCGTCCTCATGATCATCGCGTGCGGCATGCGCGCTGGCGTCGCCATCGCCGCGCTGCCCCTGATCCTCGCGACCTTCCGCTGGGGCGCCGACGAGCGTCGCTGGCGCCGCGTCGGCATCGCACTCGCCGCGTGGCTCGCGGTCGCGCTGCTCGCGGCGGGCACCGTCCGCCTCGTCGTCGATCACCGCTCCGAGCGCAAGGAGCTCGCGCTCGCGATGTTCGACATCATCGGCACGCTGCGCTTCGCGACCGATGTCGACGACGCCCAGGCACTCCGTGACCTCGAGGGCGTCCACCTCGCCACACAGACCGGCATCCAGCACACCGCACAGCAGCTCGACGGCAAGCCGAGTCGCGCAGCCGCTGGCGAGGGTCGCCTGTTCGAACCACCTCAGACCGACGACGAACGCGATGCGCTGTTCGCGGCCCGCCGTAGCCTCGCGATGCACGAGCCAGGCTCTTACCTGCACCATCGATTGCGCCATCTGTTCAGGCTCCTCGGCCTCAAGCGCCCGCCGAGCTGGACGCCTGCCTACACGAAGATCATTCCGACCAGGTCCCACGTCGAACCGCTCCAGCACGCCGAGCGCCACTCGCTGCTGCAGTCCCTACTGCTCGCGCCGGTGCAATGGACATCGAAGACCCTGCTGTTCCGGCCCGTGATCTTCTTCGTGCTCGCGCTCCTGCTGCTGCCGTTCGCGCTGCTGCGCCGTCAGCACATCGCCGCGGTGCTGATCGTGAGTGCGATCACGCACGAGCTCGCGCTGTCGATCGTCACGACGACCGCCGGCTACACCGACTCGCACTGGATGATCGTCGCGACCCTGGTCGCCGCCGCGCTGCTGATCGCCCACTGGACTCGACGGGATCCTCAGCGAGGCCTGCGCGGCGACGGCAGGTAGCCTGATTGCGATCGCGTGCTGGCGCGCCGGCTCCGACTTCTAGCGGTCGTGCGCCACGTAGAACACCGAGTTGAACGTCTTCGCGGTCACGCGATAGCCGCGTGCCTCGAGGAACGCGTGGAGCTCCGAGGTCAGCAGGGTCGTGATGTCGCGCGAGAACTGTTCGGTCAACACGACCCGCGGTCGGCTGACTGCCCAGTCGAGGGTCTGCAAGACCTCGAAGTCGAAGCCCTCCGCATCTATCGACAGCAGATCGAAAGGGCCGATCGAGTGCTCGCGCAAGATCGCGGACAGCGGAGCGCACCGAACCTTGTGGACCCGGTCGATGACGTAGGGCGGTCGCTCAAGCGACTTCGCGCGCTCCGCATCGAACGTGTTGAGCGCAGGCTCGTTGAAGATGAAGAAGTCGCGCTCCTCGGCGCTCGCGGTGACGCCGAGCTCGAGGTTGAGGTCGCGCGGCCGCAGCCGGCGAAACGCGATCATGCTACCGGGCGCGGCGTCGATGTTCACGCCGTGCCAGCCGCGGCGGTACAGCAGCGCCGTGTTCGAGAACCGGCGCGGGTGATGAGCCCCGACGTCGACGTAGATCCCCATGCGCTGGCTCTCGAAGATCCGCTCGAGAATCAGATCCTCGCCTTCCTGCGAGAACGACGTGCGCCCGAACCCGCCGGGGAGGACATCGCGAATGCGCTCGAGCTGAGCGCGCATACGATCGAGCACGGGCGTGACCACGTGTTGGCCCTACTGCCTCGTCAAAGAACCGGGAGATTTCTTGACGCACAGGAACCATTTCCCGACCGCGCCGTGGACCTCGAGCGCTGGATACGGCGCCCGCAGCGCCATGACCTTCCCGGTCCCGCACGCAATGTCGATAAACAGCGAGATCGGCGCTAACGCCACGGGACGTGATAGCCGCAGCCGCGGGCAGTTGCAAGCCCGCGCGTCACGACGGCCTACGCGTGACTCATGCTGTGGCGCCCGCCGTCGAACACGCGCCGCAGCATCGGTTTGGCGTTGCTCGATGGCAGGGCGTCCACGCAGAACAGCAACTGTTCTGGCAGGTTCGATAGGTCCGCCATCGTGAACACGGATCGTGCGCTGCCCAGCGCTGGAATCGTCAGGGTCGAACGCGCGATCTTCTCACCGGTGTGCAGGTCGACCAGCGCATGCTCGAGCGTGTGAACGCGGGGGCTCGGGTTGTACTGGAACGCGACCAGCTGGCGCAGCTTGGCAGTCGACAGGATCTGGCTGCTGCAGAACGGCTCCGAAGGTCGGTTGGCCACGTCCGTCGTCGACAGCGGGTGGGTCTGCGCCACCGAGCCCGTCGCGGAGTCGCGGAAGAACACGAAGAAGTGCGCCGACACCTGGCCGAGCTCGCGGTAGATGTGGCGGCGCGGGGCGCGCGGCGTGACCTGGAGGGTGACGATGCCATGCGGAGAGCCAATCCCCTTGCGGTCGAACAGCGCCTTGATGTCCACGGCCTGTGCCGCGAAGTGCGCCAGCCCGAGCTCGTGCTTCGCAAGAAGTTTCCCGGTCGGCGAGTGGAATCGCAGCTTCACCTGCGCCGCAGTCTCGATCTCCGGCAGCAGCACCGAATAGAAGTTGTTGATGCCGACGAACGAGCGGGTGAGCGCATCGTTCAGGTACATCTGCACGATCGGCGGCGACTGCACGAGCCTCAGCGGCAGCCGCTGCTTGAGCTGTTGCAGCGACTGCGACGCTCGTGGTGGCAACAGCTTGAGCGCGAGTCGCTCGGCGGTCTGCAACAGCGACGACATCAGCTCGGCACCCGGAACGCCGTGGACCGCGCGAAGTTCGCGACGGTGCGCGCGCGCAGTTTCCCCGTCAGGGACGTCGCGTAGTAGATCGGAGGTAGTGAGTGTTCGATGCCGATGCATCCGGAGTCGAGGTCGCGGCTGATCGTGAGCGGCACCAGCGTCGCCGTCTCGCAGATGCCCATGAAGCACAAGAACTGCGGCTCGTCGCCGAGCTTCATCCCGAGCTCCAGAGCACGGCTCTTCATACTGATCGAGACTGGCTCGAACGGGGGAATCTCTTCGACCCACGACACCCGCTGGCGCCCGGTGCCGTCCTGCAGGTTGCACTTGAGCAGCGCCGTCTTGGAGTAGCTCGGGTCGGCCGACGAGTTCATCACGCTGAACAGCGTGTCCA
>JBBQFU010000337.1:0-8456 GCA_038322185.1 Haliangiales bacterium
CATGCTCGACAGCTACGGCGCCGGCTCGGTGTTCCACGGCGCGTTCGCGGCCGCGCTGCTCAGCGAGCGCCCGTTCGCGCGCTGCATGGAGCTGGCGGCGGCGGCCGCGTCGCTGTCGCTCGGCGAGCTCGGTCCGTGGGCCGGGCTGCCCAGCCGCGACGACGTGCTCGCCCTCGTGCGCACCCGGCGCTGACCTCAGCGCCGCGGCCGCACGCCGGCGTCGCTGCCCTCGAGCTTGAAGTGCGCCTCGGCGGCCGCCATCTGCTCGGCTTCCTTCTTTGACTTGCCAACCGCGCGCGCCCACTCGTCGGCGCCGATCTGCACCGCGACGACGAAGCGCTTGTCGTGATCGGGACCGAGCTCCTGCACCACGTGATAGGTCGGCGTCGCCTTGAGGCGTGCCTGCGCGGTCTCCTGCAGGCGGGTCTTGAAGTCGTAGAAGTTCTTGAGCTCGACGCTCGCGATCCTGGCGCCGAGCACACGGTTGACGGTGTCCCACGCCGCGGCGTAGCCACCGTCGAGGTAGACCGCACCGATCAGCGCTTCGAACATGTCGGCCAGGATCTTCGGCTTGTCGCGCCCGCCCGACTTCTCCTCGCCCTTGCCGAGCAGGATCCAGCGCCCGATCTCGAGCTGCCGCGCCACCTCGGAGAGCGCCGCTTCGCTCACAATCTGCTGCCGGGTGACACTGAGATCGCCCTCGTGCGCCTTCGGAAAGCGGGTCATCACCCGATGGCTGACCACGAGGTCGAGCACGGCATCGCCGAGGAACTCCATGCGCTCGTTATCCTCGGGCCGGGGCTCCCCCTGCTCGTTGCACCACGAGGGGTGTCGCAGCGCCTGTTCGAGGAGAGAGCGCTCCTTGAACGGCACACCAAGCACAGCTTCGAGCTCCGAGTAGTCGGCCACGACGCCAGGCATGTTACTCTGGGAACCAGTGGAAGCGCTGCGCGAGCGTTTCGGGAAGTATCACGTCCTCGAGAAGATCGCGCAGGGCGGGATGGCCGAGGTCTACAAGGTCAAGACCGTCGGTATTGCGGGGTTCGAGAAGGTCCAGGCGCTCAAGCGGATCCTTCCCCACTCCGCCCGCGAAGGCCGCTTCATCCGCAGCTTCATCGACGAGGCGCGCATCGCGGTCGAGCTCACCCACCGCAACATCGTCCAGGTGTTCGACTTCGGAAAGGCCGACGGCGAGCTGTTCATGGCGATGGAGCTGATCGAGGGACGCGACCTGCGCGCCGCGATGGCCCAGTCCGTGGCGCGCGATGTGCCCTGCCCGATTCCCGTCGCCGCGCACATCATTGCCGAGACCGCCGCGGGGCTCGACTACGCGCATCGCAAGACCGACGGCTATGGCGGGCCGCTCGGCATCGTCCACTGCGACGTGTCGCCATCGAACGTGATGCTGTCGACCGACGGCTACGTGAAGATCCTCGATTTCGGGATCGCCCGCGCGACGTTCTCCTCGGCGCTCGAGCGGCGGCGCCTGCGCGGCAAGCCTCGCTACATGGCGCCGGAGCAGACCCTCGGCGACCCGCCGACATCGGCGGCCGACGTGTTCGCGCTCGGCATCATCGCGTGGGAGCTGTTCACCGGCCTGCCGCTCTATCGCGGCAACGACGTCAAATCGATCCTCGAGGCCGTGCGCCGGACGGACCCACCGCGCATCGATCGGATGAACCCGAAGGTGCCGCCGGAGATCGTCGACGCGGTGGCGACCGCGCTGTCTCGCGAGATGAGCGCACGCGGGACCGCCGCGGATCTGCAAGCGGCGCTCGCCCGCACGGCGATGGCAGCCAGCGCGCGCCAGCTCGCGGCGTGGATGATCGAGCTCGACGCCAAGGCGCTCGACGGCAGCGAGTCGTGGCCGTCCCTGCCGTCGTCGATCAGCGTCGCGCCGAGGAAGCCGGCGATCACCGGTGTCTCGGCGGTGCAGAGCCCGCCGCTTCGTCCATCGACGCGGTCGTTGACGGGCTCGGTCGTGAATAGCCCGCCGGCACCCAACGACTTCGGCGAGGGCACCGCGCCTGGATTCCACACGCCTACCCCGATCACCTCGCCGAGCGCCGTGTACTACGAGGCGCACCAGGTTCGCTCGCACACCGAGCCAATGACATCGCGCTACGAGCGCCTGTCGACCACGGGCGCGGGAATGCCACAGGCGCAGTTCGGCGATCGCGATCCGACCGCGAGCGTGACCGGCGTGAAGTTCGCGCCATTCGAAGCGAGCCAGACCACGCCCGCGCAGTACTCGCGCGACCCGACGCAGACCAGCCAGCGCTGGGGCCAGCAGGAGACGACCGCCGCGGGCATCGGGCGGCTACAGGACGCGTTCGATGCCTACGACCCCGCCGGTAATCCGATACCGGACGAGCCGATACCGCCACCTGCACCGTCGCCGCCGCGCCGGTACGAGGCGCTCGTCTCGCTCACCGACAGCCCAGGATCGATGCGCTTCGACGACGACGACGCGACGCAGTTCGGCATCGCCGCGCCGCCCGAGGCGAGCTTCTCCGACCTGCAGATCGAAGATGACGACGAGCCGCTGTCCGAGGAACCCGAGAGGATCTACGACGAGCCGATCGACGACGATCTCGGCGCGCTCGTCGTAGGTGCGCTCGCGGAGCGGCGGCGTGCCGTGGTGGTTGCCGGCCTGCTCGAAGGCGCCCTGCCCGAGGTGTTGCGGCCGATCGCGCGCAGCGTCGGCGAGCTCGCCTACCAGCGCGGCGGCGTCGTGCTGCGCCTCGAGGACGATGCGCTCGTCGTCGCGTTTGGCCTCGAGGTCGCCGGCGAAGATGATGTGGCCGTCGCGATGGGCTGGGCGCTCGATGCATCCGCACTCACCCGCGATGTGGCCGGGACCGAGGCGGGCCACGGCGGGCCGACGCTGAAGATTGGCGCACGCACCGGTGTCTCGACGTCGAGCGGCGGAACCCAGGATCGCCGGCTCTCGGGCACGCACGATCTGCCGGAACGCGCGCGGCGGTCGTCGGCGTCGCATGACGTGTCGATCGATACCGGCATGAACGAGGCGCGCATGTCGTTCCTCGACGGAATGCTCAAGATTCCGACCGATGCGATCGAGGACGCGAGAGCGCTGGCGCGCGATGCCGCGGTCGACCGCCCGCTGTTCGTGGGCGCCGCGGGCCGCATGACGAGCGGTCTCTACACGCTACGCGAGGTGCCCGCGCCCAAGCGCATCCGGCGCGGCAAGGTGATCGAGGTCGTCGGTCCGCGCGGCGTGGGTGAGCGTGATCGCGCGAGCCTCGAGCGACACGGCAGGTTCGTGGGGCGCACGGCGCAGCTCGCAGAGCTCGAGGTGTGGTTCCAGCGCGCGATCGCGGCGGACCGTCGCCTCACGGCGCTGATCTCGGGCGCAGCGGGTACCGGCAAGAGCCGGCTCGTCGCCGAGTTGCTCGCGCGCCGCACGGCGAGCGGATCGCAGATGCGGACGATCTTCTGCACCGCGAATCCCGCGAGCCGCAACGCGCCGTTCGCGATGGTGATCGATCTCTATCAGGCAGCGCTTGGCCTGCCGTCGGTGCGCGGCCGGTCGGCACGCGCGCAGGTCGTGCAGCGCCTGATTCACCTGATGAAGGACGGCGGCGCGCCCGAGGAGCGCGCTCGCGTGGTCGCGACCGACCTCGATCGCGCGATGGAGCTGCGCGACGGCGTTGGTGTGGGCACGCCCGAGGTCGCCGACTTGCGACCACGAATCTCCGCCGGCCTCAGCGCGTTCCGCGCCGCGATGACCGATCGGCAGCGGCCGCTGCTCACGGTGATCGAGGACATTCACAACGCCGACGGTGCGAGCCTCGAAGTGCTCCGGCATACGCTCGCCGTGACCGTGCTCGGCCCCGAGCTGCTCGTGATGACGACGCGGCCCGAGGGCCCGTCCCCGCCGGCTGTCGACGTGGTGATCCAGGTCGGCGATCTGGTCGGCTCCGATCTGCGCGCGCTGATCACCGACCGGCTCGGTGATCAGGCCAACCCGCTCAACATCGCTGCCGTGATCGCCCGGGGCGGCGGCAACCCGCTGTTCGTCGAGGAGCTGGCCGCCGCAGTGCGCGAGGCAGGCGACGACGTGCCCGCCACGGCGCGTGACGTGGTGGCCGCGCGCGTCGATCGCCTGTCGCCGAAGGCGAAGCTGGGCCTGCGAGTGGCCGCGGTGATGAGCGGCACGATGCGCCGCGCCCTGCTCGAGGAGCTGATGGCCGCCGAAGAGGCCGAGGACGGCAGCGGCGCAAACGGGGCCGCGCTCGACGAGCTGCTCGAGGCCGGTTTCCTCGTGAGTCCGGAGTCCGGACCATCGAGCGAGACCGAGCTGCAGTTCGCGCGCGGCCTGATCCGCGAGGTGATGTACGAGTCACTGTCGGCGCGGGCCCAGCGCGAGATCCATTCGCGCGTCGGCCGCCTGCTCGCCTCGCGCTTCTTCGCCGGGCGCGAGGAGCCGCCCGCGGTGATCGCCGAGCACATGGAGCGCGGTGGCGAGACCACAGCAGCGGCGGCCTTCTGGCTGCGCGCGGGCCGGCTCGCGCTCGCAGCATTCGATTCGCCGGCGGCGGTCAGTCACTTCACGCGCACGCTGCTACTCGAGCGCGAGCTGGGCAGCACGCCGCCGACCGACACCTCACGCGCACGGCGCCGCGAAGCGTTTGCCGGACGCGAGGAAGCTCACCGCATGGCCGGCGACATGATCAGCGATGCGGGTGATCTCGACGAGCTCGCTCGGCTCGCCGACGGCGATCCCCGTCGCCTCGGCGACGTCGCGATCCGCCGCGCCCAGCGTTTGCTCCGCCTCGGCGACTACGCGGCGGCCACGGCATCGACGGTGGTGGCCGAGGATCAGGCGATCGTCGTCGAGAACCCGCGCATGCGTGGCGAGGCACTGCGAATCCGCGGCGAGATCCTCGAGCGGCTCGGCCGATTCGACGAGGCGCTCGTCGTGGTCGGAGATGCGAGCGAGCTGTTCGCGCGCGAAGGCGCGGTCGGCGACGAGATGGCGGCGATGGTCGGCCGCGGTCGCATCCACCTCATGCGCGCGCACTACGAGGCGGCGCGTGACGCATACCGGCCGGTCATCGCGCGCATCGAGAAGACCGGCGATCCGTATCTCGAGCGGATCGTCCAGAACCACGTGGCGATCATCGAGATGTGCCTCGGCAACTTCACGACCGCGATGGCATCCGCCGAACGATCACTGGAGCTGTGCCGGCGCTACGGCGATCGCGCTCGCGAAGGCGATGCGCTGAGCGTGTCCGGCATCGTGCTGCTCGAGATAGGGCTCTACGATCAAGCAGCGTCCCGCTTCGGCGAGGCGCTCGACCTGCTGTCGCGGACCGCTTCGCGCTGGGGCCGCGCGGACTGCCTGATCTACGCCGGAGTCTGCGACGTCAAGCGTGGCCGCGCCGGCGGCGTGGCAATGCTCGACGAGGCGCTGTCAGAGGCGCGCCGGCTCGGGGCTCGCTACCTCGAGGCCAATGCATTGATCTCGCGAGCGGGTGCCCAGCTGCGTCGCGGCGAGCTCGACGCAGCCACCGAGGATGCTGCCGACGGCGCGCTCGTCGCTCGCAATGCCACACTCGTGGGCTACGAGATCCAGGGCCTCGCGCGCCATGCGGTCGCGCTCGTGCGTGCACCGAGCACGACGCGGGTCGCCGACGCCGGCGCCCTCGTGGCGCGCGCGCTGGCGCTGCTCGAGCATCAGCGGTTCCTCGAAGGCTCCGAAGAAGAGGTCTACGCGAACTGCGTCGCGGTGCTGACCGCGGCTGGCGTCACCGACCGCGCGGCCGCCGTGAAGGCGCGAGGCAAGGCCGAGGTCGAGCGCAAGCTGGCCGGGCTGACCGACCCTGTGTGGCGTGCGTCGTACGCTGCCGTTCCCGAGAACAAGCTGCTGCTAGAGTAGGTCCCGATGCCGACGCCCGAGCCAATCGCCCTCCCTGCCGACCGGCTCGCACTCGTGGCGCGCCAGGCAGCGAGCACCGCGAAGACGGTCGCGAGTGTCATGTCGTTCTTCCTCGCGCTGTTCATCATCGCGGCGATCGCGATGATCGCGGGCAAGACCGGCGGCAGCACGACCGAGCGCACGATGGACGGCGGCTCGATGATCGTGGGCCTCGTGATCTGGCTCGTGCTGATCGGCGGCATCACGTCGCATTTCCTCAAGACGGCGAAGCGATCGTCCGAGGTGGCGCGGCTCTCGGGCGCCAACGTCGGCCACCAGTTCTTCCTCGCCGGCAAGCAGGTGCTCGTGCGCGACATGGCGGGCGGCAAGCTGCCCGACCTGACGTTCAACGTGTCGAGCAAGCACCGCGCGGCGCTGCTCGAGGTTCCACGCGCGACGGTCGTTCCGCCCCGCGCGTAGCTACTGGCAGGTGTTGCAGCCCGCGACCTGCGAGGTGCAGGCGTTGCCGATGCGACACAGCGCGCCCTGACACTCGGGCTCCTCGACACACGATCCGGACCCGGTGCAGGCGATATCGCAGGAGCACGAGTCCGCGCACTTCACTTTCTTGCGGCACGAGTTCTGACCGCTGCAGGTCACATCGCAGTCGCGGTCCGCCGCGCACTCGATCTCCTCGGCACAGGACCCCGAACCAACGCAATCGACGTCGCACGACGCCGCAGCCGTGCAGATGATCTTCTTGGCGCACGACGAATCGCCGCAGATCACCCGACACGGCAGGTTCGCCGGACACGTGATGTCGTTGTCGCAGGTGTCGGTGGCCGAGCAATCGATCGTGCAGACGCCGCCGATGCAGGTACCGTTCGGGCAGGCTTGGTTGCACAGACCGGTCGCATCGACTGGCGTGGAGACATCGGTCACGTTGGCGTCCACGATCACCGGCTGGCCCCCTTCGCAGCGCAGCACGTTGGAGTCGGCGCAATAGCCTTCCAGACAGACCTGGGCGCCGATGCACTGGTCAGCTGCCTCGCACTGGATCGAACAGTTGCGCAGTGACGGCTCGTAGCAACCGGCCAGGCCGATGTAGGCGAGGGCCATACCGATCAAGTTGCCGAGGACGCGCACCGGGGTCTCGCGGTGCAGCGAAGATGCCAGCCCGCCTCCAGCGCATCACGCGTCTGCGGCGGTCATTGCGAGCGGTTTCGCCACATCGTGTCGGATTCAGCGCGCGATCCAACCACCGGCGAGCACGCGATCACCGGCGTAGATCACCGCGGCCTGGCCCGGGGCGGCCACGGTCGGTTCCGCGAGCTGGACCCGCGCCGTGCCGTCCACGACGGTGATCTCGGCCACGATCGGCGTGCCGCGATGGCGGACCTGGACGGCGGCCGCGAGGGCCGACTGCGGCGGGACCAGCCAGCGCAGGTCGCGGATCGCGAGCTCGCGGGTCTCGGCCGCCTCGCGCGGACCGACGCGGACTTCGCCGCGCGTGGGGTCGACGGCCGTCACGAACAGCTTGTCCTTGGTCGTGAGGTTGCCCAGGCCGCGGTGCTGCCCGACGGTGAACTTGTGCGTACCCTCGTGCTGGCCGAGGACACGACCGTCGTCGTGAACGATCTTACCGGCCACCGGCAGCGAGCGACCGCGCTTGAGTGCCGCTGCCGCGACGAAGCCGGCATAGTCGCCGTCGGGGACGAAACAGATCTCCTGCGATTCGGGCTTCACCGCGTTGGGAAGACCGAGCCGCACCGCGTGCGCACGGACCTCGTCCTTGGTCATGCCGCCGAGCGGGAACTGCACGGCGCCGAGCTCGTGGCCTGGCATCGAGAACAGAAAGTACGACTGGTCCTTGTTGGCATCGACGCCGCGCCACAGCCCCGGTGCGCCGTCGTCACCGTCGAGGATCCGCGCGTAGTGACCCGTGACGAGCACGTCCGCGCCGATCGCGCGGGCGCGCGAGAGCAGCGGCGTGAACTTGATGTGCTGGTTGCACTTCACGCACGGGTTCGGCGTCTCGCCGCTGAGGTATGCCTCGACGAAATCCTCGACCACGGCCTCGCCGAACTCGGCCTCCAGGTCGATCACGTAATGCGGGATCCCGAGATGCGCGGCCACCGCGCGGGCATCCTCGATGTCACGCGGACCGCAACAGCGGCCACCAGAGGCCATCTGCGAACCGCGGGCGTCGTAGAGCCGCATCGTCATCGCGACCACGCGATGCCCCTGCTCGACCAGCAGCGCTGCTGCTGCCGCACTATCGACGCCGCCCGAGAGGGCAGCGACGACGATCGGGGAGGCACCAGACATCGGCGCACCATAGCGCTACGCTGGGTTGGTGAACAGTAACCGCTGCGAAGTGCGCGCCGACTCGCTCGACGAGGCTGGCGCGGGCGTCGGCAGCGACGAGGGGCGCACCGTGTTCGTGGCCGACCTGCTACCTGGCGAGTCGGCCGAGGTCGCGATCGATCACGTCAGCCCGCACAAGCCGCTCGCCTGGGGACGCATCGTCCGGCGGTCGCTGCTGCGGCCCGCGCGACGTCGAGGATGCCCG
>JBBQFU010000338.1:0-8453 GCA_038322185.1 Haliangiales bacterium
CTTGAACTCGTCGCGGTCACCCAGCTCCTTCTGGATGGCCTGCATCTGCTCGTTCAGGTAGTACTCCTTCTGCTGCTTCTCCATCTGCTTCTTGACGCGAGTGCGCAGCTTCTTCTCTACCTGACGGATCTCGATCTCTCCTTGCATGAGCTCGCCGAGGCGCTCGAGGCGCTTGCTCGGTGACGGCGTCTCGAGCAGCTCCTGCTTGTCCTTCAGCTTGAGCGCGACGTGCGCGACGATCGTGTCGGCGAGTCGGCCGGCCTCTTCGATCGTCCGGACGCTGACGAGCATCTCGGGCGGGATCCGCGTGTTGAGCTTGACGTAGTCCTCGAACACGTCCTGCACCGAACGCATCAGCGCAGCGATCTCGCTCGAGTCCTCATCCGGCTCTTCGACATCCTCGACGTCACACACGAAGAACGGATCGATCTGCGAAAATCCCTTGATGCGGGCGCGTGCGCGACCCTCGACGAGAACCTTCACGGGTCCCTTCGGAAAGCGCAGCAGCTGAATGATGTGACCGACGGTTCCGATCGAGAACATGTCGTCCTCGCTCGGGTCATCCGTCTTCGCCCGACGCTGCGCTGCGAGCAGCAGCTGCTTGTCGCCCGCCATCGCCTCTTCCAGTGCAGACAACGATTTGTCTCGCCCCACGAACAGCGGCACGACCATGTGCGGGAACACGATGATGTCCCTCAGAGGCAGCAAGGGCAGCCGATACCCACCACGGTCGTCGGATTTCATGTCTCGATACTTTAGGTGGGGCGCGAACTTGAGCAAGAATTCGCGGCTGTTCGAGGTAAGTTTGCCGCGACATGTGTGGCATTTTTACCCTGATTCGAGTGCCTCACCACCGCTCGGCGGACGTAAGGATCCCACCACGATCCCGGTTCGGCTGTAACGCGGCTTTCGATCGCGCCCGGTGGCATCTCCGCTGCCTATGACCACGCTCGCGCGCGTTCGAAACCCGAAGCAATCACATGTCATCCATCGAAGCGTTCCTCCTGATCGAACAACCGCGGCAGCGTATCGGGCACTGGACCGCGGCGCTCGCCTCGCTCGACTCGCCGCTCGCACCGGAACCGCTCGCCGTCGTCGCCTACTACGATCCGAGTAGCGATCAGGCGCTGCTCAACATGCAGTACGACCCCGCGATCCTCGGTGATCGCGGCCTCGACTTTCTCGTGCAGGTCGCGCTGCTCGCCGAGGTCGGCATGGTGCAGCCCGCCGAGCTGTCCGAAGGCGAGCGCGTTCGCTTTCTCGCATCACGACTCACGCGCTGCACGATCCGCGTGACCGCACAGCGCAGCGCCGTCGGTGCGCTGACCGAGCTCGTCAAGCGGATCCGGGACGAGCGCGCACCGCAGACCGCGATGAAGCCGCTGCCGCCACCGCCGATTCCTGCCGCAGCCAAGCGCCCGAAGGTTCCGATGCCCGCGCCGCGCGGTCCCGTCGTCGCCGAGCCGCCGCTGCAGACCGCGAAGGGCACGCGCGACAATCTCGAGCGACTCACCACCGACGAACCCGCCCAGTGGGAGATCGCCTCGGCTCGCGGCACGCGCGATGACGTGATTCTGCTGGCCACCGACATGGATGCGATTCCCGAGATCCAGCCCGACGACGCGCCGTCCTCGAAGCGCCTCGTGACCGTCGACATCTCGCGTCCGCACAAGCACTCGAGCTCCGGTGGCACGCTCGTTCCGGATAGCATCATGCGTCCGCCTGCGAACCTCGATCTCACGCCGCCCTCGACCTACGTCACCGCGATCGAAGGTGGCGCGTCCACGCACACGTCCCGCCACGTGATCGTACGCAGCGCTCGCCACGTGACGGTCGAGATGCCACTCGAGGTCGCGCGCGGCCTGGCGTCACGCCACGTCCCCGATGACGAAGACAATCGCACCACCTCGCCGATGGATCTCGCGAAGCTGCAGGCGCTGGCCTCCGTCGAGGATGCGCGCCGCATGCCGCCGCGGCTGCGCCCACCGACGGAGAATGACTTCGCCGAGGAGGACGACCTTCGTCCTGCCACGCGCGCCGAGATCCCCGCGCTGCGCAAGACCGCGCGTGCACTCGCGCCGATCGCACGGCGCCCGCAATCCGAGCCGTACGTCACGACAACCCAGCCGAACGTGATCTACGTGCGCTATCTGCGCGGCGGTCGTTGGGTCGCGGCGCGCGTCGGATCGCTCAGCCTCAAGGGCGCGGCGCTGCTCGCCGGTGCGCTGCCTCGCGTCGACGATCGTGTCGACATCGGCTTCTCGTTCGGCTCGCACCGCGCGCTCGCCCGCGGCGTGGTCGCCAAGGTCTCGAGCCGTGACGAATCGACGGCGACCGGCGCGTCGACGTTCTCGGTCACGTTCCACCTCGATGCGATCGCGCGCCGCCAGCTCACCGATCTACTCGTTGCCGCGCGCGATGCGAAGATCACGATCAAGCCGCCGCCCCCTCGTGCGACGCGCCGGTTTCCGGTGGAGTGGAACATCGGACTCGCGACCCAGAAGGGCGCGATCAAGTCCGTCGCGCTCGATGTCTCGACCGGCGGCATGTTCGTACGCACCCCGGTCGCGCTCGAGCTCGGCACGATCGCCGGCTTCTCGATCATGCTCGACGATGGCGGCGCACCGGTCGTCGGCCGCGTGCAGGTGGTACGCAAGATCACCGAGGTCGAGGCGCGCGCGTGCGGTCTCGCGCCAGGCTTCGGGATGTCGGTCATCGAGATGTCGGAAGCGGACCGCATGCGGTGGCTCGGCTTTCTCGCGCGCATCGAACGCCGCGCCGAGAAGCGCGTGCTGATCGGCGCTGATCCCACGCGCCTCGCCGAGCTGCAAGCCGGGCTCGCGAGCCTGGGCTACGCGGTCTCGGGCGGCACCGATCCCGGCACGCTCGTACAGCTCGCGAGCGCCGATGCGCGCCCTGCCGACGCCGTGCTGATCGACGCCGGCTGGCTGCAGAACGAGTCCTCGACCTCGCTCGTCGAGAGCCTGTTCTCCGCGCGAAATGTTCCGTGCGTCACGATGCATGGCGAAGTGCGGCGCGCCCGCCAGGCCATCGACCGCCTGCTCGAAGTGGTGGTGTGACCATTCGCTGCAGCTGTGAACAGCCGTTACGTGGTCCGACCATCTAACCGCCCGTAACGGCGTTCGTTTGCGCGTTGGCACCCTGGCCCCGGACTTGCGATGATGTCTGGGTCATGAAGCCTATCAAGTCGCTCCTCGTTCTCGCCGTGCTCCTGGCTCCAGGCCTTGCCGCTGCGCAGGGTTACTACGGCGGCAGCGGTGGACCGGGCTATGGCGCGCCGCCGCCTTCACAGCTGCCGGGCGGATTCCACGATCGTCGTGGTCGCCTCGCCTACGGTGGCTCGCTCGGACTCGGCGGCATGCACGACTCCGGCAGCAACGTCACGAGCTGCGGCAACTGCAGCTACAACCCACTCGCCATCGAGCTCGATGGTCACATTGGTGGGTTTCTCACCCCGCGCTTCGCGCTGATGGCCGAGGGCCAGATCAACGCGCAGACCGTCGCGAGCGACTTCTACGACGACACGATCCTCAGCATGAACACGCTGATGATCGCGGGACAGTACTGGCTCACGCCGCAGTTCTGGGTCAAGGGCGGCATCGGCGTGTCGCAGCTCTATGCGGACAACGCGTACGAGGTGTGGGACTTCGGAACGGGTGGCGCGATCATGGGGGCTGCCGGCTTCGAGCTGCTGAGCGCTCGCAACTTCGCGGTCGATCTCCAGGGCCGCCTCATCCAGGGCACGTTCAACAGCCTCAACGACCACATCACGTCGGGCACGGTCGGCATCGGCGTCAACTGGTACTGAGCTCGTAGCATCCGAAACGCGTACACGCCCCCGAAGCTCTTGCTCCGGGGGCGTTTTCACGTTTCGGTACTATGGGAACGAGAGCGGGCAGGCGTCGAAGGGGGCGCCCGAGCCCGAGTCGCTCGGCACGGCGATCTCGGCGGCCGTCGCGTCGAGCGTCGAGAGGAATGCGATCAGGTCGTCGACCTTGCTCGCGTCGCTCAGCGCCAGGCTGAAGTTCGCGTTACCGGCGTTGGTGTGGAACTGCCACGCGGTGTTCGTGAACAGATCCGTCAGCGTCGGCGAGCCACCGTGGTGCAGGTACGGCGCGCCGAGTGCGAGACCGTAGAGCGACGGCACGTTGTAACCACCGCGGCCTTCGGCGCGGACCAGGTTGCCCTGGAACGGACGAACTTCCAGCGCATCGGTCTTCGTCAGGTCACCCGGCGTACCGAACGTTCCCACGTTGCGCACCGAGCACGCGGCCTGTGCGATCGGCACCGGCGCGGGCTCCGCAGGACCAGTCGCATCGGCGCTCGCGATCGCGGGCTGCGCCGAGACCATGTTGCGCTTGGTGCCGCTGCCGTCGGCGTTGTAGTTCCAGGTCGCCGGGAAGAACGTGGGGATCGTGTACGGCGAGCTGACGAGGCTGGTGTTGGTCGCCTCGCTCGGCACGAAGAAGCGGCGCGACACGGTCCAGCCCTGACCCCCGTGGCACTTCGCGCAGCCACCGTCAGTGAACAGCTGCTTGCCACGCGCGACGCTAGCCTCGTCGAGCGCACGCTTCGCCTTCACGGGCTGGATCGTCTTGACGAAGTTGTCGATGTCGTCCCAGTCCTTGTGACCGCACGTCGCCTGCGTGGCGTCGTCCTGCAGGACCTTGAGCGGCTTGGCCATGCCGCCGATCGCCACGCCGCCCGGCGCGAGCGAGACCGCGGTCTCCTTGTCGAGCTGGTTACAGTCGGCAGGCGTCGGCGCCGTGGTGATCGCACCGAGACCACCCGAGACGTCGCGCGTGTTGCGCTCGAAGTCGTGGTGCTCGTCGAAGATGCCGGTCCAGTTGAACATGCGCTGCTTCTGGATGCCGGGGCCGTGCGAGAACGAGCCGTCCTGCGACGTGGTCTGGCGCGGACCAGCAGCGAACTGCCACGTGATGTTGTCGGTGAGACCGTCGGGGTGGCACGAGCCACACGACGACCAACCCTCGCCACCCTTCGCGCCATTGCCGACGTTCGCCGACCAGCGACCGCGGCCGGTGAAGTAGAAGCGGCGGCCACGCTGCACGCTCGCATCGGCGGCGACCGTCGACAGCGGTGCGGACTCGAGCGCGTCCGTCATCGTCTGCGCGGCGAGGTCGACGACGCCGAGCTTGCGGGTCAGCCAGCAGTTCACGTACGCCTTCATGCGCGGCTTGTCGATCACGATGCCGGTCGGGCCCTGGCACTTGCCGATCGTGTCGTTGCCGGCGAGGTCGATGAGCGTGTTCTGCGTCGATCCGATCTGCACGTCGGACGCGCCGAACGTGACGCGAACCATCACGTCGCCGGCGCGGCCGATGGCGTACGCGACGTTGGTATCGGCGACGAAGTCCATGTCCGACAGCTCGCCGGGGATGAAGCGCGGGTTCGCGGGCGTGGGCGTCGGGATCGCGTCGACGATCTTGCGGGCGAGGTTCACCGTGCCGCTGCCGTCACGCACTTCCGCCGCCCCCGCGACATCGGCGACGTAGACGACCGGGAACACGTTGTTGTCGAAGCGCGTCGGCGCTTCCGGCGAGGCCGACACGCTCGTGATGTAGATGCGACCCTGCGCGGTCGCGATCGCGCCGAGCTGGTTTGGCGCGGTCTTCACGCTCGGGTTCGTCGACACGCCACCCTTGGCGAAGCCACTGTCGATCGGCTGCAGCGTGAGCGGCTTGAAGTCGTCGAGGTTCGCGAGCGAGTACAGGCGAACGTAGCCGGTGCGGCCGTCATCCTTGGCCTCGGCGACCGGACGGCCAAAGAACTCGGCGACCGCGAGCGTCTCGTCGTCATCGCTGTCGTCGAGGTTGTTCGTCACGAGCAACGCGCGCGGCCGATCGAACGGCATCGTCTTCACGATCTGCACCGTCTTGGTGTCGATCACGCTGACGCGGCTCTCGGCGTACTCGGCAACGAACAGCGTCTTGCCGGTCGGCGACAGCGCGAGGCCCGCGGGTTCGGCACCGACCTGAATGGTCGCGTCGATCGCGGGCGTGCCGCCATCGATGCCGGTGATCCGGACGATCGTCCCATCGCCGCGGTTCGCGACGTAGGCAGTCTTGTTGTCCGCTGCGATCACCACGCTCGACGGCCACGCGCCGGTGGCGATCTTCGACAGCCGCGCGTTGTCGCTGGCCTGGAACACGCTGAGTGTTCCGTCGTCCGGGTTGACCATCGCGACGATGGCGCCATCATCCGATTGTGCGATCGTGCTCGACCGCGATGCCTTCTGCAGGATCGCCCCATCGTCTGGCGGCTCCTCCTCGCCTACCACCGGATCGCCACAGCCCCCGTTCGTCGCGCCGATCGCGAGCGAGGCCGCAACGGCAAAGCTCAGTCTTGAATAAGTGTCGTAGTCGCGCATCTATTGCCCTCCTGCGAGTAAGAGGAGGGTCCGGCGCGATGTCGCATCAATGCGATAACTGACTGAAACTACTTCGCTAGTGTAAGGAAACCGATCATCAGTAGCGCGGTGCGACGGGTACCGCGGTTGGTCACTCCCGTGATCTTCACGGTCGACATGTCCGCCTTGCCGCCCTGGATCACGCTGCTGGCGTCGAGCGTGAGCCGGGTGTCGCCGACCACGAGCGTCTCGTCCTCGACCCGAAACGGCGCCGGGCCTTCCTTCGTGGTGAACGTGCCATCGTCGTTGAGCTGACCCGCGTCGCCATTGGGCAGCGTGAACGTGCCGGCGGCGGTCAGCGTTCCGAGCTGCTTACGATCCGCACCATCGACAACCTCGACAGTGCCGTTCGCGTGCACGAACAGACCCTGACCGTTCTCGGTGATGCTGATCTCGCCGAGCTCGAGCCGAGCACCCGCCTGCGCCGCGGTATCGGGCGTGGTGGTGGCCGCTTTCGAACCTCCGGCACACGCAGCACCAGCCAACGCGATTGCCATGACAAGAGAGCGCATCGGCGAACTATTGCAGATGCGTTCCAGCTACGCACGAATCTGCGCGACGACCTTGCGCAGCTCGCCCGCGGGATCCTCGGTGATCGGCTGACCGTGGCCGAAGCACAGGCGCTTGAGATTCGGCGTCGCTGCGAGCTGCTCGAGCTGTGCGGCCATCGCGCCCTTGTCCTTGACGAAGATCCACTTCATCGCGCGCGGCGTGCTGATGTGGCCCGTCGGTCCGAGGAACAATCCCATCGGCCCCTTGAGCTTGGGCATGTTCATCACCGCGTCACAGAACGTCAGCGTCACGCCGTCATCGCAGCGCACTTCCATCACGCTCTCGTTCGGCATGCCGGCGAGCGGCATCAGCCGCACGTGCGCGTCCTTCGGCGCTTCCTCGGTGACGGCGTCGACCGGCACGGCCTTGGCGACGCGCTTCTTCGCCGCCGTGGGCGAGATGACCTGGGCCTTGGGATAGCGCTGCTTCCAGATCAACGCATCCTGACGGTGGAAGCCGTTCGGCACGAAGATCACGCTGGGATCGCCCCACGCTTCGATCTCGGCCATCTCGCTCTCGTCGAGCGCGATCGCGTTGTGCACGACCACGCGGCCGTCATCCATACGGCCGAGCACCATCTGGCGCTGGACCTTGCCGCCACTCATCGTGCCGCTCACGCGCCACAGATTGGCGCCGAGCTTCTCGATCGGCTTGTGCGGAAGAACGGTCCAGCTCGTGAAGCCTGCAGCCATGCGGCGATACTACACGGCTGGCGCGTGGCACCTAACGGCTCGAGACGACGTCGCGGCCGGGTGCCGGTGCAGCGACCCACGCGATCATCTCGTCGGCGTTGATCGCCGGGCAAGCACCACCCGCGAGCGCGGCGGCACGCGCCGCCGCCTGAGCGTGGAGACTCTGCCCGTCGTTCGAATCGACCGCTCGGATATTGAGCCGGATGCCGTGCGCGAGGTCATCGGTCGCGACGAGCAGCGTGGTGCCGCTCTCGAGCACGCGGAACGAGTGCAGCCGCGCGATGTCGCGCACCCGCCTGCGTAGCTCCGCGTAGTCACCGGGCGTGGTGAACACGAGCGACGTACCGTCCTCGATCGGCTGCGATTTCACCACGGTGCCGTCGACGTTCATCGGACAGGTGTCCGCATCGAGCGCAACCGTGGGCGCCGTGGTCACGGTGCGAGGGGCAGGGGTACTCGCGGCGCAGGCCGCAAGCGTGAGGAGGGAACAAGCGCGGAGCCACATACTCCACGACAGCAGCAAATGTCGTGCGCAGTGCGTGCGCGCGAGAATCGCCGACGATGGTCGCGGCGGCTCGGCGCGCCCACGCACGCTGGCGGCCCGGCGCGCGGGGCGAACTAGTACTTCGCCGCAGAGGATCTGACCGATTCATGCGGCGGCCTTCGCAACTTGGGAGCTCGGGACCGGGTAGGCATGGCCCATCTTGTCGCGAGCCCGCTCGACAGTAAACATCCACTTGATGCGAGCGCGCTCGGCG
>JBBQFU010000339.1:0-8451 GCA_038322185.1 Haliangiales bacterium
TGCCGGTCGGCAGGCCCGGCAAGTTCGGCATGTTCGGCATCCCGCCGGGGAGCGCCATGCCCTCCGGCAGGCCACCGCCGGCGCCCATCAGCGCGCCGATGTCCATGTTCGCCAGCTTCTTCATCTGGCCGAACTGCTTCATGCCGGGAATCTTCCCCATGAGGCCAGTCGACGCGCCGAGCTGCACCATCATCTGGCGCATCTGAGCGAACTTCTGGAGCAGCTCTTTGACCTCGACCTCGGTGCGGCCCGAGCCCTTCGAGATGCGCTTGACGCGGCCGGGATGGAAGTCGGCGCGGCGGCGCTTGGCCTGCTTGCCGGCGGTGGTCGAGTAGTCCTCCCACGAGGTCGCAACGAACACCTGCGGGTTCAAGCGCTCCTCGTAGGTCATCGACGAGATCATCGCCTCGATCTTCGTGAGCTCGCGATCGTCGAGGTTCACACCCTCGGGCAGACCACCGCCGAAGAACGGCAGCTTCTCGAACAGATCCTTGAGCGAGCCCATCTTTTGGATGAGCTTGATTTGCTCGAGGAAGTCCTGCATGTCGAACTTGCCCTTGAGCATGCGGAGGGCGTCTTCCTCCGCCTTCTCCGCGTCGACGACTTGCTCGAAATCTTTGACCAGGCCAACGATGTCGCCCATCCCGAGGATGCGCGAGGCGAGGCCTTCGGGACGGAACTCCTCGAGCTTGTCGAGGGACTCGCCCATGCCGAGGAACTTGATCGGCTTGCCCGTGATCTCCTTGACCGACAGCGCCGCGCCACCGCGGGCATCGCCATCGAGCTTCGTCATGATCACGCCGTCGATATCGAGGCGGTTGTTGAACGTCTCGGCGACATTGACCGCGTCTTGACCGGTCATCGCGTCGAGGACGAGGAAGATGTTCGCCGGGGTGACGGCCTTGTTGATGTCGTCGAGCTCCTGCATCAGGGGCTCGTCGATCGCGAGACGACCGGCGGTATCGAAGATGACGACGTCGCATCCCTGCGCAGCGGCGGCCTCGTTGGCCTCCTTGCAGATCTGGACCGGGTCCTTGCCCTCGGCCGAGTAGACCGGCATGTCGAGCTGGCGGCCGAGCGTCTTGAGCTGCTCGACGGCGGCGGGCCGGTAGATGTCGGCTGCGACGAGCAGCGACTTCTTCTTGTGCGTCTTCTCGAGGAACTTGGCGAGCTTGCCGACCGTGGTCGTCTTACCCGAGCCCTGCAGACCGCACATCATGATGCCGGTCGGGCCCTTCTTCGCCCATTTGAAGTCGGTCTCGACCGGGCCCATCATCTTGATGAGCTCGTCCTGGCAGATCGCGATGAACGCCTGCTCGGGCGTGATCGACTTGGTGCCGTACTCGGCACTCTTGGCGCGGAGCTCGACCTGCTTGCCGCGGGCCTGCTCTTTCACGCGCTCGAGAAAGCGTTTGACGACGCGGAACTCGACATCGCCTTCGAGCAGCGATAGTCGAACGTCGCGGAGTGCTTCTTCGATGACGTCGTCGTTCAGCTCGGCGACGCCGGTGAGCCGCTGCCGGGCGGCGCGGAATCCCTTGGCGAGGGTCTCTAACACGGTGGGTCTATAGCACGGGGCTGAGGGATTATGAAGAGTTAGAGGCCGTTAGCGCGGCCATCCCGCAGCGGCTCGAACCCCGGGGTCGATGTCGTGGACGAGCCGGTCCAGAACCCCAGGATCCCCGCCGGTTCCGCGCCGGATCCAGGCCGCACGCGCGACCGCCACGCGGATGGCGGGGTCGGGGTCACGGGACAGATGGTCGAGCACGACGGCATCCGCGATGAGTGGGAACTGCCACTCGAGCGAGCGGGCGACGCCGACCCGCCGAAGTGGGTCAGGAGACAGCGCCCAGGTCGATGCGATGTGCGTCGCCTCGAGCGGCTCCATCCGCGACAATGCGATCGCGAGGTTGCGACCGAGCAGCGCGGCCGCATCCTGCACATCGACTTGCTCCCGATCGATCACGCCGTCGGCGATCAGCAGCGGATCGGGGACGACCCGGTCATTGGGGGAGGCCATGGCCGGCGATGCCGTTGCCGCGAGGATGGCCAGCTTCGAGAGCAGGCGCATCAGCGAGATTTTGCGCATACGAGTTGGCGCAAGGTGGGCACGACCCCGCTCGTGTCAACCCTGCGTTATGTTCGTCGTCACGATGTGGCGGCCGCTTCTACTCACGTGCGCTCTTGGATGTGGCGGTGGCAGCAAGCCGGCTGCGACCACCACGACCACAACCGACACGGACGCCTTGCCCACCCAGACGGGCAGGGGCACGACGTCGCCGGGCGATCCACCGCCGCCGCCGGTCGTCGGTGGTGATCCTGCGCGCGCACAGGGCTCGGGAAATCGCTGCGACACGCTACCGATCGCGGACATCTCCGTCGACGGTCTGCTCGATGACTGGAACGACGCACGCGTGGTCGCGCGCATCGGATCGGCGCCCGACGGCTCCATCGCTCTGCACTGCGCGTGGGATGGCACCACGATCGCGTTCGCGTTCAACATCAAGGACGACCGGCTCATTCGCGTGAAGGGTGGCCAGGAAGATCGCGTGACGTTCTCGCTCGCCGCCGGAGGCAAGCCCGTGAGTGTGACGGTGTTCCCGGGCAACTCGATGGCGAAGGCGAAGATCACCAAGCCCGCGCAAGTCGAGGCCGCCGACTCGCTGCAGCCGAACGGATTCTCCGTCGAGCTCGCGATTCCCGCGGCTGCGATTCCCGAGTACTCGCCGTCGACGCCGGGGTTTCAGCTCGAGGTCACGTTCCACGACTCCGACGCCGCGACCGGTGGCGACACCACGCCGCTCTCGATCAAGCAGCCGATCGATCTCGGTAATCGCAAGGACCTGCTCGACGACTTTCTCGCGACGGTGAAGCTGCGGCGCACGGACATCAAGGTCGACATGCTGGTCGACCTCGATCCGGATCGTAAAGGCAAGGAGCGCATCGTCGCCGGCGGCACCGTGATCGGCGTGCTCACCGATGTGTTCGCGTACGTCACGCTCCCCGCGTCGTCGGCCGCCGACATCAAGAAGGTCGAGCTGCTGACGCTCGGGCCCAAGAACCAGCACGTGATCAGTGCGCTGCTCCGGCAGAGTGGCAACGGAGGCTCGCGCGATCTGTTGATGCTGTGGACCGTTTGGAGCGGACAGCTTCAGCCGCTCGTCAACATCGAGGTTCGCAAGGAGCTCGGCGGCAACGTGCTCGAGGTTGGCTACACGGTGGTCAAGGTCAAGAAGGGCATGGCGCTCATCGTCGAGTCCAAGCCCGCCGTCGGCTTCACCGCGGAGTCGTTCAACGAGGAGCCCGCGGGTGACGCCGACGGAATTCTGCTGCCGTGGGACGACAAGAAGTCCGGCATTACCTACACGCTCGAGGGCGCGGAGATCAAACGCCGCGATATTCCGAAGAAGAAAAAGCGATGACTACACGTGTGCTCGTTCTCGTTGTTGCAGTCGCGTGCGGTGGTGGCAAGGGCGGTGGGCCGGCGACGTCTTCGACGACGACCGACACCTCGACCGCGAATGGCTCGGCCGCCACGGGCACGGGCGCCGAGGAGCTGACCGGCGTCGGCGTCGCGCTCGATGTCGAACCGAACGAGGCGACCGTCACCGTCGATGATGTCGTGCTCGGCAAGGTCTCCGAGCTCGATCCCGTGATCGCACTCGCGCCGGGGCTGCACACGCTCGTGCTCGCGCATCCTGGCTTCAAGAGCTACCGCGTCGAGTTCTCGGTGACCGACAAGGTCGAGAAGTTCGTGGTCAAGCTCGACGCCGCGAAGTGACGCTCACGGGATCATGACGAGGCGAATCGCGCCGGTCGCGTCGCCCACGGTGATCCACACCGCGCTCTTGCCGTCGAAGGTCAGTGCCTTCGCGTCGAGGATCTGCGTGTCGGCCGGATCGCCGAGGCCCGCACCGCCGATGCCCTCGCACGTCGGGTGGTTGTTTGCCGTGCAGCCCATGAAGCCTTCGAAGTCGATCGGCAGCAGCGATGCCGGGTTGCTCGTGCGGAACACGCGCACGCCGGTCGCGCTGTCGAAGCCGACGTAGAGGTATTGCGACGTCGCGACGACCATCGAGATGCTGGTCAGCGCAGGGTTGTTGAACTGGGTCAGCTGGTTGTCGCCCAATAGATTTGGCGCGGCGAGCTGCCAGTCGCCCGGCTCGCAACGCGTCGGTGACGCGCTGCCGGCTGGATTGCACGCCCACAGTTGCGGACCGGCGGTGGTGTTGCGGCCGAAGAACAGGCGGCCACCAAACGACGCGATCTGTGGGATCGCGCGGTCGGCGGGAAGCAGGTCCGAGTCCTTCGTCGTCGCGACGGACGTCTTGCTCGACCACTGCGTGAATGCCGGCGTCGCGCTCGCCCAGTCCGCCGTCGAGTACGGGCCCGGATCGGCTTTCCTCGCCGCGTAGATGCCCCGTGCGTGTGCCACGTAGAGCAGGCCGTTGAGGTCGCCGAAGCTGTCGATCAGCGATGGGTTGGGCGTGTTTAAGCCGGGAAACGCCGAGCCCGTCAGATCGATCACCGTGGTGCCGGCGGCATCGAGGCCCGGGGCGGGTGGTGCTACTTGCAGCGCGAGCAAGTAGGGGCGCGAGCCGCCGGAGTCGACAAAGCTGAGGTAGAGCCGGTCGCCATGGAAGTGCGCGGCCGCGACGGCGTCGGTTGCGGGTCCCAGGTACGCGCTCAGATCGACATAGCGAAAGTCGAGCGTCGTGTCGGTGTCCGACGTCATGTAGAGATAGTCGAGGTCACCGCCCGAGCGCGCACCGCCGACCACGAGCCACTCGCTACCGCCAAGCGTTCCCGCCGTGAACAGCCCACGCCCGTCCTCGTTATCTGGGCCGCACGTCGCGTTGGGTGTGCAGCCGGTGTAGCCGATCGACGTGTACGCCGGCGCGGTGCTGGCAGTCGTGTTGCCCGTGGTGTCCCGCGCGAATGTGAACCCGAGGTTCGCTTCGAGATTGGTGCCGTCCGGCAGCAGGCGCGCGACGCTGGTACCGGTCGCGCTGGGTCCGATGTAGACGTGGCCCTGGTAGCCAGCGACGAAGCCGAACGGCGAGCCATCACCGAGCGGGTTGTCGACGATCGTGGTGACCTCGACGACATTCGCCGCGTTGGACATCACGACTGGTGATGCGATCGGAATGGTCGTGAGCTCGTCGAGTGCAGTCGCGTTGCCGCTGAAGGCGATCATGCCGATGCCCTGCGCGGTGTACGTCCACTCGAACGTCGTCGATGCGCCCGCGCCGACCGAGGCGCCGCCGGCCGCGGGCGTGGTCAACGTCGCGGTAGCGGTACCGCTCGTGGTGAGCTCCGATGGCGCCACCATCGTCGCGGCGCTGATGCCGGTGTTGGTGACCGTCATGGTGACGGTGAGCGGTGCGCCGCGGCCGACGATCGAGTCCGCTGCGAGCGTGGCAGTGAGCTCCGCACCGGTGATCGCGAAGCCATCGGCGAGCACGCCGCGGCGCGTGCCAATCACGACCACCACATCGTGCAGGCCCGGTGGCAGACCCGCGGGGATGGTGGCGGTGATCTGACTCTCGCTCTGCCACACGACGTCGAGCAGCGGTGTGTCGTCGATCAACACGTCGAACGAGGCGACCCCGAGCGTTCCGTCGTCGAGGTCGTTCGTGATGTCGAGCGCGAACGCGCCGTCGATCTGCACCGGGACCGGATCGAGGCTGGTCGCCGACGTGGGCATGATCTGATCGATGTCGACCGCCTGCTGGCTCGAGGTTCCGCAGGCAGCCACAGCGAGCACGGCGAGAAGCAGGCTAGGGCGCGATTGCACCGAACCACCATTCGTAGCTGAGGTTGAGACCGAGACCGTCGATCTGACCGACGACCACGCCCTCCGAGAGCGTCGCGCGCCCGTAGGTCACGCCGAGCAACAGACGGCCGGGGCCGATGGCTGCATCTCCCGCGAGCTGAGCGCGGAAGCCCACCACCGTCTCGCTGTACGGATTCGCCATCTGTGCGTCCGGTGCGAGCTTCACGCTCATGCGCCACGGCATGAGCGTGGCCATGTACGAGAAGCCGAAGCGCTGGCCGATCCGGTGGCGGCCGCGCAGCCCGATCGGAATCGCGATGCCCGAGATCGAGCGCGTCGCGTCCTGCATCACACCGTTGACGTTGACGCTGAGCGTGTCGCTCGCAGACATGCCCTCGACGCCGACCAGGAGCGCAGCCTCGATGCCGCCGAACCGGCGCTTGACCGCACCGCCCAGGCCCGCGCGCGGTGACGACCACGCGCCGAGGTTGTCGAGATAGCCGCCCGACACCCATGCGCCGATTCCAATCACGCCGGGCGCATCGATGGCAACGCGGTGGTCGGCGAGCGACTTGCCTTTGCTGCGCACGACGATCCGCGTCTCGGTCGTACCCTCGTTCGCGGTGATCGACGCCACGTAGGTGGTGGCCTCGCGCTGCATGCCGTCGAGCGTGCCGCCAATGACCGACACCTCGAATGTGCTCGCGGGAACGAGGTTGCCGAAGCGGTCGACCACGCGAACCTCGGCACGCACGGCACGATCGACCGCGCGCGCTTTGATCGTCGCAGTCGCGGCGGCACCGCCGATGAACAGATCGACCTTCGTACGTGCGCTGCCCGACGCGATCTCGAGCGGCAACGTGCCGCTGGCGGGTGCCTGCTCGGGCACCTTGCCATGCAGCGTATGCGGATCGCCGGCGACGACCTCGACGGGCTCACCGGCGAGCGTCACGCTCAGCTCGGGCTCGCGCAGCACGATGCCGCCCGCATCGAGCACGCGCACGGTACCGGAGAGCTCGGCGCCGGGTTCGAACATCGGCGGCACGGTGACCTCGATCTTGGCCGCGATGCCGCGGACGTTCAGCGTTACTTCGCCGGTGCCCGCGCGGTCGTCGCCTTCGACCTGCACGGTGATCTTGTCATCGCCTTGGTCGGCAGGTGCGACGTAGCTGAGCGTCCACAGACCGCCACCGAGCGAGGTCGGGGCATGCACGGTGCCCCGCTGTGCTTTTGCGACGAGCTTCGCGCGGCCACTCAGCGGGCGTGCATCCGGACCTGCGATCGCGACCGCGAGCATCGTGGACTCACCGGCACCAATGCTCGGCGCGGCAGAAGCCACGGCGATGCGCGGGCGCGCGGGAATCTTGAGATCGATCACCATATCGCTGACGTAGCCCTTCTTGTCGGTCGATCGTGCGACACCATGGGTGATGCCGGCGGGCACGTCGATCGGCACCTCGGCGATCTTGCCCTTCGTCGGCACGGGGCCGTACCAGGTGCCCGCGACCCAGACCTGGACGCTGGAGCTCGCCTCCGCTTCGACGGGCAACACCGTCGAGCCGGTGACCGGGACGAAGGCGGCGCCGATCCGGGTGCCGTCGATCATCGCGATCGCGATCGTGCGCGGTGCCTTGCCCGCGAGGTCGAGCGTGAGAATGCCGCCTTTGCCGATCGTGACCGTGCCGTCGCTGGCCTTGGCGTGCAGCCAGCTCGGCACGTTGCGGCGCTTGCCGTCCCACACGAATGTCGACAGCTTGGCCTCGCCGTCGGATGTGCGCGCGATCTGGCTCGTGCTCGCGTACAGGCCGCTCGGTGGCGGCCGGAGCTTGAGCTTGAAGGTGGCCGTGCTCTCGCGCAGCCGAGCGCTGCACTCGATCGATTGCGCGGACGTGACCGCCGGGACGAGGACCGCGGGGAGCATGTTACCGAACGCCGCGAGCCCGGGCGCTCCGGTGCACGTCACCACCGGGACCTCGGTCACCGGCAGTGCCTTGCCGCCGCCGGCCGGCAGACCCTGCACGATCACGGGCACCGCGGTGCGGCCGTCGCCCACGACCTCTTCGGGGACGGACGCGCGAAGGTCGTCCGCGAGAGCCGGCGCGGCGAGCGCGACCAGCGTCGCTGCGATCAGGGCAACTTGTCGTCGTCCCACAACTTCTCCGTGTGTGCCTTCACGCGCTGCCGACGGATCGTCAGCACGCGCGGCGAGATGAACAGCGGCTCCTCGAGGCCGTCGCGGATCGCGTACACGCCCCAGCGATACGCACCTTCGCGCAGCGTTCCGATCTCGATGCGCTGCTCGTTTGTCGTCAGGGCCACGACTGGATCGATCGTCGGTACGGCGCCCTTCCCGACGACGAGCTTGAACTGCGTGGCATCACCGGGCGTCTGCCACGAGAACTCGATCCGCGGGTAGGCGTCGGAGAAGCCGACCTTGGCGCCATCGACGGGGGCGAGCAGCAGGTCCTTTGGCGGATTCTCCTCGAGATAGATGCGGCGGGCGAAGCCGTGCTCGCCGAGGCGCTCGGTCTTGTCGCGAGCGGCGACCCGCCACGCGACCACGCCGACGCGATCGGGCAGGAACGTGGTCGACGTGGACATCGTGTCGATCGCCATCAGCATCTCGCGAAACTCGGTGTCACGCGCGATCTGCACGTGATAGCGAGCGGCGCCGG
>JBBQFU010000340.1:0-8412 GCA_038322185.1 Haliangiales bacterium
GTAGCGTCTGCAGTGAGCGAAACATGCGACGAGGGTGACGCCGTCGTCTGTGTCAGGCGGGCGACCGCGGGCCAAGATCTCGTAGACCGAGCTGGCGTCGGCTTGGAGCAGACCGCGAAACTCACCGAAGATCGCCTTCACCGCTTCGCTGGTGTGGCGTTCGACATACGCGAACAGCACGGCCTCGGCGTCGACGACTGCGGTGAAGAAGTGCCCCTTCTTGCATCCGAGCGACTTGCCGTCTTTGGCCTTGGTGGGCTGGATCAGCGCGCCGGTCGCATCCGTCGAAATCATCTGACCGTTCGCGATCGCGTCCCGCCACATCGCGGCGACGACCGCTGGATCCGGAAAGTCCATTCGCCATTCGCGGACGCGATGAATCGAGCGCGCAAACGCATCGGCTGCGTCTTTGTGCGCGGGCCGAAGGTCTATCAGCGTTGCTCAATGGATCCGGTTCAGCGCACGTCCAGTTGCTCTCGGATTGCGTCGCGCACGAGGTGACGGTGATGGTGGCGCCAGCAAGTGTATGTGAAGGGGTCTGACCCCCGTCACGTTCGACATCACGAAGCCACCCGGCCGCATCCAATGCAGCTCGCTGGACCGATGCGACCGGCGACCGGCGACAGCTATCTGCCCTTGCCCGTCGATCGCGATCGACTCCCCGTCCATGTCGCATGGGCCTCGTGCACTCCGGTGTTCGTTGCCCAGCGAACGCAGAACGGGTCGCCAAAGGGCGTGTTCGGTTTGGTCACGTTCGACGCCGTGATCTTGCGCGTTGTGTTCATCGCGCCATTCCCACAGCACGCTCCGCCGCCAGGAACGAGGCCTATTGCTCGAGGCAGTACAGCGGCGCAGGTTGGCTACAGTTGGTCTGGATCGTCGAGTAGACGTTCACGCTGTTGACCGTGCCGATCAACCGCGTCGCGCTCGAGCTACCACGTGTCCAGTTCATGCACGTCGTCGAAGCAGATCCGATCACGTCTGGCGCGCTCGCGCCTGTCGTCGCTTGAGCATTCGAAATGTATGTACCGGCGGCCGCCTGGTTGATCGGAGCGAGAAACCGACCTGCCGAGAAGTCGGCTGCCGTCGCAGCGATCAACGTTCCATCGGGGCGCGCCCACGGCGCGCCGGTCGTATCGAAGCGAGCGAGCGCCGAGGCAGTCGACGTCGCGAGCAACGCGCGAAAGGTCCCAGGAAGGGTCGCTGCATTCGCGTCGGATTGGCAGAGGGAATCTGCGCCCGCGAGGCCGCCATCGTGGACGAACAGCGTGCTCGAGAGGAACGCTCGCCGAACCAGCTCGGCCTGTGGCGCGACCGGGTTCGTGCGCGTGACCCCGAAGCAATAGATGCGCGCGGCCTGGTCGCAGCGGCCAAAGATCCCTTCGGTCCAGTGGTTTGTCGTGAAGTCGGCGCGGCCGGTTTTCGGCGATTCGGGACCGATCTGCATGTAGCCCCCGCAGTCCTGCCCGCCGTACGTCCCGTCGACGTTCGTTCCCGTTACGACCGACACGCCCGCCGCGGAAGTCGTTCTGACCGCGAAGCCCAGCTCGTCGAGGTCGATCGGGTACCACGCACGGCTCGCCAGCAGATCGGCGATCGTATCGACGAATGGTCTCCCGTCCGAGCGGATCCATCCGCGCGCGCCCGCGAGTCGATCAGGTGCGGCCTCAGCGGCCGTCGAGAGCCAGGCTCGGTAGGTCCCTGGGAGACCGGCGTCAGTCGCGAGCGTGTTACAGAGCGAATCCGCACCAACGACGCCGCCGAGGCTTCCGGGCCGCTGTGCCATCGACGAGACGAACGCGACGTTGGCAGCTGCGAGAGCGTCGAAGTCCGCGAGCGAGCCGTCGGTGACGGATCCGTCGCCTCGCGCCGTGTTCGTGCCGTTGTCGAAATGGATCCGTCCGCAGCCAGCGGTCACGATGCTAGCGGCGATGACGGCGCTCCGCATCGAGAGTCGGTCGACGCCCAAGGGCACGCGATCACGAGCGTAGCAGCACGGACTTGAGTTCGCATCAACGGGTGCGGGTCCCGCGCGGGACGGTCAAGGCCCGTCCCAGATCGTCTCGACGGTCCAGGGACCGCCCTCGACCGCCCAGAAGCCACCCGCGATCAGGCGACAGGCTCGATCGAGGCCTGCGATTCGATCGAGCTCGGACTTCGTCAGCTCGACCTGTGCGGACGCGAGATTCTCACGCAGCCTCGACGGAGTAATCGATTTCGGGATCGTCGAGATTCCACGCTGGACGTGCCACGCGATGAGCACCTGCGCGGGTGTACGACCGTGCGCCTCGGCGATCGATTGGACGACCGGGTCATCGAGCAACACGGGCGCTTCGGGTGCTTTGAGGAATGCGGGCCGATCGCCGGAGCCGAGGGGCGCGTACGCCGTGACATGAATGCCCTGCGAGGCGCAGTAGGCGACGAGAGCGTTCTGCTGGAGCAGCGGATGCAGCTCTACCTGATTGACCTCAGGCTTGATCTTGCAGTGCGGGAGGAGCTCGCGGAGCTTCTTCACGGAGAAGTTCGAGACGCCGAGATGACGCGTTAGCCCCGCGTCCGCCGCGGCTTCCATCCCGGCCCACGTCGCGTGGATCGGAGCCTCCGACGGCAACATGAAATCGGCGGCCGAGCCGGGCAGAACGGCGCTCGGCTTCAGCGGGATCGGCCAGTGGATCAGGTAGAGGTCGAGGTAGTCGAGGCCGAGATCGGTCAGCGTCTTCCTGAGCGCCGGCTCGACGTTCCCTCGACCGTGCGCGTTGCTCCACAGCTTCGAGGTGATCCACAGATCCTTGCGCGTCACGTCACCGTCGCGAAACGCGTCGCGGAGCGCCCGGCCAATCTCGGCCTCGTTGCCATAGAGAGATGCGCAGTCGATGTGCCGGTATCCGACCCGGATCGCCTCCCTCACCGCCTTGTGGACGTCGCCGGGGTCCGATTTCCAGGTCCCGAGCCCGATCAGGGGCATCCGGTCGCCGTTGGCAAATGCGTGCGTATTGACTGGGGTTTCTGTCGCGGGGATTTTCGTCATCATCGCCTCCACGAGTAAGGCGTTCGTTCGTTGCCCCCGCGCGGTTCGTTCAGAACGAACCCCTCCGCTCAGGTCGTCCAGACGATGTTGCTCCGCGGCTCGTAGCAGCACGAGACGCCCGTCACGAGCGCCTCGTCCAGATGCGCGGCGAGCTCCGGAAGCGGGGTCGCCAGGTAGGTGACGGCGTGGCGGATGGTCCGCGTCACGTTGAGGCGTGCCTTTTCGGTCGGCGACCCGCTCCTCCGCGGCTTTCCGCCGAGGCCGGTCGCTCGCGTGATCTCCTTGAGGAGGGCCTCGCGCTCGCCGCTGCGCTTCGCATGCCTCGCGGCATCATGCTTCGCCTCCGCTTCGTCGAGCTCGTCGTCGAGCTCGGCGATGCGCTTGCGGTACTGGCGCAGGGCCTCGCGATCGAGCAGCGGACCGGCATCGCCGACCGCAACCGCTTCCTCGCTCGGTGCCGCGAGGAGCGAGAGCGCGAGGATGGGTACGCGCGGCCTCGAGACGAGCTCGCGGAGATGCCAGAGCCCCTTCAAGTCGGGCACGTGGACACTCTTGCCGTTGAACATGATGGACCAGACGCCACCCTCCGGCCGCAGCGTCGCGCTCTGCGTGGGTTCCACCCGCGACGTTTGCAACAGGAGATCCGCGATTTGCCCCGCGGTCGCCTCGTCGCGGATCTCGTGCGCGATCGGCAATGCCTCACGCAAGAGCGTCGATGCCGTCGCGAGGTCCCCTTGCTTTGCCGCCACTCGCGCGATCGCGAGCAGGTTGAGCGGCATCGAGCCGTGGAGGTGGCCCACGTTGACCGCGTCGAGCTCCCGGCGGCATCGTAGCGTGCGTTCCCAGAATCGGCGGGCTTCGTCGAGGACCGCGCGCTCCTCCAAGATCTCCCCCACGGCGTTGCACGCGACCATCTCCCCGACGCGCAGACCACAGCGGCGCGCGATCTCGGCGCACTCGGTGAAGATCGCGATGGCGGCGTCCGCATCTCCGTTGGCGCGCTTCCCGTTGGCGACGTGCCACGTGCAGAACATTCCCGGCCAGCCCTCGAGAGCCTGGGGGTGACGGCGGACGATCGCGAGCCCCGCCTCGGCGCGCGCCGAGGCCGACGTCGCGTCTCCGCTGAACACGTCGCACTCACCTCGGAGGCACATGAGCATTCCGAGGACCGGCGGCGGCTCGCTCGCGTTCGCGAGGAGAGCAATACCGAGGTCGATCGACCTGGCGGCGCCCTCCCAGTCGTCCGCGTCCTGCGCGATGAGAAAGCCATGCGCGAAGTGCGCCGTCGCGCGGAGCTCGGGCGGCGCGTCCGGCGCAGCGGCGAGCGCTTGCTCGATCCAGCGAATGCCTTCGCGGAGCCTTCCTCGAATCCACCAGGACCCCACGAGTGATGCGGAGAGTTCCAGCGCTGCGCGAGGATCGATCAGCAGAAGGCGCGCGAGCGCGACGCGCAGGTTGTCGTCGATGCGTCCGAGCGCGTCGAGGTGCGGCCGCTCGTTCCCGGTCATGATACCGCCGCACGCCTGAAGGGCGACGCCGAGGTAGAAGCGCGCATGACGTTCGCGGATGGCGTCGCTTTCGCCGGCGGCGATGAGCTGCTCGCTTCCGTACTGGCGGATCGTCTCGAGCAGTTGATAGAGGCCGCTATCGCCTCGCTTCAGGAGCAGCGATTTCTCGACGAGGCGGGCGGTGAGGTCCGCGACCTGTGCCGCGGTCTGGCCGCCGTTCGCACAGACTTCCTTGATCGCCGTCAGATCGAACGCACCGGCGAATACGGCCATCCGCCAGAGGAGGCGCCGCTCCTCCTCCGTGAGGAGGGCATCGCTCCATTCCACGGTGGCGCGGAGTGAGCGCTGCGCGCCGTCGGCCCGTCGCGCCGGCTGCGGCAGCAAGTGGAAGAGATCGTCGAGGTGCGAGGCGACGTCCTCGAGGTCGAGACCCGCCACTCGCGCCGCTGCCAGCTCGATCGCGAGCGGAATCCCATCGACGCGCCGGCAGATCTCTCCGATGAGGCGCGCGGCGCGCTCCGTGTCGAGCGCTTGGTGTGCACGCGCGCCGGCTCGCTCCCGAAACAATTGCACCGCCGGGCTCGCCGCGACGTCCGCGAGGCTCGCGTCCGGCCCCACGACGGAGAGAGGGGCGAGCCGGTAGGTCACCTCACCGTCGATCCATAGGGGCTCTCGGCTGGTCGTCAGAACTCGAAGACGCGGAAGACGCGCAGTCAGCGCATCGACGAGATCGGCCACGGCGGAAACCACGTGCTCGCAGTTATCGATCAAGAGCAAGACATCGCGTTCGAGGAGCCACGCGGTGAGCGCGTCCTCGTAGGACTGGCCACCCAACTTCGGCAGCCCGAGCTGCGCGGCGACCTCAGCCGCGACGAGCTCCGCGGACCTCACCGACCCGAGCCAGACCACGGTCACGCCGTCAGGAAAATCTGCGGCGCACGATGCCGCAACGGCGATGGCGAGCGCTGTCTTCCCAACGCCGCCAGGTCCGGTCAGCGTCGTCACCGGCGCCGACGCGATGCTGTCGGTCACATCGCGGAGCTCGCTGTCCCTGCCGACCAAGCGACGCGGGCGGAGCAGCGCCCGCGCAGTTGGCGCCTTCACGGGGGCATCCCGCTCACCGAGGTTGGTCACGCGCAAGTGTCGCCGGGGCACCGCGAATAGACAAGGGTGACTCCGAATGCTCGCTGAGTGCGCAACCGCAGCCCGGGCTTGCAGTGGCACGGGGTCCTGCCAAGGCGCCGCTGCGCGCGAAGACGGATACCACCCGCGAGGTTGATCCCAAAGAAGTCGGTGCGGCTACTGCGGGCGGACCTGGATGTGCATCGTCCCCTTCTGGAGCCGACCGATGAACCACGATGCCTCCATCTCGATTCCATCCCCGCACTGCGGCGAGCCCACCATGGCGTCGCAGATATTTTCGATGAGGTTCGAGCGCTGGGCAATGACCAGCATCGCGCCCTGGTCGTTACCGTCACTCGCTACCAGCGCTGCAAACAGGTTGATAGGGTTGCCGTTGTCGTCGACCTTGCAGAGGTCCTTCGCGGTCGGCTTCTTGAAGCCCTCGGCGTAACAGCCGAGCATCCAGCCGGTACGGGTCTGATTCCGCTCGTGTGCCTTGAACTCCCTCGCAACCAACGACTGGGAGAGCGGGATGTTGTTGGTGGCCTCGAACCCGAAGCCGCCCGCGAAGGGGACACCCCAGAACGTCTGACCCGAGAGCGGATCCTCGACGCTTATCTGCCCAATCAGCTTGACGGTGTCGCTGGTCGACCGCTTCCCCGTGGTCGTCACGTTGAAGTGAAAATCGACCGACTCACCGACACCATCTGGGCAGCTCGGATAGCTGTCGAGCATGGCATAGCCATCCTCCGCATCGGCCAGGCAGTTCTGCAGCTTGCCGTTACCGGCGGCGGTGCCTCCCAGGCCTGAACATCCGCCGCTGGCGAGGACAACGACACAGACCCATTCAGCTGATTTCATCATGTGCTGCTTGGGTCGGCCGGATGGGGACCCCATTCGGTTAACGCTGGGGTCTCACGCTTCGACTCGCTACGCTGGTCGCGCGTGTCGACGCTTGGCCATCGAGACCGCACTGATTGGTGCCTACGCTCTCTTCGTTTCCGACGTGACTACGTCGCAGTTCGCATCCGCGGCATGTCCGACATAGATCACGGTAGAACCACCCAATGCGTGGCCAGTGTCCGAGCCTCGGACACCGTGAGCTCGTTTGGCTTGGTGCCCTCGCTCGACGTCGCGGGCCGCGTTCGTGATCGCGTTGCCTCGCGGCTCCGACGGTTGGTCGGGCGTCGCGGCGCACGACTCCGCAATCTGATTCGATCCGGGCGGCAGCCTCGTGGGCTACTGCTTCGGGACGCGCGATCGGGTCTGCCGCGGATCGCCGTCGTATTCGAACGGCGTTTTGCACTTCTCGCAGACGGCCTTGGGCCAGAAATAGGTCTTGACCCCGGTCTGGCATCGGCGCGGGCGCAGCCACAAGTGGTCTTGCCCGCACTAGGCACCGCGCATCGGACGGACTTCATGGGCTGTCTGCATCCGTTGGCCGTCGCACACCCAGAGAACGGACAGGGCTGCGCGCCTACTGAACGTGCTTGATTCGTCACCGCCGCTCGCGGTGCCACGGCGAATTCACCTCGGTTCCGGTCACGCGCGCGCTGTAGCGAGCAGCGCCCTCGCAGCCGCGAGATCCACCGTGTCACGGCCGTCCGTGAACATGTTGGCGACCGAGGCGAGCCGCTCGAGCACGACTGCCGACGATGCGGTGCCGCGGCGGAGCGTGGCGAGCCGGACTCCCGCGCGCAGCTCGAGCGCTCGTGAGCCCATCGCGCGGGCGTTCGCCCACGCCTCCTCGTACGCAACCGCGGCCCCCTCGATATCGGTGGGCTCCAGTAGCTCGCCGCGGATCCGCTGCAGCTCCGGCTCGAGGAACCGCTCATCCCGGCTCCGCGCGAACTCGAGCATCTCGTCGACCACCACCATGGCCTCTGTATCCCGGCCCGAACGCCGCAGGGCGCCGATCGCGGTGATCCCGAGGTACGTCCACCCCATCGGGAACAACGCGAGGCGGTCGTGGAGATCGTGCATTGTGTTGTCGACCGCTGCGGCATCGAGCGGGGCCTCGTGGCTGTCGGCCCACCGTAAAAGCAGCCGCGCCTGCGCGTGCCAGACCTCTGCGTCGTCGATCGCGAGCGCGGCCTGCGCATACGCGCGGACCTCGGCTGGAGGATCTCCGACGAACACCCGTAACCGCGCCTGGTGGCAGTAGGCGATGCCGCGCGTGTACGGATCGCCGCTCGCCTCGGCGATCTCCATCGCCCGCTGAGCCTCGCGGAACGCACGCTCCGGTGATCCGAGCAGCCAGTACAGCGCGGAGACGTAGACGATGAATACGACGCGGCGATCCGTCGGCGCGAGGACCAGGAGCTGCGCTCCGTCCTCCGATGGCGGATGCGGCAGCGTGTGGGCTTCGAGGTGTGCGAACGAGGCCGCGAGCTGACCGGTCCAGAACCATGCCATGGCGCGCACCGAGTCGAGAAAGATCCGCATGGGGGAACCAGGCGGCATCTCCAGCCCGACCGCGTCGACCTGTCCGAGCACGCCGAGCGCACGCTGATACTGCGCGAGCGTCGAGAGTCGGACGCTCATGTTGAGGAGCGCCGAGCACAGAGACACCTTGTCATCGACGCGCCGTGCGAGCGCGACCATCCGCTCGAACAGCTGAAGCGGCTCGCTGGTGCTCGGGGTCTGCCGCACCACCGCGGTCGACGCCCCGTGGAGGAGCCCGAGCTCGGTGGCATCACGAGCTGGCCCCTCGGGGATCCGCGCGAGCAGGTCCAGCGCGCGACGATAGAGCGC
>JBBQFU010000341.1:0-8384 GCA_038322185.1 Haliangiales bacterium
CGTCTGCCACCGTACTTGGTGCCGGTGCGGTGGTTCGCGTACCGACGTGCGCGCGTCCATCCCATCTGGATGAACTTGCGCGCCATGTCCATTCCGACGAAGTCGCCGGCCTTGCCGTAATCGAGGAACGCGCGATACAGCGCGGCCGCACTCGTGCGCGCGATCGTCGGCGTCTTGAACCGCCACAGCGGCAGCAGCTCGCTCTTGTACGGCTCGACGGTGAGCACGCCTTGTTCACCGCGACCGACCACGTAGCGCTCCGGGTGCGCGCGATAGTCGATCGACTCGACCGCACGTGCGCGAAGCCGGATCGGTCCGCGCGCCGTCACGATATGGACCGGCCGCCCATGCTGATACACGTCGATCGTTCCCTTCGCCTGCAGCCGCGCTGCGACCGCACGGACCGCCGGCATCTCCGCACGCCACTCGGTGCCACCGATGCGTCGTGCAACTTCGGAAGGACACGCCGTCGCCGTGCCGCGCTCGTCGAGCAGGTCGAGCATCGCGGCCTCGATCATTCGCGGCGTAGCGCGAGACACATCGAAGTGTAGCAATGTGCTAGTTCGTAGCCATGAAGTCGCTCGCGCTGTGTCTGCTGCTCGCCGCCTGTTATTCGTCATCGCCGGCGCCGACGCAGCCTCCGCCGTCTCCCGAGACGCCGCCGGCACCCACCGAGCCCACACCCACCACGTCGGGTCCGGCGATGGGCGAGACGTGTGGCGCCGGCGACGCGTGTGCGAGTGGGCTCACCTGCGTGAGCTACTACGGAATCGCCGGACCGCGCGGACCCGAGTTCAAGTCGTGCGAGATCAAGTGCAAGGGCGATGACGGCTGCCCGGCCGCGCATCGCTGCGCGACGATCGCGGATGGTCCAGGCCAGGTCTGCCGGCCGACCGAGTGAGGCGTCAGGCCAGGTTGCTGTAGACGTTCTGCACGTCGTCGTCTTCTTCGAGGCGGGCCATGAGCTCCATGACCTCGTTCGCCTTCTCCTCGGGCAGCTCCGTCACGTTCTCCGGGACCATCTCGGACTCGGTCGACACCGCGGTGATGCCGCGCGCCTCGAGCGCCGACTGCATCGTGCCGAAGTCGTTGAACGCGACGCGCACGAGCAGCTGCTTCTCGCCCTTCTGACCTTCACCTTCGTCGAGGCCGACGAGGCCGTGGTCGATCAGCTCGAGCTCGAGGGTGTCGCGATCGATGCCCTCGGGGTTGAGCCGGAACACGCCCTGGCGCTGGAACATGAACGACACGCTGCCGGTCGTGCCCATGTTGCCGCCGTACGCCTTGAACGCGTGGCGCACGTTCGCGACGGTCCGCGTGACGTTGTCGGTCGCGGTCTCCACCATCATCGCGATGCCGTGCGGACCGTAGCCTTCGTAGAACACGATGTCGTAGCTGGTCGCGCCCTGGCCGCTGGCCTTCTTGATCGCGGTCTCGACCTTGTCCTTCGGCATGTTGACCGCGCGTGCGTTCTGCAGCACGCGGCGTAGCGACGGATTGCCATCCGGGCTGGAGCCACCGGACTTGACCGCGATCGCGATCTCCTTGTTGATCTTCGCGAACTGTTTCCCCACGCGATCCATGCGCGCGAAGATCGTGTGCTTGCGTTTCTCGAAGGCGCGTCCCACGGCGCGGACCCTACCAGCGTAGCGTCAGCGTTGCACCTCGATCTCGCACCAGGAACCAGGGGCCAAATCTCCGAGTCGGTACGGGCCGATGGCAGCCCGGACCAGCCGCAGGGTGGGCAGGCCGACCGCGGCGGTCATGCGCCGGACCTGGCGGTTGCGACCCTCGCGGATCTGAAGCTCGAGCCAGAAGTCGGGCACGGTCTTGCGCACGCGGATCGGCGGATCGCGCGGCCACAGCCACTCGGGCTGGGCAATCGCGCGCGCCTCGGCCGGGAGCGTCAGCCCATCCTTGAGCACCACGCCGCGGCGCAGCTTGTCGAGCGCGTCGTCGCTCGCGGTGCCCTCGACCTGCGCGAGATACGTCTTTGGCGCCTTCCACCGCGGGTCGGTCAGGCGCTGGTTGAGCTTGCCGTCGTCGGTGAGCAGCAGCAGGCCCTCGCTGTCGTGATCGAGCCGACCCGCGACATACACGCGCGGCGGCAATCCGAACTGCGCGAGCGTCGGGCGCGGTGGCTCCTCGTCGTCGGTGAACTTGCAGTGCACGAGGTACGGTTTGTTCAGCGCGATCAGCATCAGCGCACGCCCTTGCACGTGGCCGTGCGCAGGCCGTCGAACGCCCGCACCAGTGCAGGATCCGTGGTCGCAGGAATCTCGAGCTGCTTTCTGTGCGGCAGCTTCGCCGGCGCGCAGCCGCGGACGAGCCCGGCCTCCATGATCTCGACGAGGTCGACGAGGTGCGTGTCGGGCCACCAGAACGACTCGGGCCACGTGAACGTCCCCTCGTAGCGATCGTTGCCGTCACGCAGCAGCGCATGAATCGTCGTCTCGTCGCTCGATCTCATGACGACGCGGCCCCACTCCTCCTCGCCCGGAAACGCGCCGTCCTTGCTGAGCGCGAGTGACAGCGACTCGGGGATCTCGGCGTAGAAGATTCGCGTTCGCACGCGCACGAGCGCGGGACGAGCACGCAGCATGAATGCGACCTCGCGGAGCTGGCCCGGATCGACGCGGCCGGTGAATGCGGACATGCCCGTCGGGGTGCCGGGCGACACCAGCCCTTGGAAGTTGCTCGCGACATACGCGGCACCGGTCGCGAGGTCATACGCGCGAATCTCGTCGGCGACCGCGTAGTGCCCGCGATGGCCGCGCAGCACGAGCCAGCCCTTCGTCGGCGCACGGAGGTCGCGCACCGCGAATCGCGTGTTCCTTGGCACCCGCGATGTCATGCACGACACCCAGGCCTCGTAGGTCTTCGGCCGTGGTGCATCGGGATCACGGCTCAGCCATTCGGCGCACGCACGCGCTGGGATCTCGAGGTGGATCGAGTAGCTGTCGTCGGAGCGCGACTGGTGGCTCGCGATCTCGATCGCGTAGCGCGCGTCGAATGCACCCTCGGCGCGCATGACGTAACTCGCGGCCGGCCCGCACGATCCATCGGTCGCGGTGCAGCGCAGCGCGGCGATCGCGGCCTTCTCCTGGGCGCCGAGATCGGGCACCAGGCTCGGCGGCAGCACCTGCACCGCATGGCCGTGTTTCTGTTCCAGCCCGCCGGCTGCCTCGATCAGCGCCGAGTCGAAGCCCCACGCGAAGGCCAAGCGAAGCTGGGCGATCGTCGGCTCCGTCGGGAACGCGATCGCCGGACGCACGTGGCGCATGCACGGCTTGTCGACGAACAGGCGCAGCTCGTCGACGATCAGCCGTGCATCGGCAGTCGCGCCCTGGACGCGCGCCGAGATGTCCTCGAGCTCGCGGAGCCGCGCCTCGCTCTCCCGCTGCGTGCAGCCCGGCAACAGCGTCCGCGTTCCGTCGACGATCGGTGCGTCGATCACCTGCGCGTCGGGCGTGGACACCGAGTGCTGCGGCGGCTGCTGCGGTGGCGGCGGCTGGCCACACGCCGCGAGCAGCGTGATCGCGAGCGGCCAGCGGGTCATCGCCCGCTACTCTAATCGACGGCGTCGCTGTCTAGACGATCGGTTTGACTAGTTCTTGGGTACGACAGGGAGCGTGACGCCCTGCACCGCACACAGCTGCCGCGCCGACAGTCGCTGGGCTCGATCCGTGAGGGTCGCGAGCACCTTCATCGCACCTGCGACGTCGCCGACCGCGCAGTGGCATTGCGCGAGTACCGGTGCCATCGGCCCGACGAACCGGACGTCCTTCTGCTTGAGCATCGCCTGGCAGCCCTTGCGCGCCTGCGCCTTCCTCTCGTCCGAGAGGATGTACCCGAGGTCCTCCGGCTTGATCTCGGTCTCGACGACCTCGGTCTGCGCGTCGGATGGCGTGGTCTCGTCGTCTTTCATGACCGACGGACCGCTCGACGTCGCCCACGGGTCCCCGGCATCCCCGGGCGTCGCAGGCACCACGGCAATCGCCGCGCCTGCATCGGGCACCTGCGCAACGACCACCGGAGCCTGAGCCGGCGGCGCGGCAGCGGGCGGCGCGTCCGTGCGCGTCACCGCGAGCACGATGGCAACGGTCACACCGACCAGCGCGAGCGCACCGACGACGAGCGGCCAGCGTGCGCGGGGCACGGTTACCGTCTGCGTCGCAATCGGCGCTGCCAGCTGCGGCACGACCGACGCGGCCATCGACGCGGCGGTCGGCGCGTTCATCGCGATGGGCCCGGTCGGCGGCATCAGACTCGCGGCGTGCTGCGCCGTGTGCGCCCCGGTCTTGCCGCGGCCATCGCTCGACGCGAACCTCGAAAGGTCCGCCGACAGCGCGGCGACCGACGGATAGCGCCGCTCGCGATCCTTCTCGAGGCATCGCCAGATCACGGCCCGGAGCTGCGGATCGACATCGAGCGGATCGGGAGGATCGGTCGCGACCTTGATCGCGATCTCCGTGAGCGTCGGCGCCGGGAACGGCATGCGCGCCGACATCAGCTGGTACAGCGTCACGCCGAGCGCCCAGATATCGGTGCGCACATCGACATCGCGCGCCGAGAGCAGCTGCTCGGGAGACATGTACCCGGGGGAGCCCATCATGCCCGTCGTGTGCGTGAGGTGGGCGCCGCCCGCTTCCATCGCCTTCGCGATTCCGAAGTCGAGAACTTTGACGAGCGGACCACCGTCGGGACGCCGCGTGACGAACAGGTTCGCCGGCTTGAGATCGCGGTGCACGATGCCGGCCGCGTGCGCCTCGCCGATCGCAATGCACGCCTGCATCACGTAGTCGACCGCCATCGCGATCGGCAACGGCCGCTGCGCGATCGAGCGCGACAGGTCCACGCCCGCGAGCATCTCCATCACGATGTACGGCGCGCCGTTGTCGAGCCGGCCGACGTCGAGCACGCGGCACACGTGCTCGGTTCTCAGGTTGACCACCGCGCGCGCCTCGCGGATGAAGCGCTCGACGATCGTCGGGTTCTGCGCGATCTCGTCGCGCAGCACTTTGACCGCGACCCGGTTGCCGAGCTCGAGATGCGTCGCCGCAACGACGATGCCCATGCCGCCGGCGCCGATGATCTGCTCGACCCGCAGGCGCCCGCCGATGATGCTGCCAACCTCGAGCATTCGGTCTGACCGTCAAGCGCTCGGCAGTGCTGTCGGCGGCGGAACCGGTCGAGCCTCGACATGGAGCTCGACCTTCACGTCGCCATTCGACTGCTTGACCCAGCGGGCTGAGGTGAGCACGAGGTCATCGAGCTGGTGCCCCCAGATCCCGTACGCGCCGTCGGTGCGATTGCGCTCGCGGCGCGTGCCGCGGCTCTCGACGCTGACTTCGGCGTTCGTCGCGGTGCCTTCTTCGGCCGCATAGACGTGCGCGTACTCCTCGCAGATTGCACGGACGAGCTCGCCGCGCGTGAAGCCCTGCGGCAACGCGGCGGTGATGCCGATGTGAGCGGGGTGTGTGAGCGGGAAATCGATCACAAGGATCGCGCGTGGAAACGGGATCACGATCTCGTCGCGCAGCTCGAGCATCGTGAGCGCCTGGTCCGCATCGTCGAGCCGCATGTTCGCGGGAAAGCCGATGCGGGTCACCATCAGCGCAACGGGCGTGTGCGAGACGGGAACGCGGCGGCTCAGCCACCACGCGAGAGCGATCGCGAACAGAATCGCGACGACGGCGAGGTAGGGGAGGGGCATGATCACGAGGGCAAAGCTAGCGCACGGATCCCCCGCGAGTCGTGTGATGCTGGCCGATATGACGCGCCACGCGGTCGTCACTACACCGCGATGTAGACGCCGACGTGCAGCGCGGCCAGCGGGCTCGCTGTGCACCATGGACCCGCTGATCGCGGATCCGATGCTCGGGAACGCTCGGCGATAACGGCGGGGGGGAACCGCGACACCGGCGCCCGCTACAGCAAGTTCCGCACGTGGCATCGCGACTGGGTGCCCACCGACGGATCAGCGGGGCACACCGCGCATAGAGCCTTGCACAGCTGGATCGGTCGAAGTCCGATAGGTTGCGCCCCTGGCACACGGGTCGCAGTAACTCCGAGCATGATGACCCTACTCATTGTTCTGCTTCTCGTGGCCCTTATCGGTGGCGGTCTCGGCTACGGCCGCTTCGGTGCCGCGGGCCTTGGCCCGGCCGGGATCCTGGTCCTGATCCTCATCCTGCTCGCGGCCACCGGTCGCCTGTAGTCGGACCCACGCGGCGACCCCGGTTCGGTGTCCAATAGGCCCATGGCGGCCTATCGCAGCGACATCGATGCCTTGGCCGCTCGCGACGAGGTGCTCGCCCGTGAGCTTGCGGACAAGCAGCGGGAGCACGACGACGTCAAGCGCATGCTCGAGGACGCTAGGCTGGCCGAGGCCGCCGGCGCGGTCGAGCGCGATGTGATGGTCGGCCGCCGTCGCCTGCGCCGCTTTGCGGTCGGGTTCGCGGTGCTCGCCGTGGCCGGGGTCGCCGGCGCAGCTGTTTGCATAACGCACGACGACGTGGGCGTCGCGACTGCCGTGTCGCCCACCGTCGAGCGTCCTGACGAGACTAGATTTTCGCTCGCGCTCGCCGCCAAGGGACTCACCTTGGTCGATCTCGAGCCTCGTTTTATCGCGGGGGTCTCCGGCCTGGAGACCCCCACGGACGTCGATCTCGCGATCGGCGGACCGGTCGCGCCGTGGGAGTCGTTCACGTACACCCGCGACGCTCATGCCCGGCCCGCCATCGCATCGCCGCTCTATCGCGGTGGCGACGTCGAGCCGATGCCCGAGTTCGTCACCGACGGATACGGCGGCGTGTGGCTCGTCATCCGTACAGTACCTCGCGAGGCCATCCACGCCCCCGCGGCAGCAGGCTGGTCACGCAAGGTCTGGCTGCTGCCGCTCGGCTCCGTGTTTCGGGGTGCTGTCGAGATTGCCTACGCGCGCTGAAGCACTGGTATCATGGCCGCGATGACACTCCGGTGGGCGGCTCGGACCGACCTCGGCATGCGCCGCAATCACAACGAGGACGGGTACGGAATCCTCGAAGAGGACGCGCTCGTGCTCGTCGCCGACGGTATGGGCGGTCATGCCGCGGGCGAGATCGCTTCGAGCCTCGCGCTCAGCGAGATCGCTGGCTTCTATCACGCGGCCTGCAAGACCCCCGAGCTCGACTGGCCGTTCAAGCGCGAAGACAACCTCTCGCTCGTCGAGAACCGCTTGCTGTGCGGCGTGGGTCTCGCAAATCTAAGGATCTTCGAGGCGAGTGCCGACAAGGGCCGCAAGGGCATGGGCACCACGCTCGTGTGCGCGGCGATCGTGGGCGAGTCGATCACGATCGCGCACGTCGGCGATTCGCGCGCCTATCGCGTTCGCGACGGCGAGATCATCCGGCTCACGCGCGATCACTCGCTGCTCGAGCAGTTCAAGGAGATCAACCCGACGATGACGCGCGAGGAAGAGAACAACTTCCCGCACAAGAACGTCATCACGCGCGCACTCGGCCTCAACGATGTGGTCGAGGTCGACGTGCGGACGCACGAGATCAAGCCCAACGACCGCTACCTGCTGTGCACCGACGGCCTGTCGGGCCACCTCGATGACGAGGAGCTGCTCGAGGTCGTCAAGGATGGTGGCGATCTGACGGCCGTGGTCCTCGAGCTGGTCGAGCGTGCCAATGCTGCCGGCGGCGCCGACAACATCACCGTCGTGCTCGTTCACGCCGCTTGAACGTCGACGTCGACGTCGACGTGTTTACAGCGGGACGATCTGCTCGACGAGCGGGTACACGGGACCCGCGGTCACGTGCAGGAACCGCTGCCCATCGTCGCCCATCGTGGTGACCGTCGCCGGTAGCTGCAGCGTGACCTGGCCGTTCGCGTCCGTCGTGCCGCGCGTCTCCGCCGCGAGCATGAAGTCGCTGTACATCGCGGCGGCATCCACGATCGCGTTCGCGCGGGGCGTGCCAGTGCTGTCACGCACCGTGATCGAGACGTCGAGCATCGCGCCGGTGGCGGTCGTGACCTCGGCCTTCCACAACGCAGGATCGTCGACCGCGAAGTCGGCCGGCGTGAGCTTGTAGAGATTCTCGAGCGCGGCATCGAACGCGTCGGTCGACTCGACGAGGAACGGCAGGTCGACCTTGTCGGGCGTGTCGAGGTTGGTGTGGTAGTAGGGGTTCGTGGCCGCGGTCGACACCGACGGTGTACCGCCGCGATACATGCCCTGGATGTCGGTGGGGATGATGCCGCCGAACAGCTGCGCGACGATCTCGAGCCCCGCGTAGAGGCCGTAGATCTGCCGCAGGTGCGCCTCCTGCAGCGCCTCGTCGAGCTTGGGCTGGTTCGAGTGCGCGACGCCGTAGATGTCGGGATCGTTCGCCGAT
>JBBQFU010000342.1:0-8359 GCA_038322185.1 Haliangiales bacterium
GCTCATCGCCTCGAGCGGCAGCTCGCTGTAGCGGTCGGTGATCCGGGCGAGGCGCAGCAGCGGACCGATGTCGTCCTGTTGCGGAACTTCACCGAATGCCGACAGCCGCACCACGAGCGCGCGCTCCGCATCGTTACGACCCTCGAGCGTCTCGGCGAGCTCGCGCAGGATCTTCGAGCGCTCCTCGCTCTCCTCGGAGGCCTCGACCTTGGCGAGGTGCAGATCGACCACGCGATACCCTTCGGTATCCATCGACGAGCTTGCGACGCGAGAGACCGCACGCTCGACGGCGGCGCGCAGCCGCTCGGCCTCGAGCTCGGGAAACTCGGCGCGCAGCACCCTCGTGATGATGTCGACAGATTCGACACCCATGGCGTGGCCCCGCATGCCGCGAGCGTATCACCGCAGGCCGAGCGTGGGCTGCTACGACGACGCCGTCATTGCTGGTCGTGGCTCACCGACCGGACCACCGTCGGGGAACTGTACTCCGTCATAGTCCGCCGCGAGAAACGGCAGATCGAGCACCGGCAGGCGCGGATGGCGTGCCGCGTAGATGCACGGGCGCTCGCGGAACCGCGTCGGGTAGTAGTTCAGGTGGAACAGGACAGCCATCGCGCGCTGGTCGGGATCCCGCTCCGCCTCGATCTCGGCTCGCGAAGCCTCGCTATCGCACGCGGCGAGGGCGCGCATGATCGCGCTCTCGTCCCATGCCGAGCATTCGGCGTCATCATCGTCATCGTCGGGTTTGCCATCCCATGGCGCCGGCGCGTTGCCGCGTCGCCATAGCGCGACCTCGTCGGTCCGCGCGAACGGATCGACCGGCACGCCGTCGAGCCAGACGTTGTAGTGAACGTGCGGGATCCCCCACGGAAACGTCGCGAGCCCGTCAAGGCCGCTGTACCCGGAGAGCGCGATCACCTGTCCTCGCCTCACGCGGTCGCCGACCATGACGAGCGAGCGCCCGAGGTGGTTCGACGTCGTGACGAGGCCGCCACCGTGATCGATGAAGATCTTGAGCCCGCCCCGGTTGAACTCGCGCGATACCCGCAGCACGACGCCCGGCGCACCGGCGACGACCGGCGTTCCGATCGGCGTCGCGAAGTCCGTGCCGTTGTGGCTGTCGTACGTCAGCCCGCGGCCGCGGAAGTCGCGCACACGCGTGATGCGAACGCTCCACCCGTCCTCGGGCGGTGACTGGTCGTGGTTGAACAGGTTCGAGATCGGAATGCGTCGACCGTACGGGCGCCGCCCGGCCCAGATCCGCCACCCGGAGACGCGCGTCATCTGCCGCAGTGACGTGTGATCGAACCGGGTCTTGGGCGTCGTCGGATCGCCACGAAACAGCAACGCCGCCTCGCGCATGCGCACCCGCCATGGTGAGAGTCCGAACGTCTCGGCGACCGAGAGACGAGCATGCGACATGGCTCGACCCTATCCCTTCGCGCAGGCAATCGAGCAGATAGTTTCTGCCACATGTCGCTGACGCTACGCCGTCTTCATCCACGTGAGCGCGGAACGGACCAGATGTTGCTACGTCGTTCGGCATGAAGCCACTGACTGTCCGAGACATCATGTCCACGAATGTCGTGAGCTTCTTCGCGGAGCTGACGCTCTCGCTCGCCGAGGACGTGCTGCGACTCCACCGGTTTCGTCATTTGCCGGTCATCGACAGCGACGGACGCATCCTCGGGCTCGTGACCCGCACCGACGTGCTGCGAGCCCAGATCAGTGCCCTCTCGCCCCTGACCGACGAGGAGCGGCGCGCGTGTCAGGAGAGCGTGCGGATCGAACAGATCATGACCACCGGCGTCCTGACGGTGACCCCCGATACTCTCGCGAGAGATGCCGCGCAGATTCTGCTCGATCAGTTGTTCAGCTGCCTGCCCGTGGTCAACGAGACCGGCGTGCTCATGGGAATTGTGACCGAGCGCGACTTCCTGCGCTTCGCGCTACAGGCCCTCGACGTCGTCGCTGCCCTGCATACCAAGAGCGACGCGACCTGAGTTATCGGCTGCATACAGCGTCGTGTCTCGGCTCGCGCCGATGATCACCACGGTGTCTGCAATGGTAATGACCGCGATGCGCATGCCAGGTGGTTCGAGCAAGCGCGATCCGGGCGAATACCCGCATTTCCTGCGCGGACCGGGTTGTCGCGCGCAAGAGTCAGGACGCAGACCAGGGGCCGTCGCAGCTCATACTCGAACTGAAACTCGCGCTGACCGGATCACCGCAGGCCGAGCACGAGCACCTGCGAGCCTCTGTAGTCGACCGGCGATCCGTTGAGGGTGGAGTAGCCGACCTTCACCTGCGCGGGCTGCGCAGGTAGTAGCTGCACCATGCCGTACGTGGGCTGGTACGCGCAGCTGTCGGTCGTGTGCACGAGCACCGTCATCTGCTGATCGACCTCGACATGGATTGCGCGCTCGGCATCGGGGGCGGCGGAGGTGCAGTCCTCATCGAGACGGACCGAGCTCACGACGACATAGCTACTCGCCGGCACGGGATCCGGGACCAGAGCCAGCTGCGCGCCGAACAGGGGAGTGGCCAATGCGTAAGCACCGTCGAAGACATCGTGGCGGTCGAATGCGGCGCTTACGAACGCATCGTTTCGCACCGCGATCGCGCGCACGTTGCGCACCTGGGTCGGTCCCGAGCCACCGTAATGCGAGTACAAGGTCACGACGGCGTCGCTGAGGTCGACGGTGGCGCGCTGGATCACGAAGTACGACTGCCACGCATCGCGCGGGTTTTGCATGTCGCTGAGCCAGACCTCGTCGGATGGGCCACGCCACTGCACGTAGGAGTCGGACCCCACGATCCCTTCCGACGAATTGACGACGAGAAAGAATGTGTAGTCGCCGCTGAGCGGCCCGAGCGCGAGCGGCACCAGCGGGATCTCGGTGGGTGACGTCACCTCCTGCGGTGGATCGAGACGCGCGTAGGACACGGCCTCTGCGGGGAGCGGGATGACGATCGCCGTCAGGTTCGTGATCGTTGATGTACCGGCAAACGCATCACGGAGCTGGTAGCTGAGCGTGTGCGGAGCGTCGTCGCCGTCGAGCACCTCGGCGTGCTGCCACGGGCCCGGTCGGCTAGGGGCGCTGACCTCGGTGCCGCCCATGCCGCGTTCGATGCCATCGATGAGGTAGCGCGCCTCGACGGCAGGCTCCGCCGCCAGGGTTGCCCCGAGCTGTGCGCTCGTCAGGATCAAGAACCGTATGCCCGGTGCGGCGGGGATGTTGATCGTCGCTCCGGGGATGTCCACGAACGCGACGCTGCTCGTGCTGAACGTCGGCGGGGTCACGGTCTGCACCGAAGGCGGACCGACAGCATCGAGGGCCGTGTCGGTGATGCCGTCGGTTGTCGCGTCGGGATTGTCGGCGAACCCGAAACGACCGCAGCCTGCGAGCACGAGCGCGCAGGCTGCAAGACGACGGGGAACCACGTCCCGAGAGTACTACGTCTACTTCACGCAACCAGCAGCGACGATGGTGTCGCCCTGGCGAAGTTGCTTGAAGTAGGTGCCGGTCGGGCACTTGTTCGCGACCGCGGTCGCCGCGCACACCTTCTTGACCGAGTTGACAGCCTTCTTGATGCAGAGGTTCGCGCTCGGATCGCCGCAGTCGCTCGCCACGGTGCACGTGGTGCCGATCTTGTCGAGCGCCGCGTACGGATGGACCGCCGGGTTCGCGGTGATGCCCATGATTCCGTAGAACACTTCGTACGACTGGTTGATCCACTGGGCGTTCAGCTGCTCGACGACGGCGTACGCGTCGGTCGGCGTGTGGCGGTTGTCCTCGACGGCCGTCAGTGAGTCGAACAGGTCGATCGTGCCGACGCCGTACGAGTAGTTGACCGTCGTGATCACGTCGAGGTTGTCCTCGGACTTCATCGGGCTCGCGTAGAGCATGTCGGCGTACTGCGAGTACGTCTGGCAGCCCTGCGCGATCACCAGCTGCTGCTTCGTGGTGAACGGTGCCGCTGCGACCTCGAGGTAGCCGACGCTGGCTTCCTTGGCCTGGTCGACGTAGAAGCCGTAGTACGGGCCGGCGTGGCCGTTGTAGAAGAACACGTCGCGCTTCACGAGCTCGTCGATGATCAGCTGCTTCTGCTGCGGGCGCTTGCCTTCGAACATATCGGCGTAGAACAGGCGGACCTCGATCTTGACGTCCTTGCCGCCCGCCTTGATGTCGAGCGTGAACGGTCCGCTATCGGCCTTGAGTGCATCGAAGCTCGCGACGGGCGACTTGAACCCGCGACCGACGAGGTGGTGGTAGGTCTCCTTGATCTCCGTCACGTCGGAGCGCGGGGTGTTGTAGTCGTAGCCGAACACCATGGTGACGTCGTAGGTGCCGTCCTTCACGAACTCGGCGTACTGCGGGTATGCGTTCTTCGGGACCGGCAGCTTCACGAGCGACAGCACGTTGCTCTCGACGGGGCCGGTCGCGCCTTCGGGCTTCCAGTTGCGAATCTCGCCGCGCGGAACTGCGGTCGGATCGACCGACGCAAATTCCGGCATCTTGAGCTCGAACTTGAATGGTGACGTGGTGCCGACGCGCGGCAGCAGCTGGGTGAGGTTCTTGGGACCGGCGAGGTCGATCTCGAACGACAGGTCGTAGAGACCCGTGGAGACCTTCTTGAGATTGCCGGCCTCGCCGCTCATCGTGCGGACCATCGCGTGGAATCCGCCGTAGCTCACGTTCTTGAAGAAGACCTCGTCCGGATCGATCCGGCCGTTGTTGTTGATGTCGATGCCCTCGAACTTGTCGGTCACGTACGCCGTCAGGTACAGGCCCACGGCGGTGAGGCGGCGCTCGACCAGGTCCTTGCGCTTCGCGGGGTCGGCGAACTCCGCGTCGGTCATCTTGAGCTTGACGCTGCCGCGCACCTCGAACTCGGCCGACACGTTGGAGTAGAAGTCGTCGGCCTTGGTGTCGTCGACCTCGATCAGGTCCTCCTCGACGGCGGCATCGGTGGCGCAGCCGGACACGGCGGAGGTGGCTACCAGAGACGTCGCGATGGCGAGGTGAGCGAGGCGCATGCCCTGGGTGAAGCAACCCCCGAGCCGTTCCTAACCTGGCGTTTCGATGGGGATTGCGCGGACGAGCGCGCTTGCCGTGGCTAGTGGACCTGCCGCGCTTGGGGGATCTCGGCCCCAAACCGACGGCGGAAATGGACCCCGAATGCACCGCCGGCGGCCCCCAGCAGGAAGCCAATGACCGCGCCAACTCCCGCGAGCATGAGCCCCAGGACCAGGTCGGCCTTCGAGCCGTCGGTCACCCCGATGATCCCGACGAACACCGCGAACACCACCGCTTCGCCGAGCGCGGTGTGCAGCGCTTCGACCTCGGAGACAAACCAAGTGGTGAACATGGCGCCCAGTGGCGCGGCGAGGAAGAACGCGCTCGCGATGTGCTGCATGTCGACGATCATCGCGATGCCGATGCCGAGCACCGAGGCGCCAAAGCCTGCGGCGCCAGCACCGAGCACGGCGAACACGACATGCACCTTGGCGGGGCGACGTGCGGTGAGTGCACCGGCAAGCGCACCGGCGAGCGTCAGGCCGAGCTGGACGAGGATCGTGATCTCGATGGTGCGGTGGGCGTGGCGGTGCTCGATGCCGATGGCGAGCATGCTCATCACGACGGCGCCCGCGCACAGCCAGCTCGTGTCGAGCCGCAGGAGCATCCGCTTCGCGATGTGGGCGGCGACGAAGGCGGCGACGAACCAGAGAATCCCGCGCGTGGTGGGGTCCAGGTCCACGACGAACCGGGCCGAGCCGCCGAGGAAGCCAAGCGCACCGAGGACGATGAGCCCTGCGATCAACGTCGTCCCGTGCTGACGCTGTGCTGCCATGGTTGGTATCCTAGCTCGATGCGCCACGATGATCCCGACCGGACCAAGGTCGCGATCGTCGATCCGCTGGTCGGGCAGGTGATCGACCGTCGCTATCGGGTCGAGTTTCGGCTGGCGGCTGGCGGCTTTGGCGCGATCTATCGCGCGGTGCACGTGATCAACCGCCGCGCCGTGGCGCTCAAGATCCTGCATGAGAATCTCGCGAGCGAGCCCGACGTCGTCGCCCGGTTTCGTCGCGAGGCGACTGCGCTCGCGCAGCTGCGTAGTCCGCATACCGTCACCGCGTACGACTTCGGCGAGACCGCCAATGGCGTGCTCTACATCGCGATGGAGCTGCTGCAGGGCGAGAGCCTGTACGAGCGGTTCAGCGCGCTCGGTCCGCTGCCGTGGCGGCGCATGCTCGCGATCGCGCGTCAGGTGTGCAGCTCGCTCTCAGAGGCGCACGCACTCGGGATCATCCATCGCGATCTCAAGCCAACGAACATCCACCTCGAGGAGCGCGGTGGCGATCCCGATTTCGTGAAGGTCCTCGACTTCGGAATCGCGAAGATCCTCCACGGCAGCGCGCTCGACAATCAGGACCTCACGCGCACCGGCCAGATGGTCGGAACGTTCGACTACATGGCGCCCGAGCAGATGGTTGGAGGCCAGACGTCGGGGCAGAGCGATATCTACACGCTCGGGATCGTGATCTACGAGATGATCACCGGCGAGCGACCGTTTGGCGATCCGCCGACACCGGCGGCGATGCTGACCGCGATGCTGTCGGTCACGCCGCCGCCGCTCTCGAGCTACGTCGACGTGCCGGCCGACCTCGATGCACTCGTCGCGCGCTGTCTCGATCGCGAGCCGAGCGCGCGGTTCATCGACGTGATCGAGCTCGGCGACGAGATCGATCGACTGCTCGCTGAAGAAGAGTCGACCAAGACCCAGGTGTCTCGTGCGCCGGTGCCTTCGCTCGAGCCCGAGGACAGCCTGACCTGGCTCGACGCCGCGCCGGCGCCGCCGCCCTCTGCAAATCCGGTAACGACGCTTCCAGGTGTGGTGCCACCGAGTCGTGGCACGCCCTGGCCACTTGATGACCCGAAGAAGCGATCCAAGCGCTAGTGGCGACAACACTAGCCACTGCGTCGCCAAGTGTCGCAGATCTAAGCCCAAGTAAGCATTTTGACGCAGAGTGGCATGGATGGTGCTCCGAGCACGAAGCATCCATATGCAGCTCTCTAGACTCTCCTTCGCGCTCGCTCTGATCGTTCCCCTCGCTGCCGCGTGCACCGACGACTCGGCCATGGACGAGCTGGCCTCCGATGACGCCACGGTCGGCGACGAGTCGAAGGCCGACTTCGCCGGTGGCGTGTACACGTACTACTTCGTGTCGCCCGACTTCCGCCGGTGCGCGTCGCCGTTCTGCGGTGGCGTGTTCTACCGCCTCGCGAACGCGACCAAGACCACGTGCGTCGATGGCACCAAGGCCGAGCGCTGCTACGCCGCGAGCCATGACTGGACCAAGCTCAACCTCGGCACCGTTGGCATGGACAAGGTGTCAGGTGCGCTCAACACGCTGACCGGTGAGATCCTCGTCCGCGCGACGATCCCGAAGAAGGACTGGGGCAATGGCCTTGGCAAGTTCGGTCACCTGAACCCGCGCGAGGCGTGGTTACCGCAGGGCCCGAACGAGCCCGATGGCCCGCTCGCCAAGGTCGAGGACAGCGGTGTTCGCTGCATCACGTTCCCGTGCCCGTCGCTGCGCGAGAAGAAGATCAACTCGTCGGCGACCGCGTCGCTCTCCGATCTCGGCTGGGCGGAGTCCGGTGCGACCGACGAGCAGATCGGCAACGCACTCGACAAGATGCACACCGACGGCCTGATCATCTCGGGCACGCGCTACACCGTCAGCGGCCCGGGTGGCACTGGCAAGGCGCGCACCGTCTCGCAGTTCTGGCTGCGCGCGACCGACGAGGCCCCGGCCGCGAAGACGTGCATGAAGACCGGTTGCTCGGGTCAGATCTGCAGCGACGAGCAGCGGTTCTCGACCTGCGAATTCCGGCCGGAGTACGCGTGCTACCAGGCAGCGACGTGCGAAGTGCAGGCGGACGGCGAGTGCGGCTTCACGCAGACCGCCGAGCTGAGCACCTGCCTCGCGAACCCGTAGTCGTTACGTAGCGCTCGAGCACGAGGACGCTTCGCGCGTCCTCGTTGTCGTTTCGGGGCGCGCGTTGTCGCCGCGCGGCCGCTGTCGTACGCCACGGCATCGGCATCGGCCACGGCATCGGCATCGGCATCGGCATCGGCATCGGCATCGGCATCGGCGACGGCATCGGCGACGGCAACGGCAACGGCCACGGCATCGGCATCGGCATCGGCCACGGCATCGGCATCGGCCACGGCATCGGCATCGGCCACGGCATCGGCATCGGCATCGGCATCGGCATCGGCATCGGCATCGGCATCGGCATCGGCATCGGCAACGGCATCGGCATCGGCATCGGCATCGGCAACGGCA
>JBBQFU010000343.1:0-8349 GCA_038322185.1 Haliangiales bacterium
CAGCTCGGGCGGCAGCGACTGGACGTTGTTCGCGGTGGCGATCACGAACACCGGCGTCGTCTTCTCCTGCAGCCACGTGATGAACGTACCGAACACGCGCGATGTGGTGCCGCCATCGGTCTGTCCCGACGAGCCGGTGCCCGAGAACCCCTTCTCGAGCTCGTCGATCCACAGAATCGCGGGCGCGATCGCCTCGGCGGTCTTGATGACCGTACGCACGTTCTCCTCGGAGCTACCGACGAGGCCCGCGAAGATCTTGCCGACATCGAGGCGCAGCAGCGGCATCTGCCACAGCGCCCCGACCGCCTTCGCGGTGAGCGACTTACCGGTACCGGGCACGCCGATCAGCAAGATGCCCTTGGGCAGTGGCAGGCCGAAGTCTCTCGCGCGCGAACCGAACGCCGCGCGGCGCTTCACGAGCCAGTCCTTGAGGACCTCCATGCCGCCGACGTCAGAGAACTCTTCGCGGTGCTCGTAGTACTCGAGCATGCCGCTCTTGCGGATGATCTGTTTCTTCTCCTCGAGGATCGTCTCGAGGTCGAACGTGTGCGTGCGCACCGCGCTCTTGGCGAACACGTTCTCCGCCTCGACAAGCGTGAGGCCGAGCGCCGACTCGACGACGCGCTCCATGTGCGTCGGATCGCTCTCCATCAGCTGCTGCGTCGCGGCCGGCAGGTTCGGCAGGACCTTGCGGGCCGCCTGCTCGATCTCCTGACGGTTCGGCAGCTCCCAGTCGAGGACGGCACTGATGCTCTTCTCGAGCTCGGGCGGGATCTTGGTGACCGGCGACAGCACGAGCAGACTCTTCTTGGTCTTGCGCAGCTCGGTCGCAGCATCACGGAGGCGCCGCACCACAGCGGGCTCCTTGAGGAACGGATGGAAGTCGCGAAGCACGAACAGCGCGCGGCCTTCGCTGCGCACCACGTGATCGATCGCCTTCATCGGGTCCTTCACGTCACGCGTGCCCTGCCCGTTCGCGATCGTCTTGAAGCCCTCGGTGATCGACCACACCTCGAGACGCATCTCGCGCTCGACGCACAGCTTGCGGAGCTGTTCCTCGACGCGTTGCTCCTCGGCGGAGGTGATCCAGATCAGGGAGTAGCGGGCCTTGATCAGATCCTCGATCTCCGCCTTGCTGCTTCGCTTGTGTGGATTCATCGGTGTTCCTGCTTACTCACTTGCTCTCGGCGAGATCGCGAAGACCTCGGAGGGCGCCCTTCGCGGTCTCGGCGCTGTCGACCAGCGCCTCGACGGCATCGCCGACCGCCTGCATGGTCTCGGCGTCTGCCGTCAGATTCGGCAGCTCGCCCTGGACGAGGACCATGTTGTTTCGCATCTCCGACAGGATGTCGTTGATCGCGTCGTAGATCTCTTTCGCGCGTGACGCGAGCTCTGGCGACCCGGCCGGTGTACCGACTGCCTCGACGATCGCCTCGGCGTGCGCATCGGCAGACGCGCGCGCTCGCGCCGCCTCGGCACGTGCCTTCTGCGCGTCGGTCTTGGCCGCCTCGATCGCAGCCTCGAGCGCCTTCTGTGCGCGCTCGGCCTGCTCGGCGCGAGCGAGCGCGTCCTTGAGCTTGCGGTCAGCCGCTTCGCGCTCGTGGGCAATCTCGGGATTTTCTACCGCGACCGGTGCGCCCTTCGCGACGAGCTCGAGGTCCGCGACCTTCTTGCGCAGGCGATCGAGCTCGCGCCGCGCGTCGTCGCCGCCGACGGATGCGAGGTCACGTGCCTTCGCGGCGCCGAGCGCTTCCTCCGCCGCCTTGTGGCGCGCGATCTCGGCCTTCGCGAGCGCGTCCTGCGCGACCCCACGAGCACTCTCGGCGGACATCTTTGCGTGCACCGCCTCCTGCAGGTCCACCTCGATCTTCGCGAGGCGGCCCTCGAGCTTTTCGCGGTCACGGTCGGCGACCTCGTACTGCGCCGTGATGCGCTCGCGATCTGCTTCGACCTTCTTGAGCTCGACGCGCAGATCCTTCATGTCGCCGGTCATGCGGAGCATGTGATCGCCCTGGCCGGACGGGCTATTGCCCATGCCTGCCTGCACTTCGACGAGCAGACGACCGAGGCGCTTGTTCTCTTCCTCGACGGCGTTGAGGTTCGCGGCCGTGCGCGAGGCGTTCATGTTCGACTCGTCGCGCTCGGCACGTAGCGCGTGGATCTGCTTGAGCATGCGCTCCTTCTCGGCGCGCAGCTCCTTGATGACTTCTTCCTGCGAGATCAGGCCAACGCGCCGCTCTTCGAGCATGCGCTCCTGCTCGTTGATCACTTCGCGGAGGTGCTCGATCTCGGTGAGCTGCTGGTTGAGCTTGCGCCAACCCTCGTCCTTGGTCCGCGACAGCTCCATGAGCTGGCGGTTCAAGTCCTCCATGTCCTCGCGAACCTTGACGGCGTCTTCTTGTGCGCGAGCCGCCTGACGCTCGCGCGTCGCGACGTTCTCGCCCATCTCGCCCATCTCGGTGCGCAGCTTCGCCATGTCGTTGCGCATCTGCGTGAGCTCGTCACGCAGCTCGTCAGCAACACGGTCGTGGGCGGCGGCCTGCTCCTCTCGATCCTTGACGGCTGCCTTCAGCTCGTCGATGCGCTCGCGAAGCGATGCGCTCTCTGCACGGATGCGCTTGCCGTCGGCGACCTCGCGCTCGTAGTTCGCCGTGCTCTTCTCGAGCTCGGTCTTGAGATTTTTGATATCGGAGTCGGCCTTCTGCGGGTCGTACTCGAGCCCGAGCTCGACCATGACCTTCTTCTCGGCCTCCTCGGCTGCACTGCGTGGCGCACCACCGGCACCGACGACACCACCGCGACCGAACATGCTCGGATCGCGACGATCGTTGCCGCCACCCGCGCCACCGCCGGGCATCGCAGGCGGCGCACCGAAGCCACCGCCCGGCGCACCACCACCGCCACCGGGCATGGCCGGCGGCGCACCGAAGCCACCGCCCGCTGCGCTCCCCCCACCACCACCAGGCATTGCCGGCGGAGCACCAAAGCCACCGCCGCCCGCGGCCGCACCACCGCCGCCGCCGGGCATCGCGGGCGGAGCGCCATACGGGTTCGCGCCGCCGGGTGCACCACCGGGCGCGCCACCTCCACCGGGCATCGCCGGCGGAGCGCCAAACGGCGAGCCGCCGGCCGCCGGGTTTCCGCCCGAAGCCGAGCCACCAAAGCCACCGCGTCCACCGCCACCGAACGAGCCACCGCCCGCCGGACCGCCAGGAAGTCCGGGTGGACCACCGTACGGCAGAGCCGCGCCGCCGCCGCCGGGCGTGCTGCCCGGGTTCGTACCGGGGCTGTTGCCGAAGCTGCCGCCGCCGGGACGCGCCGCTGCGCCGCTGCCAGCGCCGCCGGCCGCGGGACCGCCGAAGCCCGTTGCTGCGGTGCCCGACACTGCGTTCGCACCGCCGTAGCCACCGCCCTGACCGGGCGTACCAGGAATGCCGCCGGGCATGCCGGGCGGACCACCGCCGAAGCCGGGCGCTCCGCCGGGTGCGCCTGCTGCGCCGCCGAAGCCACCGCCCGGCTGTGCACCGAAGCCACCGCTACCGGGTGCACCACCGCCGCCAAAACCGCTACCGGGTGCACCACCGCCGCCAAAGCCGCCGCCCGCTGGCGGTTGAAAGCCACCTGCGGGTGCGCCGAAGCCGCCCGCGTTCGGTGCGCCGCCGCCGGGTCCACCAAAGTTCGCGCCGCCGAAACCTGCGGGGGCTCCGCTCGGCGATCCGCCCTGCAGGGGTGCAGCGTCGGGGCGATCGAGCACCATCGTGCCGCCCTTTTTCGGCGGAGGTGCCGCACCGCCAGCGCCCGCTTGATTGAGTCCGTGCGGGACAACACCGATGCCTGACTCGTCGACGAATCGGATGACGAGCGAGCCGCACTGGATGATGTCGGCGTGACCGCACGCCTGCTTTTGCACGCGGGTGTTGTTGAGGTGTGTGCCGTTCGCGCTGCCGAGATCCTCGACGACGTAGCGTCCGTTCTCGTTGCGGAACTGCGCGTGCCGGCGCGAGACCATGCCGTCGTCGGTGCGGATGGCGCACTCCAGGCCACGGCCGACGTAGACGGTTTCGGTCGGCGACAGCTCGACCGTTCCCTCCCGGCCCTGGCTGTCCCGAAAAATCAGGCGTGCCATGAAGTAGACGAAAACTGTATCACGCCCGTCGCTGGGGCGCGGGTGCCGGCGCTCCCCTCAGGGTTCTCGCTACGCGGCCGTCACCTTCGCCGACCAGATCGCTTCGCGATCTGCCGCGCTTGCGCGCGGGGCCACTACCGGAGACCCGTTCGGGGAACGCGCCTTCGGCGCTCCCCTCAGGGTTACTCGCGCTTGAAGATCGCCTCGGTGTTGCCCACGCGGATGATATCGCCGGGCTCGAGGGTCTTCTTGGGTACCTTGTGGCCGTTGACGTACACGCCGTTGGTCGACCCCAGATCGGCCAGCTCGTAGTTCGTTTCGATCTTGCGGATCCCTGCGTGCTTGCGCGAGACCGCCGGGTCCGCGAGGACCACGGTGTTCCCCGCCACCGAGCCGATGGTCGTGACCTCGTCGGTCAGCGGCAGCGTCTGGTTCGCCATCGGGCCGAGAATGAACTCGAGCCGCGCGACGGGTGCCCAGCCGCAGAACAGGCACTTCGTCCACACCGGCAGCATCACGCGGTGACAGCCGCCGCACGTCTTTTGCCCCTTGGGCGCAGCCGACGACTTCTTCGCCGCCATGACGATCACGATCAGCACGAGCAGGGCTCCGCCAACAATGATGCCGATGAGGGCTCCGTTCGACACGCTTAGTTGATCGACTTGAACTTGAAGTTGGTCTTGCCGAGCGTGATCACGTCGTTGTCGACCAGGTCGTGCTTCTGGATCTTGCGATCGTTGACGTAGCAACCGTTGGTCGCTCCGTTATCGATCAGCGTGAAGCCCGCCGGCGAACAAGTGATCTGGCAGTGCTCGGTGCTCATGAAGCCGTCGTTCACGATGAGGTCCGACGGCGGCGCCGTACCGATCTTCGTGAGGCCGGACCGCAGGCGCTGGGTCTTGTAGGCGTCCACCCCGTTCATCGCGACGAGCCAGCCCACGATCGGGAAGCCATCCTGATCGCCACCTGCGCCGATCATGACGGTCTTCATCGGGCCTGCCGGCTTGGGCGCCTCGGGCGCGGCCATCATCGGCATCGGCATCGCGACTTGCGCCGGCTCGGACTTCTTGCGCGTCGCGAGCTTGATGACGATGAACAGCAGAATGAGACCGATGAGGATGCCGATGATGGCCCCCCACGGGAAGCTCGACGACACCGGCTTCTTCCAGTTCGGCGCCAGCTGCATGGTGACCGGCTCGTACTCGATCTGATCGTTCTTGAGCACGAGGTCGTGGTCCTTGCCGTCCCACGGAAACCCCTGCCCTTGCTTGTCGTCGTAGCCCGGGAACACGACGTAGAAACGATCCGCCATGCGCGCGATGATCGCGTTGAGCTCGCTGGCGATACCGTCGATCGAGTTCACCGTCTTCGCCGTCGGAATCATCGTGGTCAGCACCGCGCCTTCGCTCGACACGGCCGACTTGTAGATGATGCCGAACAGCTGGATGTTGGACTTGCTCGCATCCTTCTTGAGCTGCACGAGCGCGCTCTTGGCCGCTTCGTTGTTGGTGTCGTTGCCGTCACCGACGACGATCAGCGCCTTACGCGCGGTCGCGACCTTGCTGAGCTCGGCGAGGCCCATGGTGATGCCTTGCACCATGTCCGTACCGATCTTGCCGCGGTAATCCTTCTGGTTGCCGAGCGCGCCGCCGGTGATCGCCTTGAGGTCGCCCATCGGGAGCTTGACCTCGGCGCCGGTCGAGTACGACACGACGATGCCCTTGCTGCCCTGCGGTCCCGCGGTACCGAGCTGCAGCTTGTCGATCGCCTGCGACAGGTTCTTCAGAACGCCGAGGTACTTCGCGTTCTCGTCGGTCTCGTACTCGTCGTTACCGATCCAGATCTCCTGGCCGTTGATGACGAGCGCGATCGCGATCGTCTCCTTGCCCTCGGTGTACTCGCGGACCTTCGCCGCGCGCATCGTGACCTTCTGGCCGGCGTTCGTCGTGGACAGCGTGAGCTTGTCCATCGTGGTCTTCTGACCGCCGATGATCGTCGCCTCGATCTCGGGCGCCTTGTTTCGCTCCTTGGGGTTGGTCGGGTCAGGCGGTTTGACTTGAAGAACGACCTCGACCTGGCTGCCCTTGTCGGCCTGCGCGTGAACGCGCGGGGTCGCGACCAGCGACGCGAGGAACAGAACGAAGAGTGAAATCCTGGTGGGCGTCCTCATAGCGATTTGAACTTCACCATTGCCGAGCCGAATTTAATGAAGTCGTTGTCGACGAGCTCGTGACGGTCGACGCGACGGTTGTTGACGTAGGTTCCGTTCGTCGAGCCCGCGTCGCGCAAGATCCACATGCCGTTCTCGGCCTTGATCTCGGCGTGCTTGCTCGACATGAACTTGTCAGACAGGCAGATGTTGCAGTCGGGCGTGGTGCCGATGACGTTTGCGATCTGCAGCGTGAACAGCTCGCCCTTGTTCGGGCCCTGCAGCGGCACGAGCCAGCCGAGGAGCTGGATGCCTGCGGTGCCGGACGGATCCAGCACGAGCGCCTGCGTCTTCAGCTTCTGGAGCTTGGCCGGAGCGGCCATTGCCTGCTGCGCGATCTGCGCGCAGAACGGGCAACCGTCCCAGGTCTTGTCGAGTTGCTGCTCGCACTGCGAACAGAACTTCTTCTTCCAGAACCAGAAGCCCGTGGTGCGGACCGGCGGTGCCCCGTTGGGCATTCCAGGCTGCGGCATCCCCGGCATCCCTTGCTGGGGCGGGGGAAACCCACCTCCGGGTGGCATTCCTGGCGGATAACCTGGCTGCATGTTCGCTCCCTGCTGCTGCTGATACTGCGGTGGATATCCGGGCTGCTGATACTGCTGCGGCGGGTACCCTGGTTGCGGCTGCTGATACTGCGGTTGCCCCGGCTGCGGCTGTCCCCCCGCGGCTGCTTGCTGCTGTGCAGCGGCCGCGGCCTGCGCTTGCGCGCCGCCGAACTGCGCGACCTTCTGGTTCGCGTTCTGCGCCATGCTCTTACCGCGGCCGACCATGGCCCTGCCGCGGTTCATGTCGACCTTGATGTTGCCCTTAACGTTTTTGACGCTGAGGAACTTGTTGTAGATCGCGCGGAACGGGGCAAAGACAAAGTCGAGATGTCGAAAAAACATGTGTCTCCCCCGAGGCGGCCCTTAGTGTAGCACCCGCGAACATCGGTGCTGGATCACTTTGGCTGGTAGACCCAAATGTGGAACATGTTGATGTCGCGGCCAGCCGTCACTGAATTCTGACGCACCAGGATGGTTCCGTCGACGACCGCCTCCTGGGGGATCATCGCGGGCCAGTTACGCCAGCGGTGGACACGGTCGGTGCCAACACACGACACGATGCTGACTTTCTTACCGTTCACGGACATTTCCAGCTCGTAGTCGCCATACACGTAGTCCATGCGGCGCAGGATCACTACCGGTCGGCCGGCGGTGATGTTGAGCAGCTTGAACTCCGAGAACCCGTCGACGTGGGCGCGGCCCGTATCCTCGACGGTGGTGCCGTCGGGGTACTTGAGCTTCTGGCGCGACCGGTAGGAGTCCTTGGCTTCCTTGATCTGGAAGATGTGCTTGTCCTCGGACTCCTTGTTGAGGATCTCGATCTCGTCGACGAGCACCCAGGTGATGCCCTCGAGGTCCATCTGCGGCTTGGGCTGGGGCATGACCTTGACACCCTCCCAGTCCTTGATGTCCGCGAGCTTCTGCTCCTTCTTCTCCTCGGGAGCGACCAGCACTGGCTTCTCGCCGGCGATCGCCGACATCGCGATGTCAGCGCACTTGGCCTGGTACGCCAACAGATTCTGGAACGCCTCGGCGTTGTTCTTGTTCTCGGCGAGCAAGCCACGCAAGATCTCGACCTGGCGGCGGTACTCGGAGAACTCCTTCTTCGCTGCGATCGTCGGGTGGTGAACGTCGACGTCGAGCGACATCTCCCCCTCGGTATCGATGATCAGCTTGAAGATGTCGAACACGTTCCGCAGATCGACGAGGTTTGCGTACACCAGCATCAGCGCGGTGTTGCAGCCCTGAACGACGTCGTGCGACGAGATCACGCCGCGGCGTGAATACTCGAGCGCGACACGCCGGATGTGGTTCAGCAGTGTCTCGAGGCGCAGGCGCAGGAACCCGGGCAGCATCGAGCCAGCCAGACCGCCGCGCTGCACGTAGCGCATGTCGATCTCGTTGGCCTGCGGCGCGTGCGGGTCGCGCGCATCGCGAATGCGGTTGACGCCCTTCTCGAGGTGGATGCG
>JBBQFU010000344.1:0-8346 GCA_038322185.1 Haliangiales bacterium
TCAGCGTTGCGCGTGACCACGCGACATCACCGAGCGCGGCTTCGATCTGGGTGCGGACCGCTGGCGTCCACACGGCCTCGGTGCGCGCGGGGCCACCGGTGCACGGGTTGTCCGACGAGCCGCCGCTCATCGCGAGGCCACCAGCGAGCGCACCCGCAGCGAGGCCGGTCACCGCGATCGCGATGTTGCGCGTACGCCGGCGCCGATCGTGCCCGAGCGCGGCCACCAGACCGTCGACGGAGGCGAAGCGATTGGCCGGCTCGGCGGCGAGCGTGCGCTGGACGATGGTGTGGAGCCAGGTCGGGACATCGCTGCCCGGCGGTCGCGGCTTGTCGCTCGCGTGCGCGGCGGCATCGCGAAGCTCGGCGAGCAACTCCTCGTGGCCCCGCGCGTATGCATCGGCGGGAACGGTGTCGGCTGTGGTCGCGACGGCGAGCTCGTAGGGCCGCTTGCCGTAGAGCGCCTCGTACATCGTGACGCCGAAGCTGAACTGATCGGAGGCAGTGGTTGCGCTGGCACCGCGCAGCAGCTCGGGCGCCATGTAGAACGGCGTGCCCGCACTCGTGCCGTCGGCACTGTCGTGTGCGTTGGCGAGACCGAAGTCGACCACGCGCGTGCGGTCGTCACCGACAAGGATATTGTCGGGCTTGATGTCGCGATGCACGAGCCCCGCTGCATGCGCGGCGGCGACGCCGGTGCCCGCCTCGCGCAGCACGCGGACGACATCGCGCCACCCACGCTGCGTCGCGACCCATGCGCGCAGCGGAACGCCGGGCGCGAGCTCCATCACGATGTACACGATGCCGTCGAGCTCGTCGGCGTCGTGCACGGCGACCACGTTGGGGTGCGCGAGCTTGGCGAGGGCCCGCGCCTCGGCCAGCACGCGAGCGGCACCCTCGCTCGTACGAAGAACTTTGACAGCGACCTTCCGATCGAGCCGAGGGTCGTAGGCCGCGAACACGGTGCCCATCGCCCCGGCACCGAGGCGGTCGAGCAGGCGTAACCGCCCGAGCACAGGGGCATGATCGCCCCCGAACAGCTTCGCCTTCACCTTGGCGTGAAGCAGCTCGTCGACCAGGTCGCGCAACGCCTGCCATCGTACCCCGCGGATGCAGATCGCCTGCGCACCCTTGCGCATATCGGCACACCTTGCGCCCTCGCACGGAACCCATGATCCTGTCGGAAGTGGGCGTACCGATTCCCCAGGAGAGGGGAACCAGCTCCAATCGCTATACGATCTTGGGTCGTCTCGCGAGCGGTGGCATGGCCGACATCTTTCTCGCACTCGTTCAGACCGAGGCGGGTGTCGATCGTCATCTCGTGCTCAAGCGCGTTCTCGCCGAGCGCGCACGCGACGTCATGTTCTCGCAGATGTTTCTCGACGAGGCACGCCTCGCCGCGCAGCTGCAGCACCCCAACATCGCGCAGGTCTACGACGTCGGTAAGCTCGAAGGCGCGTACTTCTTCACGATGGAGTACGTGCACGGCGAGGACGTCCGCGCGGTGCTCTACAAGCTCGCGAAGTCCAAGAAGCAGATGCCGATCAACCTGGCACTGCACGTGGCCGGTGGCGCACTCGCCGCGCTGCACTACGCGCACGAGAAGACGTCGTCTGACGGTCGACCGCTCGGCGTGGTCCATCGCGACGTCTCGCCGTCGAACGTGATGGTCAGCCTCGACGGCCAGATCAAGCTGCTCGACTTCGGCGTCGCCAAGGCAGCACAGCGCTCGCAGGAGACACGCTCGGGCTCGATCAAGGGCAAGGTTTCGTACCTGTCGCCGGAGCAGTGCCGCTCGTCCAACATCGATCGACGCTCTGACGTCTATGCGCTCGGCATCGTGTTGTGGGAGATGCTGACGGGACACCGGCTATATCGCCGCGAGACCGACTTCGCGACGATGCTCGCGATCACGAACGAGGAGACTCCGTCGCCGGTGGTCCATCGCGCTGACATCTCACCCGAGGTCGAGCGTCTCGTGATGACGGCGCTGCAGAAGGATCCGGCGAAGCGCTACTCGTCCGCGGCCGCGATGCTCGAGGACCTCGAGGCGGTCGCAGCGAGCGAGCGCATGATGCTGACGCCGACCGCGATGGGTCGGTTCATGAAGGAAGTGTTCGGCACCAAGCTCGAGCCGTGGAAGGAGATCCAGGCACCCGAGGGCGGCCACGGCCCACTGACCGTGACCGGCGAGTCGCTCACGAACACGCCCGAGCCGACGCACACCGGTGACATCGCGCCCGAGGTGCTGCCCGACAAGCTGCGCACCGCGATTCTCGAGAAGGCGCCGGATCTGCGCAGTGACATCAACCGGCTGTCCGAGGAGATGGCGGCGATGACCCCGCTGCCGCCCGGTGCACCGACGTGGGGCGACAAGACGCCGACGCCGCGGCCGGCACCGACGGGGCCCGAGATCGAGCCGTCGATGATCATGTCGGTCGAAGGCGGCGACGCCGACGACGAGCCCATGCCCGCGGTTGCCGCGAAGCCAACCGCCGCTGCGGAGCTCATTGTCGAGCCTATCGCGCCGGCGAAGCGACGCTGGTGGGTCCCGGTCGCCGCGCTCGTCGTCGGTGGTGCGGTCACGTTGGGTGTCGTCAGTCAGATCGGCGACAAGAATCCTGACGCTGCGCCCGCGACGACTCCGAGCCCGACGCCAGCTCCAGCACCAACGCCGGGTGTCGATCCAGATCCTCCGACGGCGAACCCAACGCCGCCGAATCACGCGGTCGGCTCCGCCGATACGGCGATCGGATCGAACACTGCCGATACGAGCGGCTCGAACAGCACGACGACCACGACGAAGGTCGATCCGAAGCCAACGACGACCGGCACCAAGACGACCAAGGCCGGCACCAAGACGACGAAGACGAACACCAAGACGACGCCGACCGGCGGCGGCAAGACCCCCGTGAAAAAGGACCCGTGCAAGGACCCTGCGTACGTGGAGGCGAATCCGCTCAAATGCGAATGACCGGGATGTTTGTGGCCGTGCTCGCCGTGTGGGTTCAGTCGTCCGTCGCTGCTGCCGATTCGTGCCCACCGCGGCCGCAGCCTGCGACGCAACGCTCTGCCGAAGAAGTGGCGACCGCGAGCACGCTGTTCCAGAAGGGCAAGACGCTGCAGGACGCGGGAAAGCTCGACGACGCATGCAAGATGTTCGAGAGCAGCCTGCAGCTCAACCCGCAGATCGGCATCCGGCTCAACGTGGCCGAGTGCCACGAGCTCCGCGGCCGTCTCGTCGATGCGCACGCACTGTTCTCGGAGACCGCCGCCGAGGCGACGCAACAAGGTGATCGCCGCGCAGCGTACGCCGCCACCCGCAGGGAGGCACTCGAAGCCAAGCTCGTACGCGTGACGGTCGTGCTCGCTGATGCGACGACGCAGGGCCTCGCGCTTGCCGTCGCCGGCTGTCCGGTCCCGATCGTCGACGCAGCGACGGCGCGCGTGGCGGTACCGGGCACCATCGCAATCGACCTCACGGCACCGGGTCACAAGCCGCTCCGCGTCGAGCGTGCCGGCGGGGCAGGCGAGAGCATCACGGTCGATGTCCCGGCGCTCGCGCCGTATGCAAATCTCGAGGAGGAGCGTCGCGCCAAGGAAGCCGAGGCGCTCGCCGCGGTAGAGCGCCGCAAGACCGAGCAGCTGGTGACCGAGCGCGAGCTCGTGAAGGTCTACGACCAGCACCCGACTCGCAAGTGGACGATCGTCGGCGCGGGCGTTGGCGCCGGCGCGCTGGTCGTCGGCGCGATCTTCGGCGTGCAGGCGCGGCGCGCGCAGACCGAGTACGACGATGGTGGTTGCGGCGATCCGCAGACACTCGTCGATGAGACAGCCTATGACCATTGCCTCGACCTTCGCGATAGCGGCCAGCGCGATGCGCTGCTGGCGAACGTGCTCATGATCGGTGGAGGCGCGATCATCGCAGCTGCCGCGATCGTCTACGTGATCGATCCAGGTAACGTCGAGCGGCCACGATCGCAGATCGTCCTGTCGCCGCGCGGCGCGCAATGGATCGTGCGCTGGTGATGCGCATCATCGCGCTCGCCTTCGTGGTGCTCGGAGCCTGCACGTTCGAGGACCGTGACATCGCGGGACGGTCCTGCGATACGAGCCAGGCCTGTCGACCCGACGAGGACTGTCTCGGCGGCGCGTGCATCCAGCGCCTGTGCACCGCGGCGCCCGACTGCGGTGACTCGCACGAGTTCGAGTGCAGTGCCGGCCACTGCCTGGCGCGCACGTGCGCCGAGAGCGTCGAGTGCGGCGTGGGCTTCAGCTGCGACGGCTCCAACTGCGTCGCGGACTGCATCGATCACGATGGCGACGGCGTGCCATTTGGCGCGACCTGCGTGGCGGTCCAGGACTGCGACGACGCCGACGCGAGTGAGAGCCCGGTGCTCGTCGAAGGTCCGCGTGGCAGCACGAGCTGCTCGGACGGCAAGGACAACGACTGCGACGGCGTGTCCGATGCGGGCGAGTCGGCGTGCCGGCCCGAGTGCGACAACAGCATCGACGACGACGCCGACGGCGCGGTCGATCTGACCGACCCGGGCTGCAACGGCCTGACCGACGACGACGAGCACGGTGTGACTGCGTGCGACAACGAGACCGACGACGATCACGACGGCAAGATCGACTTCAAGCTCGACAACAGCGGTGATCCGGGCTGCGCGAGCCCGGCCGGCTCCACCGAGCTCGGTGGCGGCGCGTGCAACGACGGCTTCGACAACGACGGTGACGGCCGCATCGATTATCGCGCCGACAGCCTCGGCGACACCGGCTGCACCGATACGCTCGATCCGAGCGAGCGCGGCGACACGATCTGCGACAACGGCGGCGACGACGATGGCGACGGGCGCACCGACTACAACGTGGTCCCGGCGAGCGGTGATCCCGGCTGCTCGAGCCCGACCGACAGCGACGAGCACGGCTCTGCTGCCAATCACTGTGACAACGGCACCGACGATGACGACGATGGCCGCGCCGACTACGTGGTGGGCGGAACCGGCGACTTTGGCTGCAGCTCGCCCGAGGACAGCTCGGAGCGCGACGCAGCCATGGCGTGCGACAACGGCAACGATGACGACGGCGATGGGCGGTCTGACTTCCACATCGACCAGCAGCTGACCGACCCGGGATGCGAGTCGCCGACCGACATCTCGGAGACGGGTGCGGTCGCGTGTGACAACGGGATCGATGACGATGCGGATGGCTTCAGCGACTTCCGGGTCGTCAACGGTGACTCGGGATGCTCGTCGCCAAGTGACACCAACGAGCGTGGTCTTGTCGTGTGTGACAACGGCATCGACGACGACAACGACGGCGCGATCGACTACCGCATCGACGGACCGGGCGACGCCGGCTGCTCGTCCAATGCCGATACCGACGAGCGCTGCGTGTCCGGCGCCGGTTGCGCGGCCTGCGATAACGCGGTCGATGACGACGGCGACTTCAAGGTCGACTTCCGCAGCGACGGCACCGGCGATCTCGAGTGCACCGATTCGCGGGACAGCTCGGAGAGTGGCCCGCCAGCGTGCGCGGATGCGATGGACAACGACAGCGATGGTCTTGTGGACCTCGCGGACCCCGGCTGCTCGGGGCCGACGGATGCCGACGAGAAGGGCACCGCGGCATGCGACAACAGCCAAGACGATGACAACGATGGCCGCGTCGACTACCGCGCGACCGATGCCACCGGCGACCCGGGCTGCACCGATCCAACGGACACGAGCGAGAAGGGCACCGCTGCCTGCGACGACGCGATCGATAACGACAACGACGGGCTCGCAGATCACTCGATCGGCGGGTCGGGTGACCCGGGCTGCAGCACGCCGAGCGATACCAACGAGCACGGCGCGACCGCCTGCGATGACGGCAGCGACAACGACAACGACACGCGATCCGATTACCAGTTGACCAACGGAGACCCTGGCTGCTCGAGTCCGACCGATCCGAGCGAGCTCGGCGCGGATATTTGCGATGACGGCGTCGATAACGACAATGACGGGTTCGTCGACTTCAAGGCGACGGGCGGCGACCCTGGCTGCACGAGCCCGAATGACTCGAGCGAGCGTGGTAGTGGCAACGTGTGTGACGACGGCATCGACAACGACGTCGACGGCAAGTCGGACTTTCGCGAGGACGGCACGGGCGACCTCGGCTGCAGCACCCCCACCGATAGCTCCGAGCGCTGTTCGGCGGGCGGCGGCTGTCCGCAGTGCGATGACGGCGTCGATAACGACGGCGACCTTGCGGTCGATTACCGCGTCGACAGCGCCGGCGATGCGCAGTGCGTGAGCGCGGTCGATAACAGCGAGCTCGGCCCGCCCGCATGTGACAACGGCCTCGATGACGACGGCGACGGCCTGAGCGATGCGTTTGATCCCGGCTGTTCGAGCGCGTTCGATAGCAGCGAGCGCGGCACGCTCGCGTGCGACGACGGTGAGGACAATGACAACGACGGCGCAGTGGATTACGTCCAGATGGGCGGCGGTGACCCCGGCTGCTCGGGACCGTCGGATCTCGCCGAGACTGGAGTGCTGCTCTGCGACAACGGCATCGACGACGACGGCGATGGTCGTGTCGACTTCGATCTCAATCCGAGTACGCATGACCCTGGCTGCATCAACGTCATCGACAACGACGAGCACGGCACGGCGGCTTGCGATAATGGCGCAGACGACGACAACGACGGCACGGCCGATTGGCGCGCCACGGGTGGAGACCCCGGCTGCGTGAGCCTGACCGACACGAACGAGAAGGGCACCATCGCGTGCGACAACGGAATCGACGACGACGACGACGGAAAGATCGACTTCTCGCTGTCCTCGGCCGCCACCGATCCGGGCTGCACGGACCCCGCAGATACCGGCGAGAAGTGCTCCGGCGCCGGTTGCCCGCTGTGTGACAACGGCGCCGACGATGACGCCGACACGCGCACGGACTTCAATATCAGCGTGAGCGCGTCGGACCCGGGTTGCTCGGCGCCCGCCGATAACACGGAGAAGTGCGCGCCTGGCGCCGGTTGCCCGCAGTGCGACGACGCCTTTGATAACGACGGCGACTCGTTCATTGACCTAGGCGATCCCGGGTGCTCGAGCCCGACGGGAAACAACGAAGCGAGCGTGAACTTCGCCTGCAGTAACCTCGTCGACGACGATGGCGACGGGCTCACTGATCATCCAAGTGACCCTGGTTGCGCCAACCCCGGTGACAGCTCGGAGAATTCGACGGTCGTGTGCGATGACGGCATCGACAACGACACCGACGGTAGGACCGACTACAAGGCGAGTGCGTTGCTGCGCGACCCAGGCTGCACCAGCCCGACCGACACCACGGAGACGTGCGTGACAGGCACTCCGGGCTGCGCGCAGTGCGACGACACGAGTGATAACGACGGCGATGGTCGCACAAACTTCCTGACGGTCGGCTTGTCGGATCCTGGTTGCACCGGTCCGTCGGATATCGACGAGCACAGCAGCGCGATTTGCGACGATGGGTTCGATAACGACGTCGACGGCACCACGGACTTCAAGCTCTCTGGCGGCGATCAGGGCTGCACGTCGCTGTCCGATACGAGCGAGCTTGGAAGTGCCATCTGTGACAACGGGCTGGACGACGATGGCGACGGCACGGTGGACTACCGCACCGACGCGAGCGGCGATCTAGGCTGTACGGGCCCGACCGATACCAGCGAGCGGTGTCCAGCCGGTGTGTGTCCCTGCGACGACGCGAGCGACAACGATAACGATGGCCGCGCTGACTATCCGTCCGACCCCGGCTGCGTTGGGCCGGCGGACCCGAGCGAGCGCGGCACCCTGGTCTGCGACAACGGCGACGACGACGACAACGACTCGGCGACCGACTACATCGAAGGCGGCGGTGGTGACACCTGTTGCCTGAGTCCCTCGGGCACGTCGGAGTCGTGTGCCTGCGTCGCCAGCATCGCCGGTGGAAGGGCGCATACGTGCGCGGTCAAGGCCTCGGGCACGGTGTGGTGCTGGGGCCTCAACGGCAGGGGACAGATCGGCAACGGCTCGAACGGTGGTGAAGTGGCCGACCCGGAACAGGTGATCAATCTGCCCGAACCTACCGAGGATCCGATGGTCGAGGTCACGGCGGGTGAGAGCCACACGTGTGCGCGCACGCTGGGTGGCAAGGCGTTCTGCTGGGGCAACAATGAGTCCGGGCAGCTCGGCGACGGCTCGATGGGTGGGCTCAGCGACGTCCCGGTGAACGTGGAGCTCGGCGAAGTCACCGACATCGACGCGGGGGCGAATCACACCTGTGCGGTGACCAACAACGACAAGGTGTACTGCTGGGGCAATAACGAGAGCGGGCAGCTCGG
>JBBQFU010000345.1:0-8326 GCA_038322185.1 Haliangiales bacterium
GGCTCCGCAAACGCAAGCCCGACCGAGCCAACCACCACCGCCACAACAAGGAGCCCGCGCATCGGGCGGAACCTACGTCCGGGCCGCGGCCAAGGCAATCAAAATTGCTATGTTCGGCGTGCCCATGGATGTCATCGACGCGATCGGCAACACGCCTCTCATCGAGCTGAAGAAGGTCAGCGCCGGTCTGCCGAACCGCGTGTTCATCAAGTGCGAGCACTTGAACCCCGGCGGCAGCATCAAGGACCGCACCGCCCGCGCGATCATCCTCGACGCCGAGGCCCGGGGCGTGCTCACGCCGCACCAGACCCCGCCGATGACGATCATCGAGGGAACCGCCGGCAACACCGGCGTGGGCCTCGCCCTGCTCGCCGCCTCGCGGGGCTATCGATGCATCTGTGTGATCCCCGAGCGCGTCGCGGTCGACAAGCGCGTGGCGCTCCGCCAGCTCGGCGCCGAGGTCTACGTGGCCAAGGCCGCCGGCATCAAGAGCCCCGACAACTTCCGCAATGTCGCGGCGCGCCTCGCCGAGGAGAACGGCTGGTTTCTCACCAACCAGTTCCACAACCCGGCGAACTTGAACGCTCACTACGGTGCGCCTGGCATCTCGGGCACCGGGCCGGAGATCTTCGAGCAGATGAACGGCGTGATCGGCGCGTTCGTCTCGAGCGCAGGCACCGGCGGCACGATCACCGGCGCCGGCAAGTTCCTCAAGGAGAAGCTGCCGGACGTCAAAGTCGTGATGGCCGATCCGTATGGCTCCGGCCTCGGCGAGTGGGTGAATACCGGCGAGCTCGGCCCCGACGGCCCGTTCGTGATCGAGGGCATCGGCTCGGCCAGCGTCCCGTCGAACCTCCACAAGGAGCCGATCGACTGGGCCGAGAAGATCCATGACAAGGAGGCGCTCGCGATGGTCGAGCGTCTGGTCAAGGAAGAGGGGCTCACCGTCGGTGGCTCGACGGGCGTCAATGTCGTTGCCGCACTGCGTGTTGCGGCGCGCAAGGACCTCGGCGGGCCGGTGGTCACGATCGCGTGCGACCTGTGGGACCGGTACCGCTCGACGGCGTGGATGAAGGAGTGGGAGGGCCGCGAGTCCGAGGGCCTGGTCTTCATGCAGCCGCATTCCTCGAAGTGATAAGCTGGCACCTGTGAAGGTGTTCCTGAGCTATGCGCTGTCGATTGCCGGGCTCGGCTTCATCATCGCCGCGGTGATCGGCGCATCGATGGTCAACCTCAGCTATCCGGCCGCGCGCATGCGGATGCTGAACATGCTCGCGCAGAGCGTGAACAAGGCCGAGATCATGTGCCGCACCGCGAAGGGCACGTTCTTCGAGCCGCTCGGTCAGGCGATCAAGATCGCAGCGATGACCCAGAGCACCGACCTGGGAATCCTCGCGATGACCACGCGCCCGTCGTACGACGCCGGCGTCATGCCGGTCACCATGCACTGGAAGACGCTGTTTGGCCGCGGCAAGAAGGGCGTGCTGCTCGTGGTCGCGGGCGTCGTCGTCGCAATCGGCGTGAAGACCTCACCGATCATCCACATCATCATCCTCGTGCTCAGCGGCATCGGTGCGGCGTGGTTCATGGTCACGCGTGCCGAGAACGAGCGGTCGCTGATGCTCGCGCGTGCCGAGATTCTCCCCGCGCTCGATCAAGCGTTCGCCGAAGGGCGCTACGTCCGCTACGGGTAGAGCAAAAAAGGAACGAGCATGACGATCATTCGAGTGTTGGTCGGTGGCGCGGTGATCGCATTCTGCGCAGGTTTCATTCCCGTCGGCGGCTGCGCCAAGGGCTGCGGCGCAGCGGGGAAGGTCGGCGCGGGTCAGGCCGATGACATCGCGCGACTCAGCGTCCACAGCACGGCGCATTACGGCGATGACCTCGCCCGTGGTGCAGGTCGCTACGGCGATAACCTCGGCACCGCGGGCCGCTACCGTCCGGGCGTGGCAGTCGGCGGCGTCGGCCACACCGGCGACGACCTGGCGTTCGCCTCGCGCATGGAGCTCGAGAGTGCAGCCCGCGCGCTGCCCGAGCCCGAGGGCGCGATGGCATCGTTCGCGCGCACGCCGACGCCGTCGGGCACCAGGCTCGACCTCGACGACGCAGGCCGTACCTTCGGCAAGGACTACGCGAAGGCGGCCGACGACCTCGGCGTGACCAAGAAGCAGCACGAGGGCCTGATGGACGCGTTCGAGAAGGCGCAGGAAGTGGCCGAGCCGCTGATCGAGGCACTCGGCGGCGACGAGGAGCCCGGCGCCGACCCCGACAAGATCCGCGCGTCGATCGCCGCCCGCGAGAAGATGCAGGAGCTCGCCGCGTCGCTGAACCTGCGCCTGGCCGAGATCCTCACGCCCGAGCAGCTCGGCAAGTTCCGCGCGACGCTCGGTGAACCCGTCGTGGTCGCCTATCGGCTCGGCAAGGATCGCCCGGTCCAGCAGGCGAAGCCCAAGCGAACTAGTGATAAGGTCGCGCCATGAGCGCCAAGGCTCCTCAGACGTACATCCTGCACACCGTCGCGATCGCGATCGTCATCGTCATCGCGCTGGTGTTCTTCCTCAAGACGATGTGGGGCGGCCACTAGCTCGCTAGCGAGCGCCGCACGCGAGCCACTCGGCGAGCAGCTGGCGCTCCTCTTCAGTCGGTCCACCGGCCGGCGGCATCGTTGCCGTCAGGCTTGCCGCGCGAGCGAGCACACGGTCACGGCGGTTCTGCACGTCCGCGAGCGTGTCGAAGTTGATCGCGAGCGGCGCCTTCTGGCGCATGCCCGCGGGAATCGAGCTGCTGTGGCAGCCGCGACACCAGTCGAGCACGAACGGCTCACCGAAGTTGTCGTAGGTCAGATACGACGTCTCACACGCGTCTGGATCGACGTCGATCGGCACCACCGGCGTGGTCGACGATTCAACCGGCTCGTACTCGGTGCCGCACGCGACGAGCGCGGTGGCGATCAGCAGCTCACGCCACGAACGCATCGAAGGCCTCCGTGGTTCCGAGGTGCGCGTTGACGTCGACGCCGCACAGCTTGAGCACACCGCCGACGAAGTGGTTCGACATCATCGTCAGGCCGCTCGCGCTGACCGCGCCGGTCGCGAAGTCGACCTTGGCCGCCTCGAGACCATCGGTGCTCGCACCGTAGGCGCGGCCACCCTTGACGCCGGCACCGACGACGACCGCCGACGTGACCGGCCAGTGGTCCTTGCCCTGCGCCGAGTTGATCTTCGGCGTGCGCGAGAACTCGCTGAAGCAGACGACCACCGTGTCGTCGAGCATCGTCGAGCCGGCCGTGCGACCGGGCTTCGCGGCGAGGCCGTCGAGCAGACGGGTCATGCCGGCAAACGTCGTCTCGTGCATCGCCTGCTGGTCGGTGTTGTTGTCGTGGGTGTCCCACGCCAGGCGCGTGTTGATCATCACGGCCTGCGAGATGTCGGTCGACAATGCGTCGATCGCGAGGTCGACCTGGTTGGTCAGCGACAGGTTGCGACCGCGGGCACCGAAGCCGGCGCGCACGCCCTGCAGCTGCTTGCCGCGACGGATCGACTCGCCGAAATCGTCGACGCGCTTGCGGTTGTAGCCCATCGCGCCGCGCGTGGCCTTCATGCGATTCGACGTCGCGGTCTGGTATCTCTGGAGGATCGCGTCCTCGGCGTTCGTCGTCGCGAGCGGCGCGCGGCCGTTGGTCAGATAAGCCTGCGCGGGATCGAGCAGCGTGACGATCTGGTTCGTCGCACCGACGCGGCCCGCGCTCACGGCGTAGGGACCGGCGTACGCGGTGTCGCCGAGGATGAGATACGGCAGCGGCAAGTCGTTGCCGTTGTCGTGCGCGATGATCGCGCCCATGTCGGGGTTGGTCTCGTTGCGCGTGCCGGTCGCCATGCGCTTGAGGCACTCCTGATGCGCGACGCTGGCAACCGAGATGCCGCGCACGATTGCGGTCTGATCGGCGTACTTGTTGAAGTACGACGTGACGTTCGGACGGCTCGCATCGGCGAACACGTCGAGGTTGCCGAACATGCGCTTGGCGCCGACCGGCACGTCGATCTTCGCCGACTGCGTCTTGGGATCGAGCGCGTAGGTCGTGTCCCAGCCACCCTGGGCGAGGACCATCACGAGGCGCTTGGGTGCGAGGGCAGCCGGAGCTGCAGACAGGCGGCGGGCAGGCGTGAGCATCCCGAGCGCGGTGGCCGCGCCGGCGTACTTGAACAGGTCTCGACGGTTCATCGTGATGCTCCTTAGTAGAAGAGGCTACGGAAGTTGGTCAGCATGCCGACGAGCGTGAGCTTCCACGCGCGAGCACGGTTGGACGTTGCGGTGAACGCCTCGGTGTAGAGGTCAAAGGTCTCGGTGACCTCGTCGGAGTCGGGCCCGACGAGCTCGCCGTAGATGCGCGTGTGCAGGTGCGCGAGCTGCATGCGGATGCTCGCCTCGTCGGTTGCGCCGACCGCGGCCTCGGTGAACAGCGTGCGGTCCGCGGCGACGGCGGCGAGGTCACGCTCGACCACGAAGTCGGCGGCTGCGGCTGCTGCTGACTTCGCGACCAGGCTCGACGTCGCGTTCATCGTGTGGACCGACTCGGTCACGAAGTAGCTATCGATGCCGCCGGCGAGCACGCGGAAGCCGACGTAGTCGCTCTCGAGCAGGTTCGCGGCGCCGTACGGCATGCCGCGGATGGTGCCGACACCTGTGACCGACCACGAGAAGCCGGTGAGGTCACGCAGCATGCGGTGCAGCTGCCCGGGGCGCAGCTTGAGCACACCAACGGTCTGCTCGGCGGCGATCGCGTCGGTGTCGTGCGAGATGCGGAACTCGTCGGACAGCACCACAGCCTTGGCGAGCTGCTTGGCGTTGAAGCCACCGTCGACGAATGCCGACTGCAGGCGCGCGATCCATGCGCCCGAGACCTCGCTCTGCGCGACCTCGCTGAAGTACGAGGCGAAGCGCGTGGCTGCGCAGCGCGCGAATCGCGGGTCATCGGCGATCGACTGGCCGAGCGCGGCGAGCGTGCCCGTCTCCTGCCCGAAGTACACCGGCGGGCGCTTGTTGGTGTTGCGCCACTGGTTGACGGTCGCGGGCGTGTAGATCGATTGCGGATAGAAATCGACGGAGACCGGGGTGATCTGCCGCTTGAACGTGAACATGTGGCTCGCGAGCGGATCGAGCGTCTGGTGACAGCCCGCGCACGACGGGTTTGCGACGACCGCGTTCGCGACGACATCGGGATCGGAGAGATCGACCGACGTATCGACGAGGATGTCGCTGTGCAAGAAGTCGTGGCACAGCAGCGTGCGCGACACCATGTTCGCGCGGCCGCGGTTGTAGTTGAAGCCGGTCGAGCGCCAGCGGTCATAGATCGCGCTGGTCGCGAGGATGCCGACTGCCGGGCGGCCGTCGGCGAACGGCGTGCGCTCCCACTGTGCGGCGGGTCCCGTGTGCGGCAGGCCCCAGATCGATGCCGTGGTCGCGTCGGCCATCGTGTAGTCGGCCGTGACGATCTTCGTGTACGGCTGATCGGACATCACGATGTCGGCGATCAGGCGAAGCGGCTCGTCGAAGCGGCCGTTCATCTGCCGCGCGGTCGCGGCGGCCAGCGGGGCGAGGTTGGGGAACGTGAACGTCGGCTGCTCGATGCGCATCAGCAGCGATTCGTTGTGCAGCTCCATGATCGTCTCGGCGAATGCCGGCGAATCGAGGTAGCGATCGACGATCGCATCGAGCTGGCTCGGATCGGCGTCGACCTTCTCGAGGTCTTGAATCGAGGGGCGCATCCCGCGCAGGGCGAGAGACACGCGCGTCAGGTGTTGGGCCGGCGTCAGGAACACGGCGGTCGGGCTGATCACGTCGTGCGTGTCGCTACCGCCGCCCTCCTCGCCGGGGCGCATGTCATTCGCGCAGGCCGCGAGCAGAAGGATTGGTACCAGGCTTGGAAGCCGCATGATGACGTTGCCCTACAGCAAGCCCGGGACCTGATGCAGGCCCTGAAATGTCACCGACTTATGTGGTTTACTGACTCCCCTGTTGTTGGTTCCTTCCTGCAGCTTGTAGGGGACACCCGACAAAGCCCTCTCAAGTGAGCGACATCAAGACTCAGCTTCAGCAGCGCAGTGGAGTCGCCGTGGTCACGACCATGAGCGTCTCGGTCGTCGAAGGTCCCGATCGCGGGGCGCAGGCAACGGGGTCAGAAACGCTGTCCGTGGGCACCGCGAAGGACAACGGGCTCGCGCTCGGCGACTTCACGGTGAGCCGCTATCACCTCGAGGCCAGCGCGCACCCGGGCGGCATCCTGGTAAGCGACCTCGGCTCGACCAACGGCACGTACGTCGGTGCCGTGCGCCTCGAGCGCGCCGTGGTTCCGCCCGGCACACACGTCACGCTCGGCGGCACCACGATTCGCTTCGACGATGCGGTGCGCCGCACCGTGCCGACCGCCGACCAATCCACCGTCTACGCCGGCATGATCGCGCGCTCGCCACAGATGCTGCGGCTGTTCAGCGACATCGCGCGCATCGCGGGCACCCCGACATCCGTGTTGATCGTCGGCGAGTCAGGCACCGGCAAGGAGCGCGTCGCCGAGGCGCTCCACACCGCGTCCGGTCGCACCGGCGAGCCGCTCGTCACGATCGATTGCGGTGCGCTGAGCTCGGCGCTGCTCGCGAGCGAGCTGTTCGGCCACGAGCGCGGCGCTTTCACCGGCGCCGACCGCACGCATGCAGGTGCATTCGAGCGTGCCGGTGCGGGCACCGTGTTCCTCGACGAGATCGGCGAGCTTCCTTCCCCCGATCAGGTCTCGCTGCTCGGCGTGCTCGAGCGCCGGCGGTTCCGTCGCGTCGGTGGTAGCGGCGATCTCGACGTCAACGCGCGCGTGATCGCGGCCACCAATCGTGACCTGCGCGCCGAGGTCAACAACAACCGCTTCCGTCACGACCTCTATCACCGCCTCGCGGTCGTGGTACTTCGGCTGCCGCCGCTGCGCGAGCGCCGCGAAGACATCCTGCCGCTCATCGAGCACTTCGCCAATGACCTCGGTGCCGGCGGCCCCCTCGAGCAAACCTTTGGCGCAGAGACCCTCGCGCGCTGGCAGCGACACCCGTGGCCGGGCAACGTGCGCGAGCTTCGCAATGCGGTCGAGGCGGCGATCGTCGTCGGGCCCGGCGCCTACAGCGATGCGCCGCTCGCCGGTACCCCGTCGCAGCAGGCGGGCCTGTTGCCATACAAGGACGCACGCAACGCCGTGGTTCGCGACTTCGAGCACGACTACCTCGAGCGGCTGCTCGCCGACGCCAAGGGCAACGTGTCTCAGGCCGCGCGTACCGCCAAGATGGATCGCTCGCATCTCATCGACCTGCTCCACCGTCACGGCCTGAAGACCTAGTTGCAAAGACGGATGAGGGTCGCCCTTCGTGTCGACGGCCACGCTGTTCGGAATGCAGAATAGAGCTCGCCCTTCGTGTCGACGGCCACGCTGTTCGGAATGCAGAATAGGGGTCCGACCCCTGTTTGCGCGCATCGTGTGCATTTTGTCCGAGTACCGGACAAACACCTGTGTTGACGGTTCGCCGTCAGCCCTCCGCCACGGCTTGAAGGCCGCACTGCTTAGCGCGGCGCGCCCGTCACCGACGTCGCTGCCGTGAAGAACGTGTTGGACGTGAAGGTCGTCGGGATCGCCGTCGGCGCGCTCCACGCGAAGCTCGAGGCTGCGGTCGCGGTGTAGATGCGCAGCCGCGCGTCGATCGCGATCAGGTCGAGCTTGTGGTCGCCGTCGAGGTCGCGCGCGATCACCGCGAGCACGGTCACGCACGAGGTACAGTCGTAGGTGCACGAGCAGTTCATGCCGGGACACATCGTGCACGTCGCCTGGCAGTTGCAGCCGTCGCCGGGGAACGGCAGCGGCATCACCACAGGCGGGCTGCCCGGCTGCACGCGGTAGAGCTTGCGCGCGGGGAACGCGGCGACGATGAGTGATGGGCCGTCGACCGTCGTGATCGCGCCACCGGCGAATGCGGACGCCACGAGGTTCGGCTCGGGATCGTCGGAGCAGGCCTTCTGCGTCGACGGCGGAATGCAGTCGAGATCGCGCTCGGGCACGTCGCGAAGTCCATCGGCCGCGGAGTGCACGCGAACCGAGGAGCCGAAGACTGCGAGATCGAGCTCGCCGTCGCCGTCGAAATCGAGCCAGTCGAAGCTGCGGACTTGCGGCGCGCCCGGGGTGCCGCCGCCGCTGGTGTTCGATGCGATCTGGTTGGACACCTTGCGCGTGAAGTCGTCGCTCTCGAGGTTCTCGAGGAAGCTGTACGTCGCGCCGGTCGTGCGCGTGACGCCGTCGGGGAAT
>JBBQFU010000346.1:0-8297 GCA_038322185.1 Haliangiales bacterium
TGGCACGACGACGCGCCGCCATCGTCGATGGATTCTCGCTCCACGCCGACACCTCGGTCGACGCCTCCGACCGCCGCGGGCTCGAGCGCCTCGCGCGCTATATCCTGCGGCCCATCATCACCGCTGACCGCGTGACGGTTCGCACCGACGGGCGCGTCGAGTACACGTTCCGCAAGCCCGATCCGTCCGGTCGCACCTCGTGGGTCACCGACGGCCCCACCTGGTGCCGGCGCCTCGCAACCCTGCTGCCGCCGCGGCGCGGACACACCACCCGATTCCACGGCATCTTCGCTTCTGCACATCGACTCCGCTCTCGGGTCGTACCCACCCCCGCGGTCGCAGAGCCGAGCACCACTGCACCCACCACCACGATCACCCTGGCGCGTAGGCTTGATTGGGCCGCACTGCTGCGCAGGGTTTGGGGGCCAGACGTCACCACGTGTCCACAGTGCGGCGACCGCCTCCGGGTCCTAGAAATCCGTGTAGACTCGCCTATCCGTAGAAGGGCGTGGCCGGCGCGAAGGCCAAGGTCTCGAACCTCGGCAACGGCAACACGGTCGCGCAGACGAAGTAGTTACCAGGGCTGCGTGCGAAGCAGCTGGCGTACCGAATTCTGGGTCGCGAAGTAGATCGAGTCGCCGTGTCCGCTCACGCTGCGTACGGGGAACGGATCGCCGGACTCGACGGGCGTCCAGCGCTGCCCATCGTAGTAGTGCAGTCCATCGTTGCCCGCGAGGAACAGCGCGCTGCTCGACCCCCACACCCCATTGACGTTCGTCCCCAGCGGCAAGGTCGGCCACAGCGACCAGCTCGTGCCGTCGTAGTGGATCAGCTGGCCGCCCCCGCCCCACGCGAAGACATCCGTGGCGGACGCGGCGTGGAAGCCGTCGATCGTGTGGATCGGCGTCGGCATCAGGGTCCAGGTGGTTCCACCGGTCCACCGAGCGATCGCGGGTTGGCCCGGGCCCACATAGAAGCCCGCGAACGCGAGTGTCGCAGTCGCCGCGTGGAGCGCGGTCGGACCGGGGAGCGGCAACGTCATCGGCGTGTTGATGACGCCGCTCCGGTGCGTGACGGACGTCGTGTCCGTGACCGCCCAGAAATCCGACGATGAAATGGCTGCGAGCTGCCGGGGCTTGATGTCGAAGAGGCACGTCAAGCTGCCGCTGGTCTCGAGCCTGCGAACTCCGCACTGCGTGAAGCTGCCAAAGAGCACCTCGCCGCCCGGGGTGGTGACGGCATTGGTGACGTCGGTAGCTAGCGTCCTCGCCGTCCACGTCGTGCCGTCCCAATGCCACAGGACGCCGGTTCCGTTCAGCACGGCGGCGGTATGAGCACCGCCCGCGAAGACTTTGGCGGGATTGGGAACCAGTGGCGTCTCGAGGAGCGTCGAGCCGGTGAACACGTAGATGCGACGGTCCTGCTGCGGCGCGAGGTAGAGCTGCCCGTTGTCGGCGAGATACGGAGTGCCGCCGATGATGGGGAGCGGAGCCTCCATGTTGGCCCAGCCGGTCCCATCGGACGCGAGCAGATAGAGGCGGTCATTGTTGGCGCGCGCGAGCACGTACGATCGCGCACCGAGCGTCGCGCCGAGCGACGCCGTCGAGCCCGCACCGGTGACCCCGAGGATGCGCAGCTCCTTCAGGACCGTCGTCCACGTGCCGTTGACGTAGTGCTTGACGATCGGATGGCCCGGGACCGTATCGCCCGCACCGCTGGCGTAGAAGTCGCCTGCCGCGGTGCCCCATAGCGCCGTGACGATGGTCGTGTCGGGCACGACCTCGATCGTGTTCCAGTTGCCGCCGGTGTAGTGGCGCAGCTGGTTGGTGGTGCCGTCGGCCAACCAGATATTCGATGAGCTGGTGCCCCAGATCGCGTTGACGGACGCCCCGTTGAACACGAGAGACCAGCTCGTGCCGGCGAAGCGGTAGAGACCCGTCGCAGTCCCAACATACGCATCATCGATCGAGGTCGCCCACAGCGCGTTGAACTGGATCTCGCCGTTGACCGCGTGGCGCGTGCAGCCGGCCGCCGTGATGCGGAGGATGGCATCGCCGTCGACGACAAATGCGTCGGTCGCGCTCAGCACGAACACGCGCGACAACCCACGGGTCGCGCAGGTGCTGACGTCAAGCGCCGACCAGCTCGTGCCGTTGTAGCGCTGGATCATCTTGTCGCTGCCGACGACCCAGATGTTCGACGCGGACGTACCGTGCATGTGCAGCACGATCGAGGGCATCGCGATCTCGGTCCACCCGAACGGAATGCAGCGGCCGAGCTCGGGACCACACGTCACCGCGCAGCCGATCTGACCAGCACCGTAGCCGAAGTCGACGCAGCTCTTGTTCGGTGCCTGCAAGCCGTCGCAGATCTCCGGACCGTTGATCTGGTTGTCTCCGCACGTGCCCATGCAACTCGACGTGTCGAGCTCACACGTGGCGCTGCACTTCAGCGGCTCGCCGATGTTGTAGTACGCGACCTGACCGCACGTGGAGATCGTGGCGAACTTGGTGCCGTCGCAGATCTCCTCTGCCGCGCGGTAGCCATCGCCACACCGCGAGGCGAGGCACACGCCGAGATCGCAGAAGCCCTCGTCGACGAGCGCGGCGGTGCATGCGGTGCCATCGGCAGCGCCGCTGCAGACATCGAGCTGCCCCTGCGTGATACAGCCGCCGTCGATGCCGTGCGCGGTGTCGCACAGATGGTCCTCGGGACAGGTCTTGCCGTTGTCGCAGAGAAGCACGCTGGTCTCGACGCACCCGAACCCGATCACCCCTACGACGAGTACACGCCACATGCGTCGAGCCTACACGTAGCGGGCCAATGTCCGCGAGACCTGCGCGCCATAGCCGCCTCCGAACAGGCAGGCGTGCGCGGCTAGCGGATACAGTTGATGCAGCGCGATGCGCTCCCGCGGTGGGTACGACTCGAGCGCGAAGTCGATGTGCAGAAGCGAAGATTCCGTGGAATCGGGTGGTGTGTCCGCGCCGCGGCGGCAGGAGTGTTGCGAGGCGCATGCTGCGCGAAGGCAAGCTCGCGAAGCAGACGCTGGTGACCTTCTACCGCGTGTGGAACGTGCCCGGTGCCTGAGCTGGGCAACCGCAATCCCGGTCGCGCCCTGGCGCTCGCGCGCCACACTCGGGCGGTGTTCGCCGAGGAGGAGGTGTCCGCGAGAGCGTCCGGGCAATCGACGAGATGTTGGCGCGGCTCGCGGGCTGATCCTCGCACACGATCAGCGGTACAATAAGGTGTGATGCGGGCTGGACTGCTGCTGCTCGCAGCCTGCGGACGTGTCGGGTTCGCGCCCGACGGGCCTGGATCCCTTGCCGGTCGACGGTGACGTCGTTGGCGCCGTCGACGGCGCTGGCACGAGGCCCGAGCTCGTCCAAGTAAGCACCGGATCAGCTTTGAGCACGAGCGACGCCACGGTCGGCCTCGCACCGACCCGGGCTGGCGGGCTGATCGTGATCGCGACGCTGAACTTCAACATCGGCGCGACCGCCGAGACTGTCGCCTCGATTACCGACGACGTGCAGAACGACTATGTCTCCGCGGGCGCTCGCGCTCGCTGGAACGGTGACGAAGGGGCCGTCGAGATCTGGTATGCGGCGGGCTCGCGCCCAGGTGCCACGTCTGTGACGATCGCGTCGGCAGGCGTGACGTCCCGCGTCGCGTGGGCGCTCGAGCTCGCGAACATGGAACAAGTGGTGCCGCTCGAGGCCGTCGGACAGATTGACGATGTGCCGCCGGTAGGGGGCATGCCGGCCGCGCCCGTGGTCGCGGTTACCGGGCCTGCCGTGGTGGTGTCGTTGATCATGGTCAACGGGAACGTCACCGAGGTTGTTGCGGGAAATCCGTTCTCGCTCCTGCCCGCGATCAACGGTGACGGCGCGGCCTACGCAATCGTCGATGCGCCTGGCTCGTACGGTGCGCACCTGAACGCGCCGGGCAGCGGGAACTACGCAGCAGTCACTGCGGCGTTTCGCGGGTACGCGACGGACTGATCGATTTCGGGCCCATGCGTCTCTCGCGCACGACTTCCGAACAGCCACACCTCTTCCGGCGCGAGCACTTCGACGATGCGCTCGATGACGCCAGGTAGAGAGACCGCGACCATCCGTGAAGCGATCCGAGGTCCAGTCGTCGGCCGCAAGAACCACTAACGGTCTCGACGAGGATTGCAACGGCAGCGATCTGCAGCCGTGTCGCCCCGCGGGTTACGACACCCGCTGCTACCGCGCGGCTGCTCTGGCTCGCCAGCTTCGTGGTGGAGTTTCCTTACGAAACCTACTCTGGCTCCGCCGCTTCGCCAACGCGAACGTGAAGCCACCGCCGGAATCGGCTTGAACGACACCAGGAGCTTCGAACATCCCGCGGCGCCGCGATTCGCGTGTGAGGCTTACTGCTCCAGACAGAACAGCCGCCGCGCGGTTCCGCAGGTCGACGTCAACGCCTGCGAGGTCGGCGGAACGATGTTGTAGCCAAGGCCGTCGCCCATGGCGCCGTTGTTCGACACGCTCCAGTTCGTGCACGTCGTCGCGCCGACGGCACCGAACGTGGTTGCGCCGACCCACGCCGGCCCAATATCCGTCATGTGCGCACCAGTCGCGTCGAGCGCGAGCGGCACTTGCCAGTTACCGGCGAGAACATCGACAGCGGTCGGCGCGAGCGCAAGCCCATCGAGCCGTGCCCATGTGAGCCCATCGCTCAACCGTGACGCAGCACTCGCCGTGCTCGTCGCAAGCAACGCGCGGAAGCTCGTCGCAGCGGCAAGCCCGGCGGCGAGTGCATCCTGCTGGCACTGCCCGTCCGCGCCCGCGATGCCGGCCCCGGGCCCCCACGGCGCCGACAAGAAGGCCCTGCGCATTGGAACCGGGGAGATGGTGATCGGCGTGCTGCCCCCGACTCCGAAGCAGTAGATCCGCACCATCTGATCGCACGACATGAACGAGGCGTTGATGCGCGTCCATTCGCCCGACGTCATGTTCGATACGCCGTACGCGATGAGATCGCTCGTCGAGATCAGATTGCCACACGTGAACGGATCGGCGGTGCCGTCGGGCAGCGTGCCGGTGAATATAGCCGTCGAGGCGTCGATGCCCTGCGCATCGAGCAAAAGCGGGTAGAGCAGCCGTCCGGTGCTGAGGTCTGCTGTCGAGTCGACAAACGGCATGCCGTCCGTGCGGACCCATCCGCGCGATCCGGCAATGCGGTCGATCGCGTTCGTCGTGCTTGTCGAGAGCCACGCCACGTAGTTTCCTGGAAATCCCGCCGCACTCGCTGCGTCCTGACAGGTCAGATCGGCCGGCCCGAGCCCGCCGATCGTGCCGAGCACAACGGTCGACGGGCTCACGAACGCGACGTTGTTCGTGAACAGGACATCGCCTCGCACGAAGCCATCGACGTTCGCACCGCCATCTTCGCTGCCACGGCCGTCATCATTCCCCGTTGTGCCCGGCGCCGGGGTAAACCCGATCCGCCCGCACGCGCAGAAGCTAAGGACGAGCAGCCAACGCACCTCATCATGAGAGTACCGCGTCGGGGTTTGCCGGACGATCACCTTTCGAGATGCAGGACGCACGGAACAGCCGGCGGCCTCGGCGAGGTTGGCTGCCGTCGAGCCCGTTGACGTTCTTACGTCGAGGCGCGCGCCGAGCTCGAGCAACTTCTCGATGCACCGCTCGGCGAGGTCATTGGCGGTGGTGCCAGCGGAAAGCAAGGCCGTGGTCTCGCCCTGCTTCCACAGCCTGCGGCGACGAGCGCGGCGGCCTCGTCGAGGTTGCCGACCAGGAGCGCCATCTGGAGGGGTGGAACTTCCGTGGTTTCGCTCACCGGGCGAGCAGTTTACGCGACTTGGGTCTATAGTCGCGGCCGATGTATCTGGGCATCGTCACCGGAACCGTCGTCGCCGAACGCAAGGCGAGCGGCCTCGAGGGCAAGAAGATCCTGCTCGTCCAGCCGGTCGACGAGAACAGCAAGCCGCTCGGTGACATCCAGGCAGCGATCGACACGGTGCAGGCCGGTGTCGGTGATCTCGTCTACCTCGTCGGTTCGCGTGAAGCCGCGCTCGCCTGCGATCCGTGGTTCGTCCCGGTCGATGCGGCGATCGTCGGTATCGTCGACGGTATCGACACGCCTCCGAGGCAGCCATGAGGTGCTGTCGCGTGGTCGGCCCGATGTGGGCCGCCGCCAAGCACCCGGCCTATTCCGGACGCACGCTGTTCGTGGTCCAGCCCATCGACACCGACGGCAAGGACATCGGCCACAGCTTCGTGGCGATCGATAACGTGCAGGCCGGTATCGGCGACCAGGTCATCGTGATGACCGAGGGCACCGGCGTTCGCCAGATCCTCAAGATGGGCGACATCGTTCCCATCCGCTCGATGATCGTCGGCATCGTCGATGCCGTGGAGACCTCGTGAGGCAGCTGCGCGTGCAGGTCGCCGAGACCTCGCGCTATCTACACCAGGTCGGCTGGTGCGCGAATCACGACGGCAACGTCAGCGCGCGCGATGGCAACCGCTACATCGCCACGCCGACCGCGACCTCGAAGCGCCTCGTCGCCGAAAAGGATCTGATCGAGGTCGACGGTAAAGGCGCCGTGTACGGTTCGGGCAAAGCGTTCGGCGAGCTTGGCCTGCACCTCGTGATCTACGAGCGCCGGCCCGATATCGGCGCCGTCGTTCACGCGCACCCGCCCTACGCGACCGCGATTGGTGCGAGTCGCCAGAATCCGATCGAGCGTCCGTTCATCGCCGAGGCGCTCGTCTCGCTCGGTCCCATCATCCCGAAGCTTCCGTACGCGCAGCCCGGCGATCCGGCCAAGCAAGCGCTCGCGCCTTGGTGCGAGCTCGTCGATGCAGTCATCCTCGGTAATCACGGTGTGATCGCGTGGGGCAAGGACTGCGAGACCGCGCTGCTGCGTCTCGAGCTCGTCGAGCACCTCGCCAAGATCGCGATCGCGGCCGCGCCGATCGGTGGTGTCGAGGCCCTGCCCGACTCCGCGCTGCAGCCACTACTCACCGCGCGCTCGAAGGCCGGCATCGGTCGGGCCGCTGACCGCGCGCTCGAGACCGCAGCCAAGCTGCTCGGCCGCTCGCTCCCTGGTCCGCCGCAAGATCCGGCCGACCTCAAGCCGGTCGTGGCCTGCGCCCCGGCCCCGCACTCGCCCGTTCCCACGGTCCCGCCCAGTGGCGGCAAACCGCACGATCTCGCGCAGCTGGTCCGCGAAGAGATCGTCCGCGCGCTTCGCAAACCGTGACCGTAACCGCGGGCCGCCGCGGACGTAGATCACCCATGCGCGCCCTCCTACCGCTGCTGTTGTTTGGCTGTGCGACCGCCGCCGGCGACAGCCGGGCCAAGACCGACGATGCGCCGCTCGTGATCGAGCTGTTCACCTCGCAAGGCTGCAGCTCGTGTCCGCCCGCCGACGCCATCCTCGACAAGCTCTCGCGCGCCGGGCAGCTCGACGGTCGCAAGCTCGCGCCGCTCTCGTTCCACGTCGATTACTGGGACGACCTCGGCTGGCCCGATCCATACGCCTCGGCCGCATGGACCGAGCGACAGCGCGAGTACGCTGAAGCCCTGGGTGACAACCGTGTCTACACGCCCGAGCTCGTGATCGGCGGCCGTACCGGCATGGTCGGCTCGCACTACCTGCGCATCACCCAGGCGATCGCCACGGCCCCGCGCCAGCAGCGCATCACCGCAACGGGCACCTGGACCAAGTCCGCGCTCACCGTCGAGGCGACCGCACCCGCCGGCGCCAGCATCTACGTCGCGATCTGGCAGGACGGCACCAAGACCAAGATCCCGCGCGGCGAAAATGCGGGCGAAACTCTCGCGGCCGATCGCGTCGTTCGCAAGCTCGTCCTCGTCGCTGCGCCTGGCAAGACCGAGAAGCGCACCATCCAGCTCGACGGGAGCTGGCAGGGCCTCGGTGCCGTGGCGTTCGCCCAGAAGTCCGACCGCGGGATCATCGGGTCGGCGCTGCTCCCGCGCTGAGCTCCTGCCGCCCCGACGACGCACGGGCGGTCGCACCGTCGCCGCATACCGTCGCACCGAGGAAGCGCACCAAACCCGTGAAGAGCGCCCGACACTTGCGGTACAACTGCGAGCAATCATGAAGGCCGCGGTCGCTCTAGCTGTGTCCATCTCGCTGCTCGGCTGCTTCCCGAACAACGCTCGCCATCGCACGTACGCAAAGTACGCCGTGGGTGCTGGGCTGGTCGCAGGCATCGTGATCTCCGCCGTGGCAAACACCGGCGCCGTTTGCGACAACGACTCGATGGTGGGTG
>JBBQFU010000347.1:0-8251 GCA_038322185.1 Haliangiales bacterium
GATCCTCGAGCTCAAGAACACCGTCAACATCATGGTCGATCAGCTCTCGAGCTTCGCCGACCAGGTGACCCGCCTCGCACGTGACGTCGGTATCGAAGGCCGCCTCGGCGGCCAGGCCGACGTCCGCGGTGTTCTCGGTACGTGGCGCAACCTGACCGACGCCGTGAACTCGATGGCCGCGAACCTGACCGACCAGGTGCGAAACATCGCGAAGGTCGCGACGGCCATTGCCGCCGGTGACCTCCAGCAGAAGATCGTTGTCGAAGCGAAGGGCGAAATTCTCGAGCTGAAGAACACGGTCAACACGATGGTCGATCAGCTGTCGGCATTCGCCGATCAGGTGTCGCGCGTCGCTCGCGAGGTCGGCACCGAAGGAAAGCTCGGTGGCCAGGCCTCGGTCGAAGGCGTCCGCGGTACGTGGAAGGAGCTGACCGACAACGTCAACCAGATGGCCTCGAACCTGACCAACCAGGTGCGTGACATCTCGGCCGTCGCGACCGCCATCGCTCGCGGCGACATGACTCGCAAGATCTCCGTCGAGGTTCGCGGCGAGCTGCTCGATCTCAAGAACGTCATCAACACGATGGTCGACACGCTGAGCTCGTTCGCCGACGAGGTGACGCGAGTCGCGCGTGACGTCGGTGTCGAAGGCAAGCTCGGTGGTCAGGCAGCCGTTCGCGGTGTTGCCGGCACGTGGAAGGAGCTCACCGATAACGTGAACCAGATGGCGTCGAACCTGACCAACCAGGTTCGCGACATCGCCGACGTGACGACGGCTGTTGCCAACGGCGACCTCACCCGGAAGATCACCGTCGAGGTTCGCGGCGAGCTGCTCCAGCTCAAGAACACCATCAACACGATGGTCGATCAGCTGGGCTCGTTCGCCTCTGAGGTGACGCGTGTCGCGCGCGAGGTCGGTCTCGAGGGTGTCCTCGGTGGTCAGGCCGAGGTGCGTGGCGTGTCAGGTACGTGGCGCGAGCTGACGGACAACGTGAACGTCATGGCGCGTAACCTCACCGAGCAGGTGCGCGGTATCGCGACGGTCGTGACCGCGGTCGCCAATGGTGACCTCGATCGCAAGCTGAACCTCGCCGCTCGCGGTGAGATCGCGACGCTGGTCGACACGATCAACAACATGATCGACACGCTGTCGACGTTCGCCGAGCAGGTCACGGGTGTTGCCCGTGACGTCGGTGTCGACGGTCGCCTCGGCGGTCAGGCTGACGTGCCCGGCGCCGCTGGCGTGTGGCGCGACCTGACGAACAACGTCAACGAGCTCGCCGGTAACCTGACCAACCAGGTCCGCGCGATTCGCGACGTGGCGACTGCCGTGACGCAAGGTGACTTGACCCGGTCGATCACCGTCGAAGCGCGTGGCGAGATTGCCCAGCTCAAGGACACCGTCAACCAGATGATCCGTACGCTCGCGGAGACCACGAAGGTCAACCAGGAGCAGGACTGGCTCAAGACGAACGTCGCGCGGTTCACCCGTATGCTCCAGGGTCAGCGCGATCTGCTCACGGTTGCGCGGCAGATCCTCAACGAGCTCGCTCCGCTCGTGAACGCCCACCATGGCGCGTTCTACATGACGGAGAACGACGACGAGGGCCAGATGCTTCGTCTGTTCGCGAGCTACGCGTATCAGGAGCGCAAGAACATCGCGAACCTCTGGCGCTTTGGCCAGGGACTCGTCGGTCAGGCGGCGCTCGAGGCGAAGCGGATCGTGCTCTCGAAGGTTCCGGCCGACTACATCAACATCTCGAGCGCACTCGGCGAAGCCGCGCCGCACGCGATCGTTGTCGTCCCGATTCTGTTCGAGGGCGAGGTCAAGGGCGTCATCGAGCTCGCGTCGTTCGAGCGGTTCAGTGGCATCCAGCTCGCGTTCCTCGACCAGATGCTCGAGTCACTCGGCATCGTGATCGCGACGATCGAAGCGACGATGCGCACCGACGAGCTGCTGCGTCAGTCGCAGAGCCTCACCGAGGAGCTGCGTAGCCAGCAGGACGAGCTGCAGCAGACCAACGAGGAGCTCGAGGAGAAGGCGCATCAGCTGACCGAGCAAAAGGCCGAGGTCGAGAAGAAGAACCGCCAGGTCGAGCACGCTCGTCAGGAGCTCGAAGAGAAGGCGGAGCAGCTCGCCCTCACCTCGAAGTACAAGAGCCAGTTCCTCGCGAACATGTCGCACGAGCTGCGCACGCCGCTGAACTCGCTGCTGATCCTGTCGAGTCAGCTCGCCGACAACGCCGAGCAGAACCTCACCGACAAGCAGATCCGGTACGCCGAGACGATTCGTCAGGCAGGTACGGATCTGATGACCCTCATCAACGAGATTCTCGATCTCGCGAAGATCGAGTCTGGAACGATGGCGGTCGAGATCGGCCAGGTTCGCTTCGGCAACCTCCGCGATTACGTCGATCAGACGTTCCGCCAGGTCGCCGAGGAGAAGGGTCTGCAGTTCTCGGTCGAGATCGACGACACGCTGCCGAACCTCATCGAGACCGACGACATGCGTCTGCGGCAGGTGCTCAGGAATTTGTTGAGCAACGCGATCAAGTTCACCGAGCGTGGGCGCGTCAAGCTGCGCATGACCCGGTCGAGCGGCGATGTCATCGCGTTCTCGGTCGCGGATACCGGTATCGGTATTCCGCAGGACAAGCAGCGCCTGATCTTCGAGGCGTTCCAGCAAGCGGATGGTTCGACGAGCCGCAAGTACGGTGGTACCGGCCTCGGCCTCGCAATCTCTCGCGAGATTGCCGGTCTGCTCGGTGGTGACCTGCGCGTCGACTCCGTCCCAAATCAGGGCTCCACGTTCACGCTCTACTTGCCCACCGTGTACAAGCAGCGCGACCCGCGTCAGCAGCGTGCCGCTCAGACCGCCGCCATGATGCACTCGCCGCAGGGCTCGGGCGCTGCCCAGCTGCCCCAGGTGATCGACCTGACGGCCTCGGACCGCAACGAGCGCGCCGAGCGCAACGCGCAGGCCGAGGAGACACCGCTCGCGTCCAGCACGCTCACCCGTGCGATCCCGGATGACTACGAGCACCTCGAGCCAGGTGACCGCGTGCTGCTGATTGTAGAAGACGACCTGACGTTCGCGATGACCATGCTCGAGATGGCGCGTGCGTCCGGCTTCAAGGGTGTGGTCGCGATGAGCGGTCACCAGGCACTCGAGCTCGCGCGGTCGATCAAGCCCGACGCGATCACGCTCGACCTGCGGCTCCCCGACCTCGATGGTTGGGTGCTGCTGGATCGCCTCAAGCACGACGCGGCGACTCGTCACATCCCGGTGCACATCGTGTCGGGCATGGACGAGGAGAAGCGCGGCCTGCAGAACGGCGCGCACGGCTTCCTCCAGAAGCCGGTCACGCACGACGACCTCAAGGCGGGTCTCGACAAGGTCCGCGAGTTCGTCGAGAAGCGCGTCAAGCTGCTGCTGGTCGTCGAGGATGACCCGGTCCAGAGCCAGGCCATCACCGAGCTGATCGGTGACGGCGACGTCGAGACGACCACGGTCGCCTCGGGCGAGATCGCGCTGGAGTCGCTCAACGAGAAGCCGTACGACTGCGTCGTCCTCGACCTGCGCCTGCCAGGCATGTCGGGCTTCGAGCTGATCGAGCGGATCAAGGCCGACCCGCAGCATCGCCGGCTGCCGGTGATCGTCTACACCGGTCGCGAGCTGACCCCCGAGGACAAGCAGCGGCTGCACGGCCTCGCGCAGACCGTGATCGTCAAGGACGTGACCACGATGGAGCGGCTGCTCGACGAGACCGCGCTGTTCCTGCACCGCGTGGAGGCCAACCTCCCCGAGCGCAAGCAGCGCGTGCTGCGCCGGCTCGCCAAGAACGACCCGCAGCTGGCCGAGCGTAAGGTCCTCGTCGTCGACGACGATCTGCGCAACATCTTCGCGCTGACGTCGCTCCTCGAGAGCCACAAGATGAACGTGATCTACGCCGAGAATGGTAAGCGCGCGCTCGCCAAGCTCGAGGAGAACACCGACATCGATGTGGTGCTCATGGACATCATGATGCCGGAGATGGATGGCTACGAAGCTCTGCGCCTCATCCGTGAGCGCAAGGAGTGGAAGGAGCTGCCGGTCATCGCGCTGACTGCCAAGGCGATGAAGGGCGATCGCGAGAAGTGCCTCGAGGCCGGCGCGAGCGACTACATCACCAAGCCGGTCGACGCCGACCAGCTGCTGTCGCTGCTCCGCGTCTGGCTGTACACGTCCTGAGCCGGCCAGGAAGTTCCGCGGGCACCGAGGGTCGATTACGATCCCCGGATGCCGCGCGAGGACGACCCTGCCCTTTCTGCCACGCTCGCCGTGTCCGACGGGGCGACCGGCGCGTCCGATACGCTGGCTGAAACGCAGTGCGGCGGCACCCTCGGCGGGCTCGGCATCGGAACACCCGCGGCTCCGCCACAGCCGGCGGCGCGTCTCAGCGTGCCCCACTACGAGATGCGCGAGCTGCTCGGGCGCGGCGGCATGGGCGATGTCGTGCTCGCGCGCGACCAGGCGATCGGTCGCGACGTCGCGATCAAGCAGCTGCGCAAGGATGGCTCCGAGGACGACGTTGCTCGGTTCTTGCGCGAGGCGCGGATCCAGGCGCGGCTCGAGCACCCTGCGATCCTGCCGGTGCATCAGATCGGCCGTGACGCGACCGGCCAGCCGTACTTCACGATGAAGCGGCTCACGGGCACCACGTTCGCGCAGCTGCTCGCGTCTCCCACGCCGCTACCCCGGCAGCGCCTGCTGCGCATCTTTGCCGAGGCGTGCAGTGCGATCGAGTTCGCGCACTCGCGTGGGGTCGTGCATCGCGACCTCAAGCCGTCGAACATCATGGTCGGCGATTTCGGTGAGGTCTACGTGCTCGACTGGGGCCTCGCCCGCGTCGAGGGTGAGCGTGATCTGGGTAACGAGATCGGCGACGACGTCGAGAGCCTCGACGGCATGACCCAGGCCGGCGCGATGCTCGGCACGCCCGGCTACATGGCGCCCGAACAGATCGAGGACGCGAGCAAAGTGGGCGCGACGGCCGATGTCTATGCGCTCGGATCGATCCTGTTCGAGCTGCTCGCACTCGAGACGCTGCACCCGCGGGGGCGTGGCGCGATCGCGAGCACGCTCAAGGGTGTCGAGGAGCGGCCAACTCAGCGCAAGCCGCAGGCGAACGTGCCGCCCGAGCTCGACGAGCTGGTGTTCCGTTGCCTTGCCTCGAGCCCGACCGCGCGACCCAGCGTGAAGGAGCTCGCGGAGCGCCTCGAGGGTTATCTCGACGGTGATCGCGACTTCGAGCGACGCCGCGACCTTGCCAACGCCTACGTCGTGCGTGCGCGCGAAGCGATCGCGAGTGGGGATCTCAGCCGGCGCGCGGAGGCGATGCAGGCAGCCGGTCGCGCGCTCGCTCTCGATCCGCAGTCCGTCGATGCCGGTGCGCTCGTCACGCAACTGACCTTCGAGCCCACAGGCGACTTTCCCGAGCAGCTGCGCAGCGAGCTCCGTGCGGGCGAGGTCACCATGCAGCGGCGGCAGGGGCGTGCCGCCATGGGGTCGTTCGTCGTCGTGCTGCTCTACCTGGCGATCGCGGCGACCAATGGCGTGATGAATCTGCCGTTCGTGATCGGCATCGTCGTGTTCCTGGCGGTGCACGCGAGCATCGTGTGGCGCATCACGCAGCGGCCGGCGAGTGTGAACCAGATGTTGATCGTGGCCTTCAGCAACGGCCTGTTGGTCTCCCTTCTCTCGCGAAGTCTCGGCTCGATGATCGTGGTCCCGGCGGTGACCTGCATCATGGCGCTGTCGCTGACCTCGTATCCGCAGCTCATCGATCGCAAGTGGGCCGTGATCGCGTTCCTGGTCGTGAGCTGGCTGACGCCCGTGATCCTCGAGCAGGTCGGAGTGCTCGAGCCGACCTGGGCAGTCGTCGGTCGCTCGGTCGTGCTCACATCGCACGTGATGGCGATCGGTGGCATACACACGGCCCTGCTCCTCGTCGGCTCGAACATCGTCATCTTCGTGGTGTTCGCCTTGTTCGCCAGTGCGGTCGCGAGCTCGCGACGAGATGCGATGCAGCGTGCTGAGATCCAGGCCTGGCACCTGCGGCAGCTGCTCCCTGCGGCGCCGCGGCCGGTCGGCTAGCCCGGCGCTACCCTCCAGGGAGTACGCGGCCGGCCGGGGCGCGCTACTGTCGCCGGGAGTGCTCAGTAAGTCCCTCGAGCTCGGAAGCTGCGGTGTCCAGTGGCAGCCACCGGATGGTGCGATCGGCGAGCACACCGATACGCAGCTCGCGGTCCGCGACGATGCAGGCCTGACCTGGCGCGTGCAGCTGTCGCCGATCGAGTTCGCGATCGCAGCGGGCGAGGAAGGCGCGCTCGCCGAGGATCTCTATCTGTCGTCGCGCGCGATGTTCGAGCTGCGCTGGCGTGGCAAACCGCGCGCCGCCGATGCGCAGCCGCGAACCGCGAGTGGCGAGTGGACGCCGGTCATCGATGCCAAGCTCGGTACGATTGGTGAGGGACGGATCGCCCGCTGCGTGCGGCGCCTGGCCTACGAGCAAGGCGACGAGACCGTCGTCGGCCATCTGTTCGTTCCGGTCGAGAAGGGCACGATCGAGATTCGCATCTCGGCGCGTTCGGGTGACACCGGCACGCGCGAGGCCGCGATCGCGAACAAGTATGGCGGCAAGCAAACGCAAGCCACCTACGACAACGCCGAGCTCGACCCATACTTCCCCGACCACCCGCTCTCGCGCGTCCGTGCCGCGCTCGACGCCACCGTCGCGAGTCTCGAGATCGTGACGCTGCCGCAGCGCACCCCGGGTGCCGAGGTCGCGCTGTCCGAGCCAGGTGCTGCCATCACGCCGCCGATCCGGTTCGTCGGTGCGCCGCCGATCGCGGGCTCGTCGCGTGGCGAGATCGTGCGCCAAGGTGTCGATGGCTGGCGTCGCACGATCCATGTGTGGCGCGTGGGCCGTCACAAACTCAAGGGCAAGGATATGCATGCCGCGCTCATCGAGCATGCCGACAAGGACGCGGCGGACTGGGCGAAGGCCGGTGCCTCATCGGTCGCGTCGCACAGCGCCGCGATCGACGACTACGGTGTCTGCATGCAGATCCAGCAGTACGTGACCTACGAGCGTGAAGGTCTCGTGCGCCACGCGGTGCAGCGCTGGTGGCTCGCCGGCGACGGCACGATGTGGCGCATCGGCTCCGATGCAGCGGCGCTGGTCGACCGGCAGCTGCTCCTCGAGGAGCTCGGCGCGGTCCAGGACTCGTTTCGCCGGATCTAGGTCACCGCACGGACATCAGACGAAAGTGCGACTCGTGCGGGGTGGCCGGCCCGGGGTCGTCCCACTCCTCGGGTGGCAGCTCGTCCGCGCTCGCCGCTGGGACCGGGCATGCACCGCGCGGCACCATCCGCTCGGAGATCGCGAGTGATGCGATGATCGCGGTGACCGTCAGCGATGCACCGGCAATCGTCTGGGTCCGATGCGCGATGCGCGCCGTCGCGAGTGACGACTCTGACGCGGGCGGACCACGAGCGCGATGATGCCGAGAACGCCGACGGCCACCGCGATCGTGCTGGCGCCCGCGAGCGTGCTTCGCGGGCCCCATAAGAGCGTGCAGCCAACGTCGGTCACGTACTGATGCCACAGGCGTCCGGCCCACGCGCCCAGGGCAATCGCCGGAATGATCCAGAGGCGATGCACGGGACCCTGCATGGGGACGAGACACCGGCTGACGGCTGCCGGTTCCGACTTTGGGCCGACGGCTCGAGGACGCCGCTCCAAGAAACTCTGGGCAGCATCGAGAACAAGGTGCCAGGGCGCACGGCGTGCCGGCGGTGAACGCCTTCGTTGGCGAACGACGACATCGGCATCATCCACCGACGACGAACGGTCACGCGAAGTCGTCCGCTCGCCAGCGGGTTCCGCGCTTCCGTGACACGCGTCGAAGGCGCGCGGCGAGCAGTCGGTATGCACAGATGCGAGCCGTGTCGACGCGTGCAAAACACCGATCATGACTCGCTCGCGACCCGATGATTCGAACACCTCGAAACCGCCGCTGCGCCTGCGCGTACCGGCGTCTCTCGCCGTGACGCTGCTCGGTGCATCGTGACCCATCAACGACGGCGGGATGACGCAGGTCCCGGGCTCGTCCACGATCACGGGCGATGCGAAAGATCGTGGACGCGCGGGACGCGCGCGCGTGCGTGAAGGCGGCACGGACCGCGGGCTTGAGCCTTGGTGCGTGG
>JBBQFU010000348.1:0-8178 GCA_038322185.1 Haliangiales bacterium
CGTCTTCATCAGGGTCTGGCCGGTCTTGAAGTCCTTGCCGGTGACCGGCATGCCCTGCTTGCGCGCGAGCTCGAGCAGCGCGGGCGTATCGACCGACAGGTTCGGCGCGCCGTTGGCGTACGGGACGCCCATCTTGAGGCATGCGTAGGCGTAGATCTGCGACGGCGCGATGTCCTCGGCAGAGGCCGCGAGGCCGGCTTCGAACTTCGCGAGCGACGAGTGAACATCGCCGGGCATACGGTAGACCTCGGTCGATCCGCACCACACCGCGACGAGCCGATCACAACCGTTGGTCTCCTTGAAGCTCTTGATGTCGGCCATCACCTGGTTGGCGAGGTCGAGCTTGCTGGTGCCCTTCTTGACGTTGGGACCGTTGAGCTTCTTGACGTAGGCCTGCTCGAACACCGCGGTCATCGGCTTGATGGCCTCGAGCTCGGGCTTGAGCTGGTCGAGGAGCTTGGAGTCGAGCACGCCGGCGCGAACCGCGGCCTGGTACGCGTTGTCCTCGAAGATGTCCCAGCCGCCGAACACGATGTCATCGAGCTTGGCGAGCGAGACGTACTCCTGGATCGTCGGCGAGTTGTTGTCGGTGCGCTTGCCGAGACGGATGCGACCCATCTGCGTGAGCGAGCCGATCGGCTTGCCGATGCCACGGCGGATCGCCTGGACGCCCGCGATGAAGGTCGTCGCGACCGCGCCCATGCCGGGCAGGAGAATGCCGAGCTTGCCTTCGGCTGGACGGACGTTGACCGCTTTCTGGAGAGGCATTGGCGCAGAACCTGCCCCAACGACTCCCGCAGTGCAAGTGGAAGCTAGCCCGCGTGGCGCTCGGCGGTCGTCGTGCGCGGCTCGACCGTCGGGGCGTCACCACGGATCCGGCTGATCTCCTCGCCGAGGACTTCGAGCAGACGCTCGATGGCGTCATCCTCGAGGTGGCCCATGTTCGCGATCTGCATGTAGCGATCGGCGAGCACGCCCTTGCAGCCGTACAGCACGATGCCGCGTGCCTTGACCGCGTCGTACAGCGCCTCGAACTTCACGCCATCGGGTAGCTGCGCGGTGACGATGACGCTCGACTCGGCGCCGGTGCGCGTGAACGACGGCATGCCGAGCGCGGTGAGGCCGTCACGCAGGCGGCGATTGCGATCGCGATACATCTCGAACCGCGCGGCGTGGCCGTCGGCCAGGAACTCTTCGCATGCGGCGTCGAGCGCGAAGTAGGTCGACACGGCCGGCGTGAACGGCGTCTGCGCCAGCTCGTCCATGTAGCGGCGGTAGCGGCGAAGATCGAGGTAGTAGGCGCGCGGCTGCAGGTGCTCGATCCGGGGCCACACGTGTGGAGCGATGCACACGAAGGCCGCGCCGCTCACCGCGTGCAGGCACTTGTTCGAGCTCGCGTAGCAGATGTCGATGTTGTCGCGGACGACATCGAGGTCTTCGGCGCCGAGCGAGGACACCGCGTCGACAACCAGCAGTGCATCGAAGCGGCGGCAGATCGCGCCGATCTGGCGCACCGGGTTGAGCAGGCCGACCGAGGTCTCGTGGTGGATCATCGCGACGACCGCGATGTCCGGGTACTGCTCGAGGGCGCGCTCGACGTCCGCGGCGACGACGACCTCGCCCCACTCGTAGCGCAGGTGGACGATGTCCATCTCGTGAACCGACGCGACCTCGACGAGGCGCGCACCGAAGGCGCCGTTGTCGACGATCAGGACCTTCTTGTCGGGCGGCACCGTCGAGGCGAGCGCCGCTTCCATCGCCGACGTGCCGCTACCGGTGATCGCCACCACCGTGTGCTGCGGCGACGCGCGGAAGATGCGGCGCAGCTTGCCAGTGAGTGACACCATCAGCTCGCTGAAGATCGAGTCGCGGTGGCAGACGTCGTGGTGGACCATCGCGCTCTTGACCGTAGCGGTCGTGTTGACCGGACCCGGGTTGAGCAGCGTGTAGTGCGTGTGGCGCTTGGTCTCGAGGAGCGCGTGGACCTTGTCCGTGATGTCGATCCGGTTGTGCGCGGCCCACGCCCACTCTGTGGTCAGCGCGAGCACGCGGCTGGTGCGCGCGATCGCGAGCAGGCCTTGCTCGAGGGTCGGGTTCGAGATGGAAGCGAGGTGGGCGAGGATCGCCGGCGTGACGACCGCGTGACCGGTGAACACGGTGTCGGTTTCGAGGTCCTCGCCGATGTCATCGACGCGGACGCAGCCGGTGTCGTCTTCGCGAACGATCGCGACGCGGGCGTCTGCGCCGCGCTCGGTGGAAGCTCCAGGAGCAACCGCAACGGCAGCCTCGACGGTCGCAGCGCTGCCGAGCTCGACGAGCGCGCGCAGCTGGTCGAGGGCGAGTGGACGATCGCCTCGCACGACGATGCAGCGCTCGCTGTCCTCGATCCACTTGCGTGCGATCAGGACGGCCGAGCCGCTGAGCGCCTTCCAGCTGAGGTTCGCGAGGACTTCGACCTGGAGCTCCGGCAGCTCGTGCAATGCGAGCTGGTCGCGCAACGCGACGGCATGGCGACCATCGACCACCGCGACCTTGCGGACGCCGACCGCGGCGAGCCGCTCGAGCGTCACGCGGATCGACGCGACTGCAGACTGCGACAGCGTGTTGCCGGCCTCGAGCGCGAAGCGTGTGGCAATGACGATCGCGTGCGACACAGACATCTTGGTTCCCGAAGCCTGCAACGACTGCACCGGGCACGGAATCAAACACTTACGGGCTTCATAGTCAACAATTCACCGCATCGTCACCGGACTGCACGGAGGAATGCGCAAACGTCTGTTTTGCGCCGGGATCGCACGGTCCTGCGAGCAGGGGCGTCAACAATTCACCGCATCTCACCGGCCGTGCTGACGAATGCGCAGACATCTGTGTTTCGCCGAGCGCACGAGGTACCAGAACGGGGCGACCAGCCAACCGACCAGCCAGCGCCGGTTGAGCTCGGCCGGAACGAACCGCATCGCCGTCGCGTGGCGGCCAACCATCAGGCCAGCGGCCGCGAGCGCATTCAGGTACCAGGCGATGGGACGGTAGTTGCCCTCGAAGTCGGTGTCGCGGCGGCTGACGGGGTGGTCGCTTCGCGACACGGTCGTACGCAGGTAGAACACGCCGCCGGGCGCGAGTGCGGCGCGGACGCGGGCGAGCAGAGAGTGGACATCGGCGTCGTCGAGGTACTGCACGACCGCGCCGGCCATGATGATGCTCGCTCCCCCCGGTATCTCGTACGACGACAGGTCCGCTTGCGCGACGGTGACACGGTAGGCGAGACCCGCGCTGGCCACCCGCTGACGCGTCGCAATGACGAACCCCTCCGCGAGATCGACAGCAATGACGCGTTCGGCACGCTCGGCCAGTCGCACCGTCCAGGTTCCGGGGCCGCATCCAAGATCCACGGCAAGCGCGCATGGAGGAGTCACGGCGTCGATCGCGCGAAACGACCAGCTCTGATAGAGCGAGACCTCGAGCCTGGCGAGGACCCCGGGGACGCGGGCGAGGGTGACCGCGCGTGGATCGCCGGTGCCGATCGTCGAGCGCTTCTCCCAGTACCGTCGGGTCGTACGATGATCAATCTCGTCTTCGCGTCGCTGATCCGGGTCCATCCTTCTCCGTACCGACGACTCACCGGGCGCACAATTGCCCGTTGGTTCGTGGTCTGGTGAGATGCCATCCGAAGCCCGGTTCAGGCCGGCCTTTGCCGCGTTGACTGCCCACTCCGTTCGGGTAATGTGCCCGGGCGAATGAAAGCAGTCATCCTCGCTGCCGGCGTCGGGTCCCGCCTCGCGCCGCTGACGAACGAGCAACCCAAGGTTCTGGTGGACGTGCTGGGTCGGTCGATCTTGTTCCGCCAGCTCGATCGCTTAGCAGCGGCCGGCATCGCGAGCGAAGACGTCGTCGTCGTCGGCGGTTATCGCATCGACCAGCTCTCGGCGCGGCTCGCGGAGGCCGGGTTCAAGTGCAAGGTCGTCCTCAACGAGAAATACGAGCCGTGGGGGAACTTCTACTCGATGGCCGTCGCGGAGCCGCACCTCCGCGGGCACGCGTTCCTCCAGCTCGATGGCGATGTCATTCTCGATGACAAGATCCTGCCGCGCATGGTCGCCGATCCTCGGGACGCGGTGCTCGCCACCGACACCACCGCCGAGATCGATGACGACGCGATGAAGGTGCAGACCAGTGACGACACCGTCTCCGGTCGCGTCACGGGGCTCGACAAGAAGTTCTCGAACCTCGAGGCCGGGAAGAAGTGCGTGGGTGAATACATCGGCGTCACCAAGCTTTCGGCGAGCGCGGGGGCCGCTGTCTTTCGCGAGCTCGGAAAATTCCCTGGGGAAAACCTGACACACGAGTACTACGATCACTCGTATCACCGGCTCAGCCGAAGCGGCGAGATGCCATTCGGCGTCGTCACGATCGACGACTGCCGGGTACTCGAGATCGACGACCTCGCCGACCTCAAGCGGGTCGAGGCGATGCTCGCCCAGTCCGAATAGCGTCGACCATGTTCGACGCAGTCATCCTCGCGAGGTCGCCGCACGCCAGCACCAAGCTGCTGGGACTCTCGCTGATGGAACGAGGTCGACGCGTCGCGGTCAAGGCGGGCGCGCGCCGCGTGCACGTGGTCGATGGTGACGACGCGCTCGCACGGCTCTCCGCGTGGGATGCCGGGCGCGGAGATGCTGCGCTGCTCGTGATTCGCGCCGGCGATCAGCTCGTTCACATGCCGCTCGTCAAGCCGCTCATCGCTGCGAGCGGCGACCGCCGCATCGCGGTCGGGCCCGATGGTGCGTTTGCAGGTGCGCTGTGGGCGACCGGCGACTCCGCGCGCGAGGCGATCGCCGCGATCGAAGCATCACCGACCACCGCCGATGCGAGCCTCGCGACGGGCTGGACCGATGTCACGCGCGTTCCACACGGCGACATCGCGCGCCACCCCGCGACCACGCCCGAGGAGCAGAAGGCAGCCAAGAAGATGCTGCTGCAGCTCCTCGTCAAGGCGACCGAGGACAGCCCCGTCAGCAAGTACGTCTACCGCCCGCTGTCGCGTCCGCTCACGGTGCTGCTGCTTCACACGCCGATCACGGCGAATCAGGTCAGCTACATCGTCGCGTTGATCGGTCTCGCCGGCTGCGTGCTCACCGCGATGCCATCACAGGCGTGCCTGATCTGGGGCGCGTTCCTCGTGTTCCTGTCGTGCGTGATCGACGGCTGCGACGGTGAAATCTCGCGCATGAAGCTCACGAGCTCGCCGTTCGGCGCGTGGCTCGACACGATCATCGACGAGCTCACACAGGTCTCGTACTTCTTCGCGATCGGCTACCACACGTACACGTACTACCCGGAGCCGTGGGTCGCAGCGTCGATCGTGCTCGGCGGTCTCAGCTACGCGGGCACGATCTACGCGATCTATTACTTCTCGCTCGTCGTCATCAAGCAGGGCGGCAGCCAGTACTACGAGAGTGACCTCGAGGTGATCGAGGACGCGCAGGGCCCGGCGCTGCGCAAGCGGCACAAGGTCTCGAATGCGCCCGAGTGGGCCAAGCAGCTCGGCCAGGTGTTCCTCTACATGATCCGTCGCGACTTCATCAACCTGGGTTCGCTCGTGCTCGCGTTCTTCAACCTGTTCGCCGTGATCTACGGCGGCATCTGGCTCGGCACGATCGTCGCCGGCGCGATCACGATTCCCGCGCACTTCAAGCTGCGTCGTCAGCTCGCCGAGCTCCGCAGTCGCGGCGCCGCGCCTCGCTACGTCATGTCCTGAGGCGGCGGCAGATCTTTGGCTTTGATCGAGCGCATCATGGTGCGCAGGCTGATGTTCTGCGTGTACGCGAGCAAGAAGCCCGCGACGATCAGCAGCGTCGCCGCGGTCGTGCCGAGGATCACGGGCCCGGGCGCATCGCCCATCAAGTAGCGCACGCCATACGCCGCGGCGCCGGCGCCCATCATGCACAGGACGACGCCGCCGACCTCGCGGATGTACTTGAACAGCGACCAGCCGAGCGTGTGCGTCGCCATGTAGATCAGCACGATGAACGCGATGGGGTAGCCGATCGCCCACGCGACCGCGACGGACTCGAAGCCGAGTGCCTCACCGAGCGTGATCGCCGCAACGATGTAGGAGGCCGGCATCGCGATCGCGGCGACGATCATGTAGCGCAGCGTTCGCTCCGGAAATCCAAGGCCGTCGAGCAGCGGCGGCGCGACGAAGCCGACCGCGCGAAGCACGGCCACCGCACACAGGATGCGCATCGCCGGCGCGGCGCCGTCGTATTGCGGGAACAGCGTGGCGATCAGCTCGGGCGCGGCCACGAAGATCAGCGAGGCGTACAACATCACCGTGATCACGTTGAGCCGGGTGAACGAGATGAACTGCTTCATCACCGCGTCTTTCGAATGGCGCAGCCGTGCGAACGCCGGGAACGCCGCATCGACGACGACGTTGGAGATGATGCGCACGGGCTCGAGCACGATCTCGTACGCCGCGCGGTAGAGGCCGAGCGCGGTGTTGCCGAAGAGGAAGCCGACGATCGGGTAGTCGATGTTCGTGTAGAAGTAGTAGAGGATCTGGCTCGCCGACGAGCGCAGCCCGAACGTCACGTAGTCCCGCGCCTCGCGGAGGTTGAACATCCAGCGCGGTCGATACGGTGCCGCGACCTGTGCGCACACGATGTAGACGACGGTCCGAGCGAGCGGGCCGAGCACGAAGCACCAGATGCCAAACCCGGCCCACGCGAATCCAACCTTGCCGAGGAACTCGGCAGTGTTCGCGATCACCCGGAACATCGATAGCTCCTTGAACCGGAGCTGGCGCTTGAGCATCGCGAACGGGAACGTGTAGCCGTTCTGCAGGATCAGCTTGAGGCCGTACGCGATGAGCATCCAGCCGACGATCTCGGCGTGATAGACCTCGCGCGCGAGGAACGGTGCCCCGATGCACAGGACCCCGAACATCGACACGCACAACATCACGTTGATCCAGAACACCGTCGAGATGCGCTCGTCGGTGTGGTCGTCGCGCTGGATGATCGCGGCCGACAGGCCGAGGTCGGTCGCCTGATCGAGGATCGGGAAGATCCACACGCACTTGGTCGCGATGCCGAGCTCCTCGGGCGTGATCCAGAAGTTGAGGATCAGGAGCATCGCGACGATGTCGAGCACGCCGACCAGGCCGTTCGCGACGCCAAGCCACGCCAGCCCGCGGCTGACGTTCGTAGACACCGGCTGGCTCATCGTGCGCTGTCCACAGTACAGCCGGTCAGCGCCGCGTGCGCGCCGCTAGATCGGTCAGGTCCACCAGCGCTCGCGCGCCAGGACGCCGTCTGCATGTGCGCGCTCGTGCGGCTCGTCGATCTCGAGCCAGCCGTGGCCGCTGATGTCCGCGATCGTCGGCGGCTTGCCGGCTTGTGCCAGCTCGACCAGGATCGACTCGACGTGGCTCGCGTCGCCCTTGGTCGCGAGCACGCGATCGGCGGCGGCAAAGTAATCGTCGCGGCGCGCGGCGGGCACGAACGTCATGCCGACGTAGCCGCAGTCCCAGGTCTCCAGCGTCTTGGCCATCGCCGCGACGTGCTTGTTCGCGTCGAGCTGGACCTTCATGTCGTCGGCGCCGAGCTTGCGGTCGTAGTCGACGAACGCGGTGACCTCGGTCGCGCCGGTGCACGCCGCCTTCACGACGTCGGCGATCGTCGGCTTGTAGATGTGGTCGGTGTTCATCAGCAGGAAGTCACCGGTTTCGAGCACGCGCTTTCCGGTGAGCATCGAGATCAAGTTGCCCTTGCGATACTCGGTGTTCTCCACGATGACGGCATCGCTCGCGAGCCGCACGACCTGCGCCGCGACGTCGCTGTGGTGAAACCCGCCGACGACGATGCGACGCGCGGCACCGGTCGCCTTCGCGAACGCGAGCGCGAAGGCGATCAGCGTCCGGTCGCCCGCCTCGATCAGCGCCTTCGGCGTCGCGACGGTGAGGTCCTTGAGGCGGCTGCCGAGGCCGGCCGCCATGATCATCACCTGATGTGACATCTACGCTGCCACCCGGGACTCGAGATACGCCGCGAGCGCCGCGATGTCGTCGACGCACGTGATCGATGCCGTCGCATCCCAGCGGCGGAACTCCTCGCGGTTGAACGTGCCGAGGCGGCCGATGAAGGCGAGGCCACACTCGCGTGCGAGGTCGCCGTCCTT
>JBBQFU010000349.1:0-8151 GCA_038322185.1 Haliangiales bacterium
GCGAGTTCAACGGAACCGTGCTCGGCGGTGGTGCGCGCTGGGACGTGCAGATGACGAAGGTCGACATCGATGGCACCGAGCTTCTCGTGTGTGTGGTCGGTGGTACCGCGGAGCAGCGCAAGAAGCAGATGAAGCGCGGCACCGAGGGTGCGATGCGCATCCTCGCCGTTTAGCTCTCGCCTAGTTCTCGCCGTCGTCGTTGTAAGAAACGCAGCGCTGGCCGAGTAACGGCACGAGCGCCGCGATCGAGCGCACCTGCACGACATCGTGCTTGCACTCCGCGCAATGCCGAACGCCTTGCGTCGGTGTCTGCGCCAGGTCGTCCCACTGCTTCGCGCAGCGGTTGCCGACGATCAGCTGCGATACGTGCGGTGCCGGCCGCGTATCGGGCCGCAGCATCGCGACCTTGGCGAGGAGCTCCGGTGCGAGCGGTTCGGGCATCGCGCGGCGCAGCTCGGCGGCAAACGTCGCCGGATCTGCGTGCCGCTTCGCCGGATCGGCGGCGAGCGCTCGCAGGATCACGTCGACGAGCGCAGCCGAAGCGCCGGCGGGTGGCGGTGGTGGCACGCCGTCGCGGATCGCGAGCAGCGTGTCGAGCTCACTCTCGGCGTGAAACGGTGGGCGCCCGGTCAGCGCTGCATACAGTGTGGTGCCGAGCGAGTGCACATCCGTCGCAGTCGTGGCTGGATAGCCGGAGACCTGTTCCGGCGCCATGTAGTGGACCGACTTGGTCATCGAGTTACCCCGCCCAAGATACGTCCCGACCTTGCCCCATGCGACGAACGCGACAGCGGCGCGCAACCGTGCCTGGCCATCCACGCCGACGACGATTTGCTCGGGACCCACACGCCGATGGACGAACCCGGGCTGGCGCCAGGCCATCATCGCGATCGCCTCGGCGATGCCGGCCATCTGCTCCGTCGCCCACCGCGTGCGCTCCGCGGTGTCGGTCAGGAGCCTCGCCATCTTCACGATCGAGGGACCGCGCTCGTCGCCGTGGGCAATCACGAGCCGGTCGTTTGTCGACGAGACACTCAGCAACGGGATGACGCGCTCGTGCGCGAAGCCGAGCCAGGGCAGCGTGTCGCGCTCGACCTGCCGCTCCCAGTCCCGGTCGGTGCCGTCGTAGACCTGCGCCTGGCCGAAGCCCATCGGGTCAACGCGGATCATCCACAGATCGTGGCGGTCGCCCGTGCCGATGCGTTCGAGGTACTCGGTCATCCCCTTGACCCAGTATCTGCTAGCTTTCACGCATGCGCACCGCCGTTCTGCTCGCCCTGGTCGCCGCCTGCTCGCCCGCTGCGAAGTCTCGTGACGTCGATGATGCCGAGGCTCGCAAGCTCCTGCTCGACCGCAACTGGATCGAGCAAATGCCCGAGACCGAGCGCGATCGGTTCCACGTCTATCGCTTTGTCCCGTCGATGGGCGGTGGCGTGTTCCAGGACCGCACGATCTTCAAGGGCACCTTCGAGCTGTTCCAGTTCGAGACCGCCGCCGACGAGATCCGGTTCAACCTGCTCGAGACTCACGACAAGGTCGTCAGCAAGTTCCGCATCGAGGAGGTCGATGGTCCCGAGCCGTTCGATCTCAAGCTCACGATCGCGGCCGACCCGCGCGGTCCGCAGGTCTACTACGGCATGCGCTCCGAGACCGATCGTGACGGCACCAAGCTCGACGCTCGCCTGCGCACGCTCAAGCTCGCGAAGTAATCAGCGCCGCCGCCGCCGGTAGACCCAGCCGAGCACACCGAGCGCGAGCCACCACGATCCGGTATCTCCAGTGCTCGCGCAGCAACCGCCACCACCGGCGGTGACCTCGTCGATGCACGTCGCGCTGCAGCCGTCGTCGTTGTCGCGGTTGCCGTCGTCGCACTGCTCGTTCGCGTCGATATCGTTGTCGCCGCAGTACGGGATCTTGGCGAGACCGACGACACACACGTCATCGAGGGTCCAGCCGCCGAGCTCCTTGCCGAAGTCGCTCGTCAGGGTCCAGCGCAGCTGCAGCGTGCCGTCGGAGATCCACGGCGTGATGTCGATGTCGTGATAGCGCCACTCGCGGTCGACGTGATCGAGTCCGCCATTCTGGGCACTCGCGTTGCGCCAGATCTCGGTTCCGTTCGCCTCGATGGTGGCCGGGTCGAAGGCCGCATCCTCGACGGTGAGCCAGCGCCGGTATTGCAGGCGCACGGTCTCGAAGGTCGGGATCGTGATCACGGGCGTCGCGATCACGGTGCTAAGATTTGCGCGGTAGAGACCGGTGGTCGCGAGGTCGGTCCCGAACACGGCCGCACCGCTGAACGGCGCATCGGGATCGGGCGTCAGCGGATCGGCGGCGGGCGCGCCCCACTGCCACTCGCGGCCGAGGTTGCTGGTCTCTTCCCAGGTTGTGGGATCGGTGTCGAACGACTCGCACCACAGCGGCGTGCCCTCGCCGATGAACAGCTGATACTGCGGGTCGGCCGCGTTGTTCGGGAAGCTCGAGATCGAGGCATCGGCGAACAGGACATCGACGGAGTAGGTGATCAGCGTCCCGTCGGGCAGCTCGGGGAATTCGCCGAGCCAGGTGTCGCCTTGCGCGACAAGTGACAGCTCACTCGGGACACCATCGTTGGCCTTCCACGTGACCTTGACCGAGGAGACCGCGAGGGGCGGGCACGCGGTGCCGGTCGGCGTGGTGACGGCGAGCGAGATCGCGCGGCCGGTCACGACGGGCGTCGCGACGGTCGTCATCACGTAGCCGGGCACGAGGCCGTGGCGGCCGAACGTGCTCTCGAGCGCGCAGTAGTTTGGGGTGCCGTTGCCGAGGTCGGCATCGTCGTCGTCGGCGATCAGCGCGGCCGTGAACGAGGTGCTGAGATCGTCGGCGCGCTGCATGATGCCGGTGAAGATCTGCTCGACCTGCGCAATGCCGGGCGCGGCGCCGAGCTCGGCGATCAGCTGCTTGCGCAGATCCCACAGCGCACCTGCGATGATCAGGCCGCTGAGGTGCGGATCGAAGTCGAAGTCCTGCGGGTAGACGCGCTCGAACCCCGGCGGGTCGATCTGGCGCAGCGGCTCCTCGCTCTTGAAGAAGCCGCGCCCCATCGCCGGATCGTTCGTGATGTTCGAGGCGAAGAAGTCGGACAGGCCCTCGGACAGGTGCGAGTCGTACTCGCCGATGCCGGCGATGATCGACTGGGTGTGCAGGGTGTGACCGAACTCGTGGAACACGACGTCACCGACGAGGCCGGTGTTCGCGCACGCGGTGCTGCTGCGAAACAGGTGCACGTCGTCGCCGGTCGAGAAGGCGTTGCAGGAACCGACATCGTTGACGTGAAAGTCGGTCTGCCCGTCGAGATACGGGATCACGGCGGGATTGATCGTGCGTGCCCGCGCCTTGGCGATGTTCGCGTAGACGTAGGTCGAGACCTGCGCGTCATCGAATTCGACCGCGCTCGCATCCCAGAGGGTTGTGCCACCGGGCGCGACGTTGAGGGTCGCCATCGCCGACGCACCGGCGCTGTTGATCACGCGCACGTAGGTGCCGCTGACCGCGGTCACGACCGAGGCGGGGGCGGTGCCGGTCCACGTGAAGTCGCCGTTGCCCATGGTGAGCGCGGGCGATCCGTTGACGAGGATCGATGCGTGGCTCGCTGGAAACGTCGTGCGCGCACCCCCGCCGTGACGGGTGCCGGCGTTGTACTCGAGGGTGCCGGTCGCGAACATGATCTTGCTGCGCCGGCCGACCTCGCGTCCGGTGATCGCGTCGCGATAGACGTCCCATCGCTCGGGCCCGGAGCTCGCGTGTTCCTCGACAATATCGACGACACGATAGCCACCGTCGACGCGTGCGACGGCGCGTTCGTGTAGGCCGGGACCCGGCATCGCTGCCGTGATGTCGGGCTGCGCGGACGAGCGCACCGCGAAGATCCGGTCGTGCGCGATCACGACGCCGACCGCACCACCGAGCACGCGCACGCCCCGCCACGACTGCGCGAACGTGACGGTGCGGATACCGCGCGCATCGAGGTGATTCGCCAGCATCGTAAAGTCCGCCGCGCCTGCCCCGGGCGCCAGCACCGCGAGGTTTCCGATGAGAAACGTGCGCGCTGCACGTTCGGCAATCGCCGCATCCGCGACCGCGCCCACGGCATCGACGCGCCCGCCCCACAGCCACGCGGGTACGCCGGTCTCGCGATCCCAGCTCGCACGCCAGCCGCGTTGCGCGAGCGGAGTGAACGGTCCGTGCACCGCCCGCGGCAATGCCGTCGTCAGATGGCGAACGCGATGCGAGTCCGCGATCCGTGGCGATGCGCCAGCGCCGTTGCTCGCGAGGAGCACGCCCACCAAGGCCGCGAGACGCACCGCCCGACCTTGGCACGACTCGGGGCGGTTGCGTGTGACCAAGATCGCGGTGATCGTGGTCGGCAACCGAAGAAGCGCCGCTAGCGGATCACTCGCACTTCGCGTAGTCGTCGCACGTGGTCGTCTTCGCCGTGCACTCCGCCTGCAGCCGCAGTCCGGCCTTCGTGCCCTCATCCATCGACTGATAGAGCTCGCGCGTGTTCGGCATCATCTGGTCGGTCTCGCCGGCGAGGACTGCACGGCACAGGGTGCGCCAGCGATCGATCATCAAGTCCTTGGCGAGCGCTGCGTCGGAGCCCGTGCTGTCGAAGGTCTCGCACTTCTCGAACATCGCCGACGCCTTCGCGCACGTCTCCTGATGCCGGGTGACCTTCGTCGTGCACGCGGCACCGAGGACGAGGACCAGTGCGGCGAGGCTGCGCATGCCCAAACCGTAGCGCGGGTTCCCCGAAAATGCGAAACGCGCGGTCACCGTGTGAGCCGCGCGTTGGTTTGCGAACGCTTGAATCAGGCGCGCGCGACGGCGGACGACTTCGACTTGCCGGCAGCCGGCTTCTTCGCCGCGGTCTTGCCGTTGCCATTGCTGACAGCGTGACCGTTGCCGCTCTTGGCGTGGGTGGTCAGCTTGTCGATGAGCGGCGTCGCTTCCCACGTGAACTCGGGGAGCTCGCGGCCGAAGTGACCGTACGCGGCCGTCTTGCTGAAGATCGGACGGCGGAGGTTGAGCTCCTGGGTCAGCATGCCCGGGCGCGCGTCGAACGTGGCGAGCACGGCCTTGGTCAGCTTCTCGTCCGAGACGACGCCGGTACCGAAGGTGTCGACGAGCATCGAGACGGGCTCCGCGACGCCGATCGCGTACGCGAACTGAACCTCGCAACGCGTGGCGAGCTTCGCCGCGACGACGTGCTTCGCGATGTAGCGCGCGTAGTACGCGGCCGAGCGATCGACCTTGCTCGGATCCTTGCCCGAGAAGGCGCCGCCACCGTGGCGAGCGTAGCCGCCGTAGGTGTCGACAATGATCTTGCGGCCGGTGAGGCCTGCATCGCCGTGCGGGCCACCGATGACGAAGCGGCCGGTCGGGTTGATGTGGATCTTGGTCTTGTTGGTGATGAGCTTGGCCGGGACGATCGGCTTGATGACCTGCTCGCGGATCGCTTCCTCGATGGTCTTCTGCTTCACGTTGTCGTCGTGCTGCGTCGAGACGACGATCGCCTCGATGCCGGTGATCTTGCCGTCCTCGTAACGGACCGAGACCTGGGTCTTGCCGTCCGGGCGCAGCCAGTCGATGCCCTTGGTCTGCTTCTTACGAACCTCGGCGAGCTTGTGAGCGAGCTGATGCGCGACCTGGATCGGCATCGGCATGAGCTCCTTGGTCTCGTCGCAGGCGTAGCCAAACATCAGGCCCTGATCGCCAGCGCCCTGCTTGGCCGGGTCGATGCCGCGGTCAACGCCCTGGGCGATGTCGGGCGACTGCGCCGCGACGGCAACCATGACGGCGCACGAGTCGGCGTCGAAGCCCATGTCCGAGCTGGTGAACCCGATCTCGCGAATCGCGTCGCGCGCGATCTTGGGATAGTCGAGGGTCGCCTTCGTCGTGATCTCACCGAGGAGCATCACGAAGCCGGTCTTGGTGGCGGTCTCACAGGCAACGCGGCTGTTCGGATCCTGCGCGAGGCAGGCATCGAGGACGGCGTCAGAGACAGCGTCACACAATTTGTCCGGGTGACCTTCGGTGACGGATTCAGACGAGAACAGGTAGCTAGCCATGTTGGGTTGGGGGAGTTATTCAGATAAGCGCGTCCGCTGTCAACGGATGATCGAGGTACCATAACGGATATGCGGTGGTGCCTTTTCGCATGCGTGGTGACCCTGTTCGCATGCGGTGGCAAACCTCCGATCCCCAAGCGGGGCGTCGTCGAGGGAGACCTTGGTGCCTGGAAGTTCCGGAGGTTTCAGCCGGTGCTCGACGTCGAGGTCTGGGTCGAGAACAACAAGGCCGAGGCCTATACAGCGAGTTACGTCTCGGAGGACGCCGAGAAGACCGGACACGTCGAGGACAAGGATGTCGTCAGCGTGTTTGTTACACGGTACGAGCGCGACGACGGCGTCTTGCGCGAGACGGTGAAACTCGTACGCAGGCTCGCCGCGGAGGGCGGGTACCAGGTCGACGAGGACAAGGTCGGCGGCGCGCGTGCACTCACGATCAATGGTCACGGCGAGTCGTGGGTGATGTGGGCCGCGAAGAAGCACGTCGTGAAGGTCGGCGGGCGCGGCCGCGAGACGGTGCCGGCCGGCATGGTCGAGAGCTACGCGGATCGCTATCCGTCGGTGATTCCCGGCGGCGTCCTCGAGGGACCGCTCCCGCCGGGCCCCGATAATCAGGGGCCCAAGGACGAGAAGCAGGAGTACGACGAGGCCAATCCGCGTCCGGATCTCCAGCAGTACGACCCCAAGAAGTCGAAGCTGCCCGACAAGAAGAAGTAGTCCCGGCGACGTGCCATGCTGCGGCGCATGTTGCTCCGTCAACTGCGCGCCGGCTCTCCCGAGGCTGCGGCGCTGCTCGATCGCTCGACACGATTCGACGACGGCGTCGACGACGCAGTGTCTGCGATCCTCCACGCGGTCCGCGCCCGCGGCGACGAGGCGGTCGCCGAGTACACCCGGCAATTCGATCAGCGCGACCCGCCCTACGAGGTCACGCGTGCACGCTGGGACGAGCTTGCGGCGAAGGTCGAGCCGCGCGTCAAGCAAGCGCTCCAGCTCGCGGTCAGCCGCATCCGCGCGTTCCACGAGCGACAACACGATCCCGATGTCGACGTGACCCTCGATGGCGTTCGGCTCGAGCTGCGCGTCACCCCGCTCGCGCGCGTCGGGCTCTACGTTCCCGGTGGCACCGCGCGGTATCCGTCGAGTGTCCTGATGACGGCGATCCCGGCGAAGTGCGCGGGTGTTGCCGAGGTCATCATGGTCACGCCGGGCGCGTCACCTGAGGCCATGCTCGCGGCGCGGCTCGCGGGTGTCGATCGCGTGTTCGAGCTTGGTGGCGCCCAGGCGATCGGCGCGCTCGCCTACGGCACTGCGACGGTGCCGCGCGTCGACAAGATCGTCGGGCCCGGCAACGCCTGGGTCGCGTCGGCAAAGCGCCAGGTCTACGGCGAGGTCGATATCGATTCGATCGCCGGTCCCTCCGAGGTCCTGATCGTCGCCGACGACGAAGCGCCGGCCGCGTGGATCGCCGCCGACCTGCTCGCCCAGGCGGAGCACGATCGCGAGGCGCGCGCGATTCTGGTCACGACGTCGGCCGAGCTTGCCGCCGCGGTCGCGCGAGAGCTGGAGACGCAGCTCGCGACCTTGCCGCGCAAGGCGATCGCCGAGCACGCGATCCAGCACCACGGTGCCGCGGTGATCGTCGACTCGATCCGCGACGCGATCGAGTTCGCGAATCGCTACGCACCCGAGCACCTCGAGCTCGATGTGGTCGACGCGCGTGCGGTGGCCGCGCAGTGCACGAACGCCGGCGCGATCTTCATCGGACGCTGGTCGTCGGAGGCCGCGGGCGATTACGTCGCCGGCGCCAACCACGTGCTGCCGACAGGTGGTGCCGCGCGCTACGCCTCGCCGCTCGGCGTCCATGACTTCCGCAAGCGCACGTCGATCATCGAGTACACCGAGGCCGCCGCGATCGCGCACGCCGACGACATCGCGACCCTGGCCGCGTGCGAAGGCCTCGATGCGCACGGCCGCTCCGCGCTCCGCCGCAAGGACAAGCGATGAGTAGCACCGACAGCGGCCTCGGCCCCCTCGAGCG
>JBBQFU010000350.1:0-8105 GCA_038322185.1 Haliangiales bacterium
GCCGAGTCCGCGCGAAAGGTTCTCGAGCTTGCAGCGTGACGCGCGTACGGGTCCTGTTGCTCTCGAGCTCACGCCGGGCGCGACATATGTCGCGACCGACGACACAATCGTCGAGATGAAGTGACGTTGCGCTACCTATTGGAAGCGCAGGATCATCATCCTGTTGGTGCCATCGTCGCTGTGCCCGACGGCGACGATGCGGCCGACCTCATCGATCACGACGGCACCGAGATCGCCAGCCGGCACGGCGGTCAGCTCGAACCGACCGGAGGCCGCGAAGCTCGTGTCGAGCGTGCCGTCGGGCAGAAAGCGCGTGACGACAGGGATGAAGCCGTTGCGTCGCCCGACGGCGATGATCCGCCCCAACGCGTCGACGACGTGATCGTTATAGGAATCGTTGGGCACCATGACCACGCCCTGCGTGCCGAACGTCTGATCGAGCGCGAGGTTGGCGTCGAACCGCATCAGAAACCCGGTACCACCGGTCGCGCCGACGGCGAGGTACGAGCCGCTCGCGAGCCGGGAGATGCTTCTGGGCGAGCCGAGGCGCCCCGTCGTGAACGGGGTGACGGTACCCGCGAGGCTGACGTGATACAGCGCGACGTCATCATCGTAGCGACCCGTCGCGATCAGATCGGTGCCGTCGAACACCAGGTCAAGGCATTCGTCCGAGCCCGCCGTATCGTTCAGCTTGTACTGGCCGGTTCCGCCAAACGTCAGGTCGGGTGCGCCCGTGTCGAGGCGAACCGCCGCGATCGCGAAGCGCATGTCGGCGCTGTAGTCGGCATTGCCGCACGCGTAGGCAGTGTTGTTGACGACGACGGCGCGCTGCGCGGTGTCGTTTGCGAACATGTCCACGCTGATGAACCCGTCGACACCTCCGAAAGCGGTCACCAATGCACCGGCCGCATCGATCTTCGCGACGAGAAAGTCGTCGTCCGTCGAGACGAAGCCATCGCCGACGACCAGCATCTCGCCACCGGGGAGTGACGTCAGGCCGTAGCCAAAACCGCTAGTGCCCGTCGATGGCAGCGCGAACAGCTCGCCATTGGTCGCGAACTGCGGGTCGAGCACCCCGGCGTCGTCGACGGCGATCACCGCGAGCCGCGCGCTCGGCATTGTGAAATCGATCCCCGCGACGACGAGACGGCCGCTCTGGGCCAACACAGCCCGGCCGATACTCTCAGCCCCCGAGCTCGGCTGGACGATGCCCCCGGCACCGAACCCAGGGTCGAGCATCCCGACCGGATCGATCACGTCGACGCCCGCATCGGCGGCGCTTGCATCGCCCGACCCGCCGTCGCCCGTGCGCGCATCGAACGCGATGCGCCCGCACCCTACGAGCAACAACCACGCGACACCTCGCATCCGGCGAGGATCGCATATACGCGTGGCATGTAGCCAGGATCCCTGCTGCACTCGAGCGCGGCGTCCGAGCCGGGCAAGTGCGCGACGGTGTTCCATCGCACGGTAACAGTCGTACTCGGCCGCCGCTTCGGGCGCTTTCGTCGGCAGCGGCAGGTTCGTCCACAGCCGCGCGAGATCGATCTCGATCGCGTCGAACGGTTCGATACGCGCTCGCCAAGAACTTCAGCGGTTCGGCTGGAGCCTCAGCAACCGCCGGGCGTTGTCATTCGACGCCGTCACGAGGAGCCGGCGCGTGGCGAGCAGGTGATCGCCGAGCGTGGTGTCCTCGACACGCCGCGGGCTCCACGCAGCACCATCCCAGCGCGACATCCGTGCGAGGTACGCACCGTCGTAGCCGAGCGCGAACACGTCGTTCGCGGCGACCGAGACCAGCGAGCTCCCCGGAATCGGATCGATCCGCTCGACGCTCCCCGCCTGGAGCCGCAACACCTCCTCGTCGTTACCGAGGTAGATCCGCGTGTCGCCCGGCACCGCGGCGAGCCCGCTGTAGTGCTTCGAGCTCGCGTACCACGAGGTCCACGCGCTGCCGTCGAAGTGGACGACCGTCGACCCGTCGCTGCAATCGACGAGCGCGAACGCGTCGGTCGCGCTCCGCCCCGACATCCGCAGCACCCGGCACGCCGCGAGCGCGAGCGGCAAGGCATCGCTCGCCTCGGCGGCGATGCTCGCCCCGGCCAGGCGCGTGTGCACGATCGCGCCGGCGCCTGCTCGGAACACGTGATCGACACCGTCGCTCCACATCGCGTCGCGCGCGGCGGGCAGCGCGCTCGGCCCGACGACCGAGAGCACGCCCGCGCGCGTGAGCTCGTAGAGCGTCGTGCCGTCCTTACCCACGAGGACCCAGTGATCTCCGCGCGCCGCGCCAATCGAGAAGTCGACCGCGCCGTCATCGCTGACCTGCACGGGCGTCGGACCGGCGTCGATCGTCGCTTGATAACCCTCGAGCACGAGGAACGCGTTGCCCGTCGCATCCGCCACGAAGCCATCCTCGAAGTATCCGTTGATCTCCCCGCCGAAGACGCCGATGCCCGTCGTCATGATCGCCCCCCGTCTGCCATCGTGACCGCCGCCTCGGTGCCGACGCTGTCGAGCACCGCGCCGTACACCCCGGCCGGATGCGGCGACAAGCGCGTGACACCGTCGATCGTGCACGCCATCGTCGCGGCGTGATCGAACGAGCACACCGCGTCGCCCACGATCGCCAGGTTGTACGTCGTCACCGGCGAGACGACGGTCGCGGCGGGCAACGGATGCGTCGAGGTGTCCGGCATGCCGAGGAGGCCGTAGGTCCCGCCGGCGAACAGGAGCATCCCGTCGTGAGCCTCGAGATCGGAGGTCTGGAAGCCGAGCGTGCCAAGCCGCATCTGCTCGAACTCGGCGCCGTTCCAGTGACTACCTCCGATCCAGAAGTCGGTCGCCGAGCGGATGAGGATCGCCGACGAGCAGTAGTCCTGGATTGGATCAGGAAGCGTCGTCCATACGCCGTTCGCGTAGAGATACGCACCACAGTCGAAGTTCGACATCACGACGACCGTGCTCGTCGCGTCGATGCCGACGCCGAGAATGGCGCCCGTGTTTGCGGGTGCACCGATCGACGTCCACACGCCATTCGCGTAGAGCTCGACCCCGAACTCCGTCGCCGCGACCAGGTGCGTCCCGTTGCCGGTGACCGCGACAGTAGTCGAGAACAGCTTCGTGTACGAGATACCGTTGTCGAAGTACGCGATGTTCTCGCCCGACGTGAGGACGATCGCGCGATTGCCATCGAACCAGCCGTGCGTCACAAAGTGCCGAGTCTCGATCCCGGGGAGCGCGGACCAACCGTAGGTTCCGCAGCCGATGAAGGACCGCCGGCACCCACTGCACGCGAGCGAGCCGGTGTCGTAGCCGACGGACAAGCAGCTCCCGATCGGCCCGCTCGTATCGCATTGCTCGCCATTGGTGAAGTCGACGATGTCGTCGCCGCAGCGGCCCTCACATGCGGAGCGGTCGAGCGCGCAGAACTCCGTGCACGCGAGCTCTCCGCGGTACATGCCGAAGTCGAGGCAGGTCAGCGCGCCGAGGTCGACTCCCTCGCACGGTTCGCCGTCGTCGAGGACACCGTTGCCGCACGAGCCCGCGCACTGCGAACGATCGAACGTGCATGCCGGCGTGCATCCGAGCGTGCCGCCGTAGTGGCCGAGGTCCTCGCACGTCGCCCCGCGCAGCTCTTCACCCTCGCACTGTTCGGGGTCGCGAGCGATGCCGTCGCCACACGAGGGAATCGTGCAGATGCCGGCGCGGCACAGCCCATCGAACGCGCCCGCACCCTCGACGCGGCAATCGTCGCCGTCGGTTCTGCCGGTGCACGCGTCGACGAACCGAACATTGTAGCAGCTGCTCGAGCCGGCGACGATCATGCACGTCGTATCGATCGGACACAGCAGGTCGCCGCACGTCACGATCGACCTCGGCTCGAGGCACCCCGCGAGGGCGAGGACGATCAGGCAGCTGCGCATCGCGCGATCATACCGTACGCGACATCGCCTCGGTGACGACCAACGGATCCGTCGGGAGGCCGCGGCGCAACGTCGACCCACCGTTCGTGGCACCGCGAGCAGGCATGCCCCGGACGCCTTGCCGCCGCTGACGTCGCCGATCACGACGCGGTCCCCGATCACGAACACGTTGCGCACGTGACCGCACGGCGTGGACCACCGCGCCACGATGCCGTGGTCGCGCACCTCGAGGCAATGCACGTCTGGCTTACCCCAGGCAAAGACATGCTCACCGACGGTGATGAGCTGGCGCGCCCCACGTGCCGCGTGCTGATGGCGTGGCTTGGCCGTGTCAGGCTCGATCACCGCCACGACGCCCCTCGTCGAGCCGAACGACGCGAGCTCCCACGACGGCCCACTCCGCGTCGGGGCTACCACGGACGGGCTTCCCGATCGGCGCGCCGTCGACCTCGCTCACGAGCTGTGCGCGCGCGGAGATCTGCGCGACGACGCGAGCGCCTTGCCGCGCACGCCGCTGACCTTGGCGCTCCACGCGAGACGCGGGAGCTGACGAATCGAACGGACCATGGCCTACTGCCGATTCTTCTCGCGATGCGGGCAGCCGGGCCAGCAACACGGCCGGCGTTTGCCGCCTCGCAGCTGCGACCGAGCTACGTCGATTCGATGGGCTCGTGTATCGGCCTTCTTCGCGGACTCGACCCAGCAGATCCATTCGTTGCGACCAAGGGGCGTGCAGCTCTCCCAGGCGCTTCGCATGTCAACGTCCGACGCGAGCGCCGTTCGCAGATCCGCGGGCACGCGATGCACGGTTCCAGGCGAGACGGTGATCGAAGGCTTGGTCGACGCGGGCGTAGGCATTCAAGTGCACTCCGTCGGGCTAGCGATCGTAGCACCTACGGTCACGACCGTCGCCAGTGCCAGCGGAGCGTCCACTGCGCCCAGGGCGTGCCGACCATGGTCAGCACCCCCAGTCGAGCAGTGTGTGCTCGAGATCGATCTGACAGTTACCCGAGCCGTAGTTGGCGTGGCCGACGCTGTCGTTGATCTGCAGCGTGAGCTCGCCGAAGCCTTCTGCTTCGTCTTGGATCCAGTGAAGCGGCGGGCCGAATTGGATCGTCAGGTATTCCGGCGCGCGCTCGACGAACATCAGCGGCTGGGCGCCTCGACAGGCACGCCGAGGCGAATCGTTCGGGATCGAGCCCGGCGGGGAGAGGATCGGCAGGACGCGGGCAGCGCGGACCAGCGAGCTCGGCTTCCGAGTGCCAGACGATTGCGTGAGTGTGCTGTTCGAATGCCGCGAACTTGGAATCAGTCGCGGTTCCGAATCGAAGCCGATGCACTGTCCTTGACGAGCAGCTCCCGGAGCTTCGAGAGCTCGACGGGGGGCCGACATCCGCTGGTGCACCATCACGTTCGAGCGAGCAGCGCCTCGAGACGTCCGAGCGCTGCACGCGGGTGCGACCGACACGTGCAACGCCGAGCGCTGGTGTCGCAGGCGGTGCCACGCCGCTCATTCAGTGCGGCGCTGTCAGAAACACGCCGAGCGTCAGAATGATGACAAGCAGCGAGATCCCGCCGATCAGTAGGTACGGCATCGGGCTCGAGTTGGGCATGCATCGAGTCTGTGCATCGCGTGTTCCAGCACCAATCAGCGTCGGGAATATCAGACGATGATGCCGTTCGGCGCGGCGAGACCGCGCTCGGTGAGCATCGTCTCAATGATCCCGCAGCTCGCACCAGCTCGCGCACCACAGCGCGCGATCCGGCGTGAACGAACTGGACCGGTGGACTCGTCGTTCGCGCGATCTGCGCGTGGCAGAGGCGCGTCGCTCGCGATCCAGAGGGCGAGAGCAGCGAAGGTTCCGAGGAGACCGAGGACGTCGTCGGTGGGTGCACCACTGACGGCGGCGACTGCATGTGAATCGATGTTGCTGGCTGGTCGAGCGCGATTGCTACGGGCGTGGCGATGACCGCCCGACGGCGTGTCGGCATGCTCGTTCGCGTGATGCGCCGCGACCGACGTGATCGGTATCCACTGGGAAAGCCGCAACACCGAGCGACCAACGTAGAGCACATGATGGTCGTTGAGCCATTCCATGGAACAGCTCATCTGCCGGGCCATGCGCGAAGGAGGCCAGGACGGCGCACGTCAGAACAACGAGCGGTATGCGTCGACGTTGTTCGAGTCGATCAGGATCTGGCAGCAGCTCGAACGTCGCGTAGTCCACAGGCGCTGCATCATCGACCGTGTGATTGTCGCTAGTTGTCGCTCGTAAACAGCAGGAAAGCTTCGATCCTGCCGGCGAAGACGATATAGTGCAGCATTGGCGCGCACGTCCGTAGCCACCACTGCACCCGGCGCCCTGGTTGGTGAGTACCGGATCGAGCGGATCATTGGCGAGGGCGGCATGGGTACCGTCTACTCGGCGGTCCATTCGGTGATCGACAAGCGGGTCGCGCTCAAGGTCCTACGCCGCGAGCTGTGCGAGAACCCGAGCTTTGTGTCGCGCTTCGTCAAGGAGGCGCGCGCTACCAATCGGATCGGTCACCCGAACATCGTCGATGTGTTCGGATTTGGGCGCACTGACGACGGCCGCGCCTACCTGGCAATGGAGCTCCTCGACGGACAATCGTTGTGCACGCGAATCAAGGCCGGTGGCCTGTCGGTGGACGAGACCTCTGCCATCGCGATCGAGATCTCGCATGCGCTCGAGGCCGCACACGGCGCCGAGATCGTGCATCGCGACCTCAAGCCAGAAAACGTCTTCCTCGCGAACATCCACGGTCGGTCAGTGGTCAAGCTGCTCGACTTCGGGATCGCGAAGCTCAACGACAGCAACACCGCGGCGAACTTCACGCAGCCCGGTACGATGATGGGTACCCCGATGTACGTCGCACCCGAGCAGGCCCGCGGCGACACGGTCGATGGCCGGGCCGACATCTACGCGCTTGGCGTCATGTTGTTCGAGATGCTCGTCGGCAGGCTGCCGTTCCTGGCTGACAATGCGCTCGAGCTCATCGCGTGTCACATCGCGGAAGAGCCGCCGGTCCCGTCCTCGCTGGAGCCACGGCTACCACCTAGCGGGGACCGCCTGCTAGCCAGCATGCTCGCGAAGGAGCCTGCACGCCGCCCCACGCTCGCTGAAGTTCGTGCCGCGCTCGAGGAGATTCGGATCGATAGCGGTCTCGGCGAGAGCGGCATCGCGGCCCACAAGCGGCTGCTGAAACGACCAGTCGACACGTTCGATCCGGGCACGACTGCCGAGTGGCTGGCATCCGTTCAACCCCGTCGCCCGCTGACAATGATCCTGTTCGGTCTCCTTGCGTTGACGATCGGCTTCACGCTGGTCGTGAAGCTACTACCTTACTTCGTCGAGCGTTAGCCGCGGCGCGGAAGCTAGCGGGGTCAGACACCTTCACTTAAAGAAGCCGCCTCAACGCTCGCCGTCAGCGAGAAGGGGCCTGCACGTGTCCGAACCTCGGACATCGGTATCAGGATACAGCGGCGAGCACTGGTTGTTCGACGTCGGGCCGCGCCCGAAAGTGTCAGACGCGCGGCTTAGGCAATCGCATGACCCGCGAACCGCGCCACATCGAACCGGGCACGGCCTATCACCTGATCTCTCGCTTCGTAGATCGCGACTGGTTCATCCAGAAGGCGTACGAGCGCGAGCACTACCTCAGATTGCTGGGCCTATCGCTGGAGAACCGGTGGATATCAAGGTTGTTGTCGCATGAAAGTGTGATGCAACTCAGTTGCAGGTGGTCGATGCTTTGCGTGTCTCCGGGTTGAGAGTGACGGTGTCGGGTCGCTTCCACTGACGAGTGGGTCCCGCCCAGCGTTCGGGGTGGCGCGCCCGGGCCTTATCGCCGCGAGATCCCGGAGTCGGTCGTGGCAGCCGGCGAGCTCGAGAAGGACCCGGACCGCCGGGTGCTCGCGATGTCGGTCGTGGCAGCCGGCGAGCTCGACACGTGGCAGCAGGACTAGAGCCGAAAACGAAAACGACCGCTTTCGCGGCCGGTTAGGTGGTGGAGATAAGGGGGATCGAACCCGACCGAAGCAAGCCGAGATCCTCAACCATCTCGCGTTCCTGCAATGACCACGCAGGCTTGCTGAAGGTCGCCGTTCCGGTTCGTCCTCCTTGCTCCTCGTTGTTCTCGACGTGCGTGGCAGCCACG
>JBBQFU010000351.1:0-8100 GCA_038322185.1 Haliangiales bacterium
GTCCCGATCGAGGACAGGGGCGACAAGGCCCGGCTCGAGGCGCTCCGCGATCGCGTGCGTCCCTACATCCTCCGCCGCACCAAGGATGCCGTCGCGCCCGAGCTGCCGGCGAAGACCCAGCTCGTCCGCGCGCTCGAGCTGACCGGTGCGCAGCGCGAGCTCTACGAGAGCATCCGGGTCGCGGCGCACGCCGACGTTCGCCAGCACATCAAGCAGCGCGGGCTCGCGGGCTCGACGATCGCGATCCTCGACGCGCTGCTCAAGCTACGCCAGGTCTGCTGCGATCCTCGGCTGGTCTCGGTCGAGGCCGCGCGCGAGGTCACCGGCAGCGCGAAGCTCGACGTGTTGCTCGATCTGATCACGACCAGCCTCGCCGAGGGCCGCCGCCTCCTCGTGTTCTCGCAGTTCGCGCGGATGCTCGGCCTGGTCTCCGAGAGCCTGCTCGCGCGCGGGATCCGGCACGTCGCGCTGACCGGCAACACGCCGGATCGCCAGAAGCCGATCGATGCGTTCCAGCAGGGCAAGGCCGACGTGTTCTTGATCTCCCTCCAGGCTGGCGGCGCTGGGCTCAACCTCGTCGGCGCCGACACCGTGATCCACTACGACCCGTGGTGGAATCCGGCCGCCCAGGCGCAGGCCACCGACCGTGCGCATCGTATCGGCCAGACCAAGCCAGTGTTCGTGCACGACCTCATCGTCGCGGGCTCCGTCGAGGAGCGCATGCTGTCGCTGCAGAAGCACAAGCGCGCGCTCGCAAACGCGATCCTCGACAACGGCCAGGCCGCGACCGGCGCCCTCAGCGAGCGCGACATCGATGACCTGCTCGCGCCGCTGACCTAGTCGTCGAGCGCCGCGAAGAACGCGCGAAGCGCCTGCGGCATCTTCGACTTCGCGTACAGCTTGCCGAAATGTCCGGTCGGGTTGCGCGCGCTGTTCGCCGATGTGCTGACCCAGCCGAGCCGCTTGTCCGCCATCCACGTGGTGCTCTGCTCGACGAGCAGGCCGGCGATCTTCGGCGCGGCGCGACCCAGCTTGCACGTCGCGTTCAGCGCCTCGACATAGCGCGCCGTGGCGGCCGCGGCCTCGGGCTTGGTCTGCGCCTGCGTGGCGAGTGCGAGCATCAGCACGAGAGCGGGATCGCCATTGGCGCGGTCCATCTGCGCGAGCTCCTGCCAGCGCAAGATCGGCAACACCGGATGCGGGTCGTCGCGCCCGACGGCGTACTCCTTGCGATCCGGCCCGATCAACACGTGGTGCACGCCCGCCGAGATGGTCGCGCGCCACTTCCAGCCGCCCGGGAAGCGCCACGTCGCCGTCAGGTACTGTGCCGCCGCCGCGCGGCTCGCGACCTTGCCGAACGAGCGCAACGCGCTGACGCCCGCCTCCTCGTCCTCGAGCGCATTGAACAGGACCAGCCCCCACAGCTCGCGCGTCGCGAACAGCGGAACCAGATCGCCAGTGACCGGCGCTGCCTTGCGAGCCATCGCCCCGATGCTAGCGCACGAGGACGACGTATTCGCCGGTACCGCGGACGATGATCTTGCTGGCCCCGGCCGGCACCGCCGTCGATAACGCGCGGCTGCCTTGCGCGACGCACGCGCCAGCGGAGACGACCTCGATCGTGCTCGCGTCACCGATCACGTCGATCTTGATCGTCGCCGCCGCACCGAGGTCGAGCTCGTACACGACGCCCTTCGCGGTCGATCCACATGCGTCTGCCGCCGATGCGGTGCGCACGTCGCCGAGGTCGCTGATCGGCAGCGGCATGCGATACGGCGCCGACGGCGTACCCAGCCCCGCTCGCAGCGACGCGCTCGCGTCGGAGGCGGTACCGCCCATCGCGGCCTGCACGCGGGCAAGCGCTTCGACCGTGAGCAGGTTGCGTGTGTTGTAGCCGTACTCGAGGCCGGCATTCGTCAGCACACACGCACCAGCCGGCGACACGGACGGGTGAAGCCCATCGCTCGCGAGGCCATTGTTCGGCAGCGGCGCCAGCGCGCTGTACAGATCGACGAGCGGCACCTGACGACCCTGTGCGATGGCGCGGACTGCGGCGTTGAACAGCGGGATGCGAGCAGCCGCGCCCGGATCGTTGTGCATCGGCGGGATGGTCGACAGCACTGGAATGGTGCCGGACAGCAGCAGGTGATCGACCGCCGCCCACAGGTCCGCGACAAAGGCGTCGAGCGTGCGGCCGTAGCGGTTGTCGTTGGTCCCGAGGAGGACGATCCCGATGCGCGGGCTTGCTGCGGCGATCTCCCGCTCGAGACCGCACGGCGAGCCTTCGAGCAGGTCCTCGGTCGTCCAGCCACCCTTTGCGGCCTCGCTCGCGCGGGCGAACGGCGTCACGCCGGCGACCTGGCCCTGCAGGAAGTGGTCGACGCTGCCCGCAAGCGCGCCATGCGCACCGTAGTCGACGGTGCCGCCGTCGAAGCAGCTGAGGAAGCTGGTCGTCGCGGTGATCGAGTCGCCGACCTTCGCGAACACCTGCGCCGAACCAGCGCCGCCGATCGCTTGCAGGCGCGCCGCGATCACCGGTGGCAGCGGAGAGTGCCGCTGCCCGGGTGCGTACAGCACGTGGCCGGTCGGCGGCGGAACCACCGAGCCGTCGGTGCCGCTGTCGTCGACCACGCCGCCATCAACCAGCGTCTCGCCCGCGTCATCGCTGCTGCCTTCGCCTGCATCGGGCACGCCTTGCGACATGCGCGGTGCGCTGCACGCAGCGAGCAGCACGATCAGAACCGCGGCCGCCGCCGACGGGTGGCGCGCCGACACGAAGAAGCGCTTGAGCTTGAGCACCGGCTTCTCGATCACGAGCCACGCGACGGTCGCCATCACCATCGCGACCGCGATCTTGATCGGGATCCACGAGATGCGATCCGCATCGACATCGAACCGGTTCGCGATCGCGGTCGTGATCGTGTCCGCGGGACGGTGCAGCAGATACAGGCCGAAGCACAGCTTGCCCGCGTAGCGCAGCGGGCCGAACCGCAGCGGCGCGGTCCAGCGCTGACCGAGGCCGTTGAGCACCGCGATGAGGAATGCCGCGAAGGCGACCGCCACGAAGCTGTAGCCCGCGACGCGACCGAACGCGGTGGTGCGATCGAGGTCGCCGATGATGGCAACTGCACCTGCGCACAGCGCGATCACCATCGCCAGATCGCGGAGGCGGCCTGCATGCCGCCATCGCATGATCAGCGCGACCAGGCAGCCGGCCGCGATCGCATCGACGCGGCACAGCGTGAACATGTACTGGATGCGCTCCTGCTCCGGCCACAAAAGCATCGTCACGAGGCGCACGAACGGCGCGAGCAGGAACAGGCCGACCAGGAAGCGCCCCAGGAGCTGCGGGGTGAGCCAGCGCACGATCCACGGGAACGTCAGGTAGAACTGCTCCTCGATCGCGAGCGACCACACCGGCGCGAGCCAGTACGGGACATCCTTGTCGAGCAGCGCCTCGGGGATGTTACCGAGGAACGTGAGGTACCAGGCAGGCGAGCCCGAGTGGTCGAGGTACTCGGAGTTGCCCATCATCGGGAACGCGACGAGCAGGGTGCCGACGAACAGGTAGTAGAGCGGGAAGATGCGCAGCACGCGCCGTGCGTAGAAGTTGCGGAAGTATCCAGGGTCGTCCCGCGTGGCGAGCAGGATGCGCGTGATCAAGAACCCGCTGACGACGAAGAACAGATCGACACCAATCCAGCCCGCGTCCGCAGCGACGGAGAGACGATTGACCGCGTCGCGCGGCCACAGTCGGTGAACCATGACCGCGAAGATGGCGAGCCCACGCAGGCCGTCGATTTCTGCGATCTCTTCTGGGCTCCGAGGCACTTGCGGCAGATGTGCAGTGAGCGTGCCCGGAAATTTTTACGAGATCAGAGCGATTTCCGACGGCTCCGGCGCGCCCATCGGCTCGCTGTGCGCGCCGCTGTCACGCGTGCGCCACGTGCTTCACTTCGTCGCCTTCGACCCACCGGTGCAACATGGCGAACGCCGAGCGTGCTCTCGCAATGATCTGGTCGCCACTGTCGTGCATGAGCGAGACGAGATCGAGGGCGTTGCCGAGGTCTTCCCAGCGCTGCTCCGCGACGCCTTCGTACGCGCTCAGATAGCTGTACGCGCCAAGGCTCGGTAGATATGTCAAGAGATGGTGCTTCACCGTTTCGTGTAGCAGCGTCGCGCGCTCGACCACGTAAATCCACCCGAGCGCCTCGCTCACATCGCGGAAGGGCATGATGTGCGCGCACTGCGGAAGGCGTGCAATGCGTGAGGGCGTGTAGCCGAGTGCGAGCAGGTCCTGGACGATGAACCCCGAGCGGGCACGCTGGCGCAGCTGCAGCACGCGACTCACGCCGGGTGTCATCGCGAGCGCTGCCTCGATCGGCGCTTCGAAACCGTAGGTGGCAATCAGGGTTGCGATGTAACGCTCACGCGTCGCATCGAAGGTCATGAGCCCCACCCATGGCGCGTCCGCAGCCGGCTGAAGTGACCGCGTCTCCAACTGGAGCCGCGTCAGTATTTCGGAAGGGAACCGCATCACAATCCTGTATTGCAAATGACCGGCCCACATCGAACCGTGCTGCTGCGCCACGCCGATCTCTGTGCGCCCGAGAAAGGATGACACGCAGCAGCAAACCATCGCGAGCCGCCCACAACTGCGGCACGACCGTCCGCACAACGGGTCATTCCGGCCCGTGCATTGCTCGTGCGAACGCGCTTCGCGGTTCAGCCTTTGCGCGGCACAAACGCACTGACGCTGACCACGGTGTCCGAGTCCTTGAACTTCGACGGCTTCGCTGCCTGCGCCTCGATCTCGATCTCGGGCTCGAGGTCCTCATAGGTCGATGCGTCGGAGCCCTGCGCGAGGCCTGGATGACCGACATCGCCGAACAGGTCGTTGCCAGACGCGCCGACCTCGGTGACCTCTTCGGTGTCCAGGCGCGGCAACGTGGGTGTGGTGTCCGCGCGTAGATGGCGCAGCCAGTCCCGCACGTCACGCGCGGTCGCAGGATAACGCTCGCGCAAATCGGCGAGCACGTCGATCATCTCGCCCGCACTGCCCCATCGATCGTCGCGCGCTTTCGCGATCGCCTTCATGATCAATTCATCGAGCTCGGGCGGACACTCCGGGTTGTGGATCGACGGGCGCTCCAGCTTCTGCACCCGGATCGCATGGATCAGCTCGATGTCCGTGTTGCCGCGGAACAGCCGCTTCATCGCGGTCAGCTCCCACATCACGACGCCGGCCGAAAAGATGTCGGAGCGCGTATCGATCTGCTTGCCGCTGATCGCTTCCATCGACATGTACCCGAGCTTGCCCTTCGCGAGTCCGGAGCTGGTCTGCAGCGAGCCCGCGAGGGCCTTGGCGACACCGAAGTCGATGATCTTGAGGTGACCCTCGTTGGTGACGATCAGGTTCGAAGGCGTGAGGTCGCGATGCACGATCTTCGCCTCGTGCGCATGATCGAGCGCGTCCAGCATCTCGCTCATCAGCGCGATGACGATGGGGATCGATGGCGGGAACCGCTTCTGATGCGCCTTGCGCATCATCGAGATCAGCGGCTGACCGCGCACGAGGTCCATCGCTATGAAGTACGTGCGACCGATGCGGCCGAGCTCGAGGATGCGGACGATGTTCGGATGCTCGAGCTGTGCGGCGAGCTTGCCCTCACGGATCAGGTCGTCGACAAAGCGCTTGTCATCCGCGAACTGCGGCAGCAGCCGCTTGAGTGCGACCTCGCGGAGCTCGTCGTTCTCGAGCTCGATCGAGGCGCGATGCACCACCGCCATGCCGCCCGCTCCGAGGCGTTCATGGACGACGTAGGGGCCAAATCGGTCCTCCGTCACGTACCGCCATCGTACTAGCGATAGCGGCCAAGCAGCGCGAAACGTGACCTACGCGGATGTAGCGCGCTGTAGGCCTACTTCCAGTACAGATTCGCCGCCAGGCTCGCCGTGGTCGCGAGCTGGATGTCGTCGAACTTGTTGCCGACGCTGACGCCCGCCCCGACAGCGCCCGACAGCGAGGCCCACTCGGCAAGCATCACCTCGACGCCGAATAGCCCGAGCCCGTCGAGCGAGAACGTCGCGCTGTCCTTCAGGTTGGTCCACTCGAGCACCACCTGGGGCTCGATGAACGTCGCCACCTTGTTGCGGTGCTTGTACATCCGGTAGCCCACCCCGGCCGCGAACCCGATGAACGTCGCATCGCTCGCCATCGGCGGGGCGGCGCTGTTGTAGATGACACGCTTGTGGACGTTCAGCCCGACCACGATGTCGAGCGCGGCCGACTCGCTCATGAAATACAAGACGCTCACGGTCGGGACCCGCTCGGCCGTCAGCGAGACCGCGCTGGTGAGGTTCGACAGCAGGGTCACCGGGAACGAGAGCCCGAGCATTCCCTTGGTGAACGGTGCCCCCGAGCTATTCACCCCGGGCACCGCAATGGGGGTCACCTCGGCCGGCTTGGCGTCCCCGGTCATGTCGACCGTTTCGCCCTCGGCATGTGCCCCGCCAGCCATCAGCAGCACGATCGCGGTCGTTTTATTGAACATCACCATCTCCCCGTCGGAAAATGATCGAATCGCGCCCTCCGGTGCGCAAGTTTTGGAGAACTGATGTCCGAGCTAACGCTCTACGGTGACGCGAGTTGGCAGAGCCCGTGGGTCTTCCACGTGATGGTTGCGCTCGACGAGCTCGGGCTCAAGTACAAGCTCGACCCGCTCCGATTCCCGATCGCAACGGAGATCAAGAGTGAGCTTCGCCTTCACGCGCTGCTCGGCAAGACGCCGTGTCTCGCGCATGGCGAGTTCTGGCTGACCGAGTCAGCGGCGATCTCGGAGTACCTGTCCGAGACATTCACGCCGCCGAAGCATTCGCGGATCATGCCGTCCTCCGTCGAGGAGCGCGCACGCGCGCGCCAGATCATGTCGTGGCTGCGTACGAGCCTGTTCGGCCTGCGCGAGGACCGCCCGACCTCGAGCGTGTTCATGCGCCCTGTCACAAGCCCGCTGTCCGAGAAGGGGCGCCAGGATGCCGAGGAGCTGATCCGCGTCGCCGAGCAGGTCATTCCGGCCGGCACGACGCAGATGTTCGCCGAGTGGTCGATCGCCGATGTCGACCTCGCGCTGATGCTGATGCGACTGATTGCGAATAGCGATCGCGTGCCGCAGCACCTGATCGACTTCGCGATGGCCCAGTGGGGCCGGCACTCGGTCCGCAAGTATCAGGCGTACATCCCAACTTCTCATTGACACAGTTCGACAAGTGTCGTAATGACTACGCGTGCCCAAGGACGACGTAGATCGCCTCGCTCGGATGTTCCGGGCGCTGTCCAATCCCAACCGGCTGCGCCTGTTCATGAACTTGCTCGATGAGAGCAAGCTCGACTTGGCCAAGGGCCGGGTCCACGACTGCTTCCTCGTGAAGCTCCTCGGCGGACTCGGTGACATCGGCGCGCCGACGGTCTCGCATCACGTCAAGGAGCTCGCAGACGCGGGCCTCATCCACACCCAGCGCGAGGGCAAGCAGCTGATCTGCTCGGTCGATCCAGACGGCCTGGCAGCGCTGCGCGATTCGCTCACTCTCACTTCGAAAGTTTAAGAACCATGTCCCATCAACAGATCAGCATCGAGAAGTTCGGCGCCGCCTCGTCCCTCGCGGTCCGTGACCTGGCGCCCCGTGCGCCCGCCGATGACGAGGTCGCCATCGATGTCGCCTACTCCGGCGTGAACTTCGCCGACATCCAGATGCGCCTCGGCTTCGACCCGGATGCGCCCAAGAAGCCGTTCGTGCCGGGCTACGAGGTGAGCGGCCGCATCACCGCAGTCGGCAAGAAGGTCCAAGGCCTGCGCGTGGGCGACCCCGTGATCGCCGGGACCTACTTCGGCGGCTACGCGTCGCACGTCACGATTCCCGCGCGCCAGGTGTTCAAGCTGCCGCCTTCGGTTGATCTCGAGCACGGCGCCGCGATTCCAGTGAACTACTTCACCGCCCAGCTCGCGCTGTTCGAGATGGCGCGCGTCCGCAAAGGCGATCGTGTGCTCATCGAGTGCGCGACGGGCGGCGTCGGTGTGCTCGCGATCCAGATGGCGAAGCACG
>JBBQFU010000352.1:0-8072 GCA_038322185.1 Haliangiales bacterium
CGGCTGAACTCGCCCGCGAGGTCGAGCAAGTAGTGACAGATGATGTGGGGCTCGGCGTTGTCGGTCGAGCGCACGACCATCTCGGGGAAGTCGAGCAGCTTCTTGGCGACCGCCCACTCGGCATCGGTCGAGAGCTTGTCGAAGTCGACCTCGTCGACGGAGGTCACGGTCTCGTTTGCCTTGCGCGCGATCGAGGCGCAGCGCGCGTGGCTGTACTGGAGATAGGGGCCCGAGTCACCGTCGAGCGAGACGGCCTTCTCGAGCTCGAAGTCGACATCCTTGTCACGCTGCGGCGCGAGGTTCGCGAAGATCACGGCGCCGATACCGACCTGACGCGCGACGGTGTCGATGATGTTCGCGGGAAGAGCCGGGTTGATCTCGGCGATCTTGGCACGCACTTCGTCCTGCGCGATCTCGAACACCTGCTGCATGAGCACGACGCCGCCCATGCGCGTGCCGGTCTTCTTGCCGCCGACGCGGACGAGGCCGTACGGCACGTGGATGCAGCGCTTGGCCCAGTCACGGCCCATCGCACCGAGGACCTTGAACAGCTGGCGGAAGTGGAGGGACTGGCCACGATCGACGACGTAGAGCGACCGCTCGAAGTGATAGGTGTTCCAGCGGTACTCGCCCGCCGCGAGATCGCGCGTCGCATAGAGCGTGGTGCCATCGCGGGTGAGGACGATGAACGGCGTCTTCTCGCCCTCGAGCACGACGACCTGCGCGCCTTCGCTCTCGGTGAGTAGCTGCTTGGTGCGCAGCTCCTCGATCATCGCCTCGGCGGACCTCCAGAAGAAGCTCTCGCCGTTGAGGTCGTCGTACTGGATGCCGAGGATCCGGTAGACCTCCTCGAACTCCGCCCACGAGACCTCGCGGAAGCGTTGCCACAGCGCGGTCGCCCATGGCTCGCCTTCCTCGAGGCGCTTGAGCCACGCGCGGCCCCGGTCCTCGGCGCCGTTGGTGCCCTTGTACTTGGCGCGGAACGCGACGTAGAGCGCGTTGAGCTCGGAGACCGTGATCGCCACGGTCTTGGGATCGGCGGGCGTCTCGCCGCGCTCGTCGACGTAGGCCGCGAGCACCATGCCGTGCGTGGTGCCCCAGTCGCCGAGGAAGTTGATGCCGACGACCTTGTAGCCGAGCGCGCGGTGGCTCTGCGCGAGAGCGTGACCGATCGTGGTGCCGCGGATGTGGTGATACGCGAGGTGCTTGCTGATGTTCGGCGAGCCGTAGTCGATCGTGATCGTCTTGCCCTCACCGTGGGCGCGCGGCAGTAGCGTCCCGCGCAGCGTGGCGTCGACGAGCCAGCGAAACAGGGCAGGGCGGTTCGCCCGGAAGTTCACGAACGGACCGGTCGCCGTGGCGCTCGCGAGCAGCTCGCTGGGCTGGAACGCTGCCGCGATCTCCTTGGCCACGTCGGCCGGGCTCTGCTTCTTGGCCTTGGCGATCGCAAAACAACCGACGGCGAGATCACCCATCTCGGCCTTGGGCGGCGCCTCCACCTTGAGGTCGTCGGGGGACACCCCCGCAGCGACGGCGACAGCCTCGGCGGCAGCGCGGTGCAATGGCGTGTGATGACTCGGCATCGGGTCGCGCAAGCTATCACCAAAAGCTCTACTGTTTCTAGGCAGTTGGTTTGACCGGCTCTTGAATCCCCTGCTACTGTTACGTCAGCTTTGGGAGGACCTACGTGAGCAAGATCGTTCTATGCGTTGATGACAGCGCGACGATGCAACAGGTCGCGGACATCACGTTCCGTGGAACCGAGTTTCAGTACGTCGGTGCGCGCAACGTCGACGAGGCTCTGACAAAGGCAAAGGCTTCCAAGCCTGCCGTCGTCCTCGCTGACTCGGGGATGCCCGGCAAGACCGGCTACGACTTGTGCCTCGCGCTCAAGTCGGACGGCGCGACTGCCGATGTCCCTGTCGTGATCCTCGTCGGTAACGGCGCGCCATACGATGCGGCCAAGGGTACGCAGGTCGGCGCCGACGCCAATCTGCCGAAGCCTTGGGACTCGCAGACGATGCTCGAGAAGGTCCAGGAGGTCGTCAGCAAGGCGGCTTCCGGTGTGGCCAAGCCGGGCACCGCTGCGGCCGCATCGCCTGCCGCCGCTGCTGCTGCTCCGGCCGCTGCTGCTGCGAAGGCTCCGGCGGCGACCGCGCCGTCTGCCGTCGCTGCCGCTGCTGCTGCGGCCGCCGGCAACATGCCGCCGCGCTCGGCCACGATCATGGGCATGCCCACGATCAAGATGCCGGCCGGCGTCGCGCCGACGATCGGCTCGGCAACACCGGCGCCCGCGACGAAGACCACTGCGATGGCGGTTCCGCCCGTCGCACCGGCCGCTCAGATGACCACACCGGGCGCCGGCGCTGGCGCCGCACCGGGTCTTCGCCCGCCCGCGGCCGCCGCCGCTTCTGCCGCTTCTGCCTCTGCTGCACCCGCACCGGCCGTATCCAACGGCCCAGGAATTGGTGGCATGAACCGTAGTCCTATGGTGTCCGGGAATCCGACGAAGCGCTCAGCTCTCGTCGAGCGCACGCTTGCGAAGATGGCCTCGCGCCTCGCTGAGGCCACCGGGCTCGAAGCCGGATCGCCCGAGCTGCTCGCGTTGCTCAAGCTCTCGACGGAAGTCGTCGAGCGCATCGTGTGGGAGGTCGTTCCCGAGCTCGCCGAAGCGATCATCAAAGAGAACCTGCAAGAGCTCGCGGCATCGCGCCGTAGCTGATCGCCGTCGCTCGCGCGTGGGGCGAATGTCCCCAACGCGTGACATCGGTCTCTTCGCATCGCACCGAGATCCTTATTGGTGCGCATTGGCGTCGAGGTGCTCACGCTGCGCACCTCGCATCGTCGTGGATCGCGGTCTACGATATGGCCCATGCGTAACCGCACTCTATTAATCTCGCTTCTGGCTGTTGGGTTGTCGGGTTGTCTCGTGAAGGGCACGTCCCGCACGGCCGGTGGCCCGCCGCCGCCGCCGCCCTCGGGTGGAACCACGACCACCACAACCGTCGTGAGCGAGCCGCCGCCGGCGCAGCCCGCATCGGCACCGCAGCCGCCGCCGCAGCCGCCGGGTCATCAGGGTCCGCCGCACAACCACGGCCAGGCACGCGCCCAGGAAGTTCACGATCGTAACGACGCGCGCAAGGCGCAGCACGACGCGGACAAGGCCGAGAAGAAGGCGGACCAGGCCGAGAAGAAGGCCGACAAGATGGAGGCCAAAGCCGAGAAGACCGAGGCCAAGGCCGAGAAGGCCGAGGCCAAGGGTCAGGACAAGAAGGCCGAGAAGCTCGAGAAGCAGGCGGACAAGCAGGAGAAGGCCGCCGACAAGCAGGACAAGAAGGCCGACAAGCTCGACGACAAGGCCGACAAGGCGCAGGATAAAGCCGACAAGGCAAAGGGGAAGAAGTAATTGAAAACTGTCATCACGCTCGTCACGACCATCGCGCTCTCGGGCTGTTTCTTCGTCAGCAAGAAGAACAACACGCGGAGCAACTCGCAGCCGTCGACCTCGCAGCCGAAGAACCACGGCCAGCAGCGGTCGCAGGAAGTGCACGAGCGCAATGACGCGCGCAAAGAAGCCAAGGACAACGCGAAGGGCAAATGAGGCGAATGGATCGAGTCCGCACGCCGAATGCGTGCCGCGAAGCGGCCAAGTAGCCTCTCTCTCGCGACGCGGACGGGTCGGGCTTTCGCTCGGCCCGTTTCGCGTTTCGGGCGTGTCCTTCCGAGGCGTTCGACGCTCCGCGTGCTAGCGTCCGCTCGCCATGACCACGTCGTCGGCGCTCCCGAAGCAGTATGACCCGTCCGATGTCGAACCGCGTTGGCTGAGCTTCTGGCTCGAGAACGGGTTCTTTCACGCCGACGAGGCGAGTCCCACGGTTCCGTATGCGATCACGCTGCCGCCGCCGAACGTGACCGGCTCCTTGCACATCGGCCACGCACTCGGCTCGACGATGCAGGACATCCTGATCCGCTGGAAGCGCATGCAGGGCTTCAACGCGATGTGGATGCCCGGCATCGACCACGCGTCGATCGCCGTGCACGTGCTGCTCGAGAAGGATCTCAAGCGTCGCGAGAACAAGACCCGCTTCGAGCTCGGCCGTGACGAGTTCATGAAGCGCGCGTGGACGTGGAAAGAGCGCAGCGGCAATCGCATCAGCGAGCAGGAGAAGCTGATGGGCTTCTCGCTCGACTGGCAGCGCGAGCGCTTCACGATGGACGAGAAGTCCAACCGCGCGGTGCGCGAGGCGTTCGTACGCCTCTACGACGAAGGCCTGATCTTCCGCGCCAAGCGGATGATCAACTGGGACCCTGCGAGCGAGACCGTGGTGAGCGACCTCGAGGTCGACACCAATGAAGAGAACGGTTCGCTGTGGGAGATCAAGTATCGCGTCGTCGGCGGTGCGGCGGACTACACGTATCGCCCACAGACTGGCGAAACACCCGATCCGCGGTGGGCGCCGGAGCCCGAGTACATCGTCGTCGCCACCACGCGCCCCGAGACGATGCTCGGCGATACCGCGGTCGCCGTCCACGCCAACGACGAACGCTACAAACACCTGCACGGCAAGATGGTCGAGCTGCCGCTCACGGGCCGCCAGGTTCCGATCGTGCCGTTCGATCTGATTCGCGACGGCAAGCCGTGGCCCGATCCGGCGTTTGGCTCCGGTGCCGTGAAGATCACGCCCGCGCACGATCCGAACGACTACGACGCGAGCCAGATCGCCAAGCTCGACGTCCTCCAGGTGATCGACACCAAGGGCCGCATGTGCGAGCCCGCACCGGCGAAGTACGTCGGCATGACCGCGGACGAGGCGCGCAAGGCCATCGTCGAGGATCTCGAGGCCGGTAACTTCCTCGGCGACGTCAAGGCGTACAAGGTCCCGCGTGGTCGCAGCCAGCGCAGCGGCGCGGTGATCGAGCCGATGCTGATGGATCAGTGGTGGGTCAAGGCCGCGCCACTCGCCGAGAAGTGCATTGCCGCCGTCGAGACCGGCAAGACCAAGTTCGTCCCCGAGTTGTGGACGAAGACGTATATGCACTGGATGACCAACATCAAAGACTGGTGCATCTCGCGCCAGCTCTGGTGGGGCCATCGCATTCCGGCGTTCTACTGCGAGAACGCGAGCTGCGGTCACACCACCGTGTCGCGCGAGGACGTCACTGCGTGCGGCAAGTGCGGCGGTCCGGCGAAGCAGGACGAGGACATCCTCGACACCTGGTTCTCGTCGGCGCTGTGGCCGTTCTCGACGCTCGGCTGGCCCGACAAGAGCCGCGACCTGTCGACGTTCTATCCGAACAACGTGCTGTGCACGGGACCGGACATCATCTTCTTCTGGGTCGCACGCATGATGATGTTCGGCGTGCACTTCATGGGGAAGGTGCCGTTCCGCACCGTGTACCTGACATCGATCGTCACCGACGAAAACGGCGACAAGATGTCCAAGACCAAGGGCAACGTGATCGATCCGCTCGACGTGGTGCACGGCGCCACGCTCGAGACGCTGCTCGAGCGCGTCGACATCGAGAAGCCGCCCGTCGATCCGGACGTGCTCAAGAAGGCGCTGAGGAAGAACTTCAGCAAGGGCATCCCGCCGATGGGCGCCGATGCGCTGCGCTTCGCGCTCGCCGCACTCAACACCGGCAGCTCGCGCATCCGACTCTCGATCGATCGCGTTGAGGGCTATCGAAACTTCATCAACAAGCTGTGGAACGCGTCGCGCTTCGCGCTGATGAACCTCGACGGGTTCGACCCCGAGCGCTTCGAGGCGCAGCAGCTGTCGGCCGCGGCACGTGCCGGGCTCGGCATGCCCGAGCGCTGGATCCTGTCGCGCCTGCAGGCGACCTGCCAGGCCGTCGACAGCGCACTCGAGGCGTATCGATTCTCCGATGCTGCGAATGCGATCTACCACTTCGTGTGGGACGAGCTGTGCGACTGGTACATCGAGGTCGCCAAGCCATCGCTCTACAAGGGCACCTCGAACCCGAACGAGTCGGGGGTGGTCCTCGATCCGGTGCGCGCCGCGAAGCGCCACACGGTGCAGGGCGTGCTCGCGACGGTGCTCGAGACCACGATGCGGCTGTTCCATCCGTTCGCGCCGTTCGTCACCGAGGAGATCTGGCAGAAGCTACCCAAGCCGCCGCAGCTTCCGGGCTCGCTGATGATCACGGTGTTCCCGCGCGCCGATCAGCAGCTCATCGATCCCGCCGCCGAGGCGGAGATGAAGTTGATCCAGGACGTGGTCACCACGTCGCGCATGCTGCGCGCGACCTACAACATCGCGCCGGCACAGGGCATCGCGATCGAGCTGCGCATCACGAACGAGGCCTCGCGCAACACGCTCGAGAAGTACAAGGACATGGTCGAGGGCCGCGCCAAGGTGAAGGCGACCATCTCGACGAGCGGCGAGCCCGACCCGGGCAGCGCGAAGGCGTTTGTCGGCTCCGAGATCCAGGTGCTGATGCCGGTGGGCGGTCTGATCGACGTGCCCACCGAGCAGACACGCATCAAGAAGGAGATTGGCAAGACGGAGAAGGAGATCGGCGGCCTCGAGAAGAAGCTCGGCAACGCAGACTTCCTCTCGCGTGCACCCGAAGAGGTTGTTGCCGAGATCCGGCAGCGCCTGGCCGACGAGCAGGCGCGCATGAAGCTGCTCGCCGACGCGCTGATCATTCTCGGAGTCGTCAAATGATCGGTATCTCCAAGGATCGCGCGGCGCTGCTCGTCGTCGATATCCAGGAGCGGCTCGCTGCGGCGATGCCAGAAGAAGCGCGGGCCCAGGTGATCCGCAACACCGCGGTGCTGATCGAGGCCGCGAAGCGGTTCGGCCTGCCGATCGTGGTGAGCCAGCAGTACCCCAAGGGGCTCGGCACCACGGTGTCGGCGCTCGAGGACGGCCTGCGCGACGCACCGGGCGTGCATCGCTTCGACAAGCTCGACTTCTCGGCCGCGGCGGCCCCCGAGCTCGCTGCGCTGCTGCCGACGCTCAAGCGCGATCAGTGGATCGTGACCGGCATGGAGGCGCACGTATGCGTCTATCAGACGGTGCGCGGGCTCGTCGAGCGCGGGCTGCAAGCGCACGTCGTTGCCGACGGTGTGTCGAGCCGCACCGAAGAGAACTGGCAGATCGGCCTCAACCTCGCCGAGCGCGCAGGCGGCATCGTGACGAGCACCGAGGTCGTCGTGTTCGATCTGCTCGGCCGTGCGGGCACCGAAGATTTCAAGGTCCTCTCCAAGTTGATCAAGTAGATGGCGGGCTCGTCGGGAGAGGTACTCAAGTCCCTCGCGGTCAACGTCATCATCGCCGCGGCCAAGGGATTTGCTGCAGCGATCACCGGCTCTGGCGCGATGCTCGCGGAGACGCTGCACTCGATTGCCGACTGCGGCAATCAGCTCCTGCTGCTGCTCGGCATCCGCCAGAGTGGCCGCCCGCCGAGCGCGAAACATCCGCTCGGCTATGGCCGCGCGATGTACTTCTACTCGTTCGTCGTCGCACTGCTGCTGTTCACCGGCGGTGGCGTGTTCTCGATCTACGAGGGCGTGCACAAACTGGAGCACCCCGAGCCCGTCGGTGACATCAGGATCGCGCTCGCCATCCTCGCGTTCTCGATCGTTCTCGAAGGGTGGTCGACGCTCGGCAACCTGAGGGTGATGAAGGAGCGGCGCGGCTCGATGCCACTGACCAAGTACCTGCGCGAGAGCAAGGACTCCGACCTCGTTGTCGTGTTCGGCGAGAACAGCGCGGCGGTGTTTGGCCTCGTACTCGCGGGTCTCGCGCTGATCGCGGCCCACGAGACGCAGGATGGTCGGTGGGACGCGGTTGGCTCGCTCGCCATCGGCATCGTGCTCGTCGGCGTCGCGATCTTCCTGGCCCGTGAGATCACGAGTCTCTTGTTGGGCGAGTCCGCAGATCCGAGGCTCGAAAAAGCCATCGAACAGCTCACGATCGACGACCCGAACGTGGATAAGATGCTTCGCCTGCTCACGATCCAGCAGGGGCCCAATGAAATCGTTGCCGCCATGAAGCTCAAGTTCCGCGACGGCCTCGATACCCGACAGCTCGTCGACGCGATCA
>JBBQFU010000353.1:0-8048 GCA_038322185.1 Haliangiales bacterium
AGGGCGAGCTCCTCTTCGGCTGAGCGGCGTGCGTCGGTCGGATCCCGTGCGGCGTCGTGTTCTTCTGTTGGAGAGCGCCGCCGTGAGTGGGTGGCATGCCGTGCGCGGGCGTGGTCATGAGCGGCTGACCCGGCGACGGCTGCATGCCGTGCGGGGGCGTGCTCATCATCGGCGGGTTGCCGTGGGCCGGCGTCGCGGGACCGCCGTGCGCCATCACCGGAACACCGGCAGGCGGCGTCGCAATGCGCGGCCGCGAGAGCGCGACGGCGCGCTGAACGATGACCGCAGCCTCGTTGCGGTTCGACGCGAACGGCTCGAGCGCCTGCGCGAGCTCGGCGACGCTCTGGTACCGGTTCACGCGATCCTTCTCGAGGCACTTGTGGATCACAGCCTGAAGCCCCGGCGGGCTGTCCGGCATCGGCGGAGATGGCTCGCGCATCACGGCCATCACGAGGCGTCCATACGTGTCGGCGAGGAACGGCACCTTCCCCATGATCAGCTCGAACAACATGACGCCGACCGACCAGATATCGCCGCGGTGATCGACATCCTTGGCGCCGCGGATCTGCTCGGGCGACATGAACGCCGGCGTGCCCATCGTGGCGGACGTCGCCGTGAGCTTTGGACCGTCGTCGCCGAGCATCATCTTCGCGATGCCGAAATCGAGGACCTTGACGCTCGGCATGCCGTCGTTGCGCTGCGCGAGCACGCAGTTCGCCGGCTTGATGTCGCGATGCACGATGCCGGCGGCGTGCGCCTCCGACAGGGCCTCGCACACCTGAAGCACGTAGTCGACGACCTCGCCGTCGGGCATCTTGCCGCGCTTGTGCAGTAGCGCCTCGAGGTCAGTACCGTCGAGGAACTCCATCACGATGTACGGCTGCTGGGTCGGCAGCGAGCCGACGTCCTTCACGCGCACCACGTGCTCGCTCTTGAGCCGCACCGCCGCGCGTGCTTCACGCATGAACCGCTCGACGACGTTCGCGTTGCCCGCCAGCGACTGCAGCAGGACCTTGATCGCCACCTGCTCGTTGAGGTGGATGTGCGTTGCCGCAAACACGGTCGCCATTCCGCCTTCGCCGAGCTGGCGATCGATCCGGTACTTACCGTCGACGATGGTTCCGGGATTCACTGCTGCGCGCTCAGGTCAGGTCTGCCGTAGCTTCGCATATGCGGCGTCCGGGAGGGGTTACGATACCCCCGTGAGCTCCCGCGCAGTTCTCGACCAGGTGCATTCGCTCGCGAAGATCGAGGGCCTCGAGGCCGACCCGGGCGCGTACGCCGCGGCCGTGGCGGACGAGATCGCCGCAGCCAGCTCGCTCGCCGAGCTCGAGGCACGTGATCACGAGCTGGCGGTTGCGCTCGCGCACATCGACACGACGATGATCCGGGTCATGCGCGTCCACCTCGAGCATGCGCTCGCGGACGACACGTCGATCGGAGGTCCGACACGCTCCGTGTTTGCGTCGACGATCGGCAAGTACGCCAACGATTTGCCCCTGCTCGCCGAGCGGGCGCGCGAGCAGGCGGTGCGCGGTGGGGCGAAGCATCCAGACGACACCGCGACACTCGTGATCCTCGCGGCCCAGGCCACGCTCGCGCTGCGTGAGGCCCTCCGTACGCCCGTCCTCGAGCTCGTCCGCGCGCTTGCGACCGCGACTCAGCCCGACGCCGAGCGCAACGCGATCGATCGCGATCGCAGCGACGCCGAGCGCAAGAAGTGGAGCGCATTGCGCCGCGATCTCGAGACCGTGGTCGCCTCGCCGGCACACATCTCGAGCGCACCGCTGGCGACGCGGCTCGCGGCGCTGCCCGAGCAGATCGACGAGCCACCGGCGGGCCCGGAGGTCTCGTTTGCCGACATGATCGAGCTCGACTGATGAAGGCGCCGACCCTCGTCGGTGCCAGCGTACTCGCACTCGTGCTGCGCCGTCGCAGGCTCAGCGCTTCGCAGTCGCGAGCGGCGCGGCCGGGCTGAGCCTGAGGCGGAAGAAGCGCAGCGGATCGATGAAGCCACCCGGGACGCGCACCGCGACGTGAAGGTGCGGACCGGTCGTGCGGCCCGTCTCGCCTGTCTTCGCGATCTCGGCGCCGAGCTTCACGACGTCGCCCTGTTTGACCGTGGCTTCCCGGAGGTGCATGTACGCGCTCGCGATGCCCGCGCCGTGATCGATGATCACGACGTTGCCGCCGAGGAACGTCTCGCCCACGAACGTGACGGTGCCGCTGTTGATCGCGGTCACCTTGGTGCCGACCTTGGCGGCCACGTCGAAGCCGAGGTGCTGGCTACGGTGACCATCGTTGAACTTGCGCCACTCACCGAACGTCGAGGTGACGGTGCCGCGCGGACGCACGAACGCCCGCGTGAACTGCGGCTCGCCGGTGCCGCGGCTCGCGGTGATCATCGCCTTGTTGTCGCCATCGATCTGATCGCGTTCTGTTGCGGGCGGATTGGCGAGCTCCTCTTCGACCACGACTTTCGCCTCGGGGAACACGTGCGATTTGACCTTGAGCTTGAGCGGCTTCGCGGCGCCTTTGACCGTGACGGTCACATCGTCGTAGTTGCCGGTCAGCGGCATCGCGAACACGGCTTGATAGCCGGTCTTCGCCCGGAAGAACTGCAGCTCGGTGTCGCCGGCCTTGCCGACGGGCGTCTCCTTCGTGTTCGTCACAACGACGAGGACCGGATCGCCAGGCCGCACGGTGGCGGGTTCGATGCGGACCTTTGGATCCGCGGCAGCGAGCGAGGTCAGCGCGACCGCAAGGGCGGGGACGAGCAGCAGAGGCTTCATATACGCAGGTGTACCTGGGCGCTCTACGTAAACCCACTAGCGCGCAGTGAGCGAATCCGCTCAGCAAGGTCACCGCCACCGTCGCAATCGCCATCACCGGCCGTGCCTGCTGATGCAGCCGTCGACATCGACGCGCCGCCCGATGCACCGTCGGCGGCGCTCGCCGCAGCACCGGCGTGGGTGTTTCGCTTCACGAGCGCCGATCGCAACGAGACCTGGGTGCTGCGCTTCGCTGGCGCCGAGGCGATCCCGACTTCAAGGAGCCGATGCCGTTCGGACCGGCGCCAAGCATCGAATATTCGGCGACGACGAGCTGCACCGGCTTTCGCCTCGTCGCGCCCTGATCGCCTGCGCAGTCCGGGTGGGGCGGGCCGGCACACCTGATCACTGAAGGCGCCACCTCGGTGATCACTCGGGCTGCCACCCGACGCCGCCGCGGATCACATGTGATCGAAACAATTGATCAGCGCTCGGCTACGAGATCGCGCCTTCAGGTGGCACGCCCTTCGCTAAGTGCATCGGCATGCAAACGATCCAGATTTCGATCGGTGAGATCATCGAGGCGATGTACGAGGAGCTGATCGAGACCACGGGTGACAAGGAGCTGGCGCTGCTCGCCGCCCAGGCACTCGGCGACGATCTGCTCGCGCGCGTGGGCAAGCAGAGCTCGACCAAGCGCGATCGCTGAGCACGCTCATCGCGGTTCGTCCGCGTCCTCGCCCACCTCGTGGTCCTCGAGCGCTTCCTCGCGATCGCGTGCCTCGTTCACGTTCTTGACGTCGGCCACGATCGTGCCGCCGCACAGCCGGCACGTCGTGTCGGCCACCGTCAAGAAGCAGCCACACGCCGTGCAGCGCAGCTGCTTGCGACGCAGTCCGTAGGCGAGCCCCCCAACGAAGCCGACCGAGGGCGCCACGATCAGCGGCATGATCATCCCAGCGAACATCACGGCCGGTATCGCGAGCACGAAGCCGGTGATGGTAGCGAGCGGTGCGGTCGTCCACGCCGTGGTCTCCGGGTAGCGATACACGCGGCCCCCGTGGTTGTGCTTCTCGAGGTCTTCCTCGGCGAATGCTGCCTTGATCGGCACAGGGCGCGGAACGGCCGGTCGAGCCGGCTCGACGGCGCCCGCGATGGCGTCTTCATCGAGATCGAGCAACCGGCGAAGCTCGCTCTCGTGATCATCGAGCACCTCGCGCCACGCGCTGACCGCCTTCGCGTGCGCAGGTGCGAGCGTGTCGAGCGCGGGCAGCACGTCGTCGCGCACTGTCGCTTGCACTGCGATCAAGAATGCGAGGTCGTCGGGTTCGAGCCCACCAATCTGTACGACGTCGTGCTCGTGATAGGCGGTGCGACCGACGATCTCGCCGATCGCTCGCGTGTACCGCGATGCGTTGGTCGCGACGACGCCGAGGCCGAGGTAGACGGCGGCGAGCGTTCCGGTCGCGGCATCCGGAAGCTCTTGCGTGGTCACCGTCGTGCGAAGCGGGTGCCCGTGATGCGCGAGCTGCGCCACGAAAGCGCGGCCGACCTCGGTCGCGAGGATGCCGGCGACGTCATCGTTGCCCACTGATTCGAGCGCGATCTCGGCGCTCGTCGCATCGACGCGGACGAGCTCGACCGCGGTCTGGCGTAGCCTGCCGTGATTGGGAATGCCGGGCCGCCGAACATCCGCGAGCGTGACCGCGAGATCGAGTCGCGCGTGCCACAGGGTGCGGGCGAGTGCGCCGGCGACACCGTCGCGGGTCTCCTGCCAGGGATCGGGATAGTCACGCTCGTTCGCGGCGGCGACGTGGCCGCGCAGGAATCGCCACGCGCCACCCTTTGCGACGAGGACGCCGAGCTCGCGCACGAGAATTTCGCGCTCCGGATCGAGGGGCCACATCGGCGGCAAGTATGCCGTTGTTCGTGTCACGATGGGGCTCGGTCGACGGTGCAGTACCAGGTGTCATCAGTCGCGCGCGTGGCCGTTCTGTGTCTGTTTGCGTGCAGCCTGAATCCGCGAAGCGGTTCGCTCGGCCTCGCGTCGCGCCCGTTCAATCAAACCTGCGTGGCTCCCGCGCGTCCTGCTGCGAGCGTCGCTGTGGTCCGCGCGTTTCCTGCACTGCAGTTCGATCAGCCAGTGAGCCTCGTGGTGTCGCCCGACGGCGCGTGGTGGTTCGTCGCCGAGCGGCGCGGACGGGTGTGGCGGTTCGCGGCCCGCGACATGTGCGAAGCGCCGAGCTCGTCCTCGACCTCTCGCGTCGCGTGAATTCGTCGAACGAAGCGGTCGGGCTCCTCGCGATCGCGCTACACCCGGCGTTCGAATCAACGGGCGAGCTGTTCGTGTCGTACACCGGCTTTGGCGGCACTCTTGCGACGTCGCGGGTGGCGCGTGTGCTCACTCGCGACGGCGGTGGGACGTTTGACCCCGCGAGCGAGACACTGCTGCTCGAGGTCAATCAGGTCTCGTCCGAACACGTCAACACAGACCTGCGCTTTGGGCCGGATGGGATGCTCTACATCGGGTTCGGTGACGGAGGACCTCAGGGTGATCCGACAGGGCGCGCGCAGGACACGTACTCGCACAAGGGGAAGATTCTGCGGATCGACGTCGACGGTGGATCGCCGTTCGCGATCCCGCGCGACAATCCATTTGCGGACGGTGGCGGTGCACCCGAGGTCTGGGCGCTCGGTCTGCGCAATCCATGGCGGTTCTCGTTCGATCGCGAGACCGGCGAGCTGTGGGCCGGCGACGTGGGCGGCGACCGGGCCGAGGAGATCGATCGCATCGTCGCGGGCGGCAACTACGGATGGAACGTACGCGAGGGAACGCGCTGTTCCGGCCACGTGCCGTGCCGCACGGGCGGTCTGATCGAGCCGCTCGTCGCGATCCCGCACCCGATCGTCAGCTCCGTCACGTTCGGCCTCGCGTATCGCGGCTCCGCGCTGACCGGGCTCACCGGGCACCTGATCTACGGGGACTTCGCCTCGGGCGGCATCTGGGAGCTCGATCCCGCGGAAGGCCATCCCCGGATGCTCAACAACCACGGCCATCCCGTCGTCTCGTTCGCGGAGGATGCCGCCGGCGAGCCGCTGCTCGTCGACTATCGAGGGAGTCTGTGGAGGCTGGTGCCCGGGCCCACCGGGGTCGAAGACGTGCCGTCGTTACTCAGCGCCACCGGCTGCTTCCAGCGCGGCGGGCAACCGGCGCCGGGTCTGATCTCGTATGACGTGAACGTCGAGTTCTGGTCGGACGGCGGCACCAAGCGGCGCTGGTTTGCAATTCCGGACGGCACCAAGATTCGCGTCGAGGACAGCGGTCACTTCTCGCTGCCGATCGGTAGCGTCGTCGCGAAGGAGTTCAGCGTCGGGCGCGCGCGCGTCGAGACCCGCCTGCTCGTCAGGCACCAGGATGGCGACTGGGCCGGCTATACCTATCGCTGGGACGCGAACCAATCCGACGCGACGCTGGTGCCGTCCACCGTCACCCGACTGGTGACCACATCGCCACGCTGGTACTTCCCGCACCGCGGCGAGTGCTTGCGATGTCATCAATCCGCGGCGGGGCACACCTTGGGCCTCGAGCGCGCCCAGCTCGATCGACGCGTCAATCATGTCGATCAGCTCGCGATGTTCGATCGTATCGGCCTGCTCGAGGCCGCGCCGCCCGCTGGCCGCGCTCTACCAGCCGGGGGTGCCGCGACGCTCGACGAACGTGCCCGAGCGTGGCTGCACGCGAACTGTGCCTACTGTCATCGTCCCGGCGCGACCGGGCAGGGCGAGATGGACCTTCGCTTCACGACTCCGCTCGCGGAGATGAACGTGTGCAACGTGGTGCCGCGCTTCGGGGACCTCGGTCACGTGGGAGCGATGCGAATCGCGCCAGGCGATCTCGATCGTTCGATCCTGTTCCGCCGGATCCGGGCGTCGGGGTTCGCCCGCATGCCGCCGCTCGGAACCCTCGGCCACGATCCAAAGGGCCTCGCGCTCATCGGCGACTGGATCCGATCGCTCAAGAGCTGCCGCTAAGCGTCGCGGCGCTTGTGCGTGACGAGGCCGAACACGAGGCCGAGCACGATCGCGGTGCCCGAGCCCGCGAGGATCGCGAGCTTCGCGGTGTCGAGTAGCGGACCCGGTGGGAACGCGAGCTGCGCGATGAACAGCGACATCGTGAAGCCGATGCCACCGACGAGCCCGACGAGCAGGATTCCGCGGCCCGTCATCTCGGCCGAGCGCGACGCGATGCCGGTTGCGCTGGAGCCGAGCGACGCAGCCGCGATCCCGAGCGGCTTACCGACGGCGAGGCCCGCCACGATGCCAATGAACAGCCACAGGTAATCGCCCGACAGCTCGGCCCCACCAAGCACGACGCCTGCATTCGCGAGCGCGAACACCGGCATCACGACGAATGCGACCCACGGATGCAGCGAATGGATGAGACGCTCGGCCGGCGAGACCGCCTCGCGCCTGGCTTCGTTGATGAGGTCGAGGCTGGACAGCAGCACGTCGCGGTTGCCCTCGGGGAGTCGCGCGAGCTGTTCCTGCGTTGCAGCCGCGAACCCGGACGGGCCGAACCACGGCATCACGGGCGTGAGCAAGCCGAGCACGACGCCACCGATCGTCGGGTGGATCCCTGTCACGAGAAATCCGGCCCACACGACGAGGCCCGGCACCAGGTACAGCAGGGACGACCGCACGCCGACGCCGCGCATCACGAGCACGGCACCGATGCCAGCCCCGACGAGTACGAGACCCTGCAGCTCGATGCCGCTGCTGTAGAACACGGCGATGACAACGATCGCGCCGATGTCGTCGATCACCGCGAGCGCGAGCAGCAGCACGCGCAGCGGCGCTGAGACGCGCGATCCGAGCAGCGTCAGCACACCGACGGCGAACGCGATATCGGTGGCCATCGGAATGGCCCAGCCCGCGGATCCGATCCTCCCCGCGTTGAAAATCGCGAAGAGGCCGGCGGGAATGAGCATGCCGCCGACGGCCGCGGCGAGCGGCAGTGCGGCTTGCCTGAACGTGGCGAGCTCGCCTTCGAAGATCTCGCGCCGGATCTCGAGCCCGACGACGAAGAAGAACACAGTCATCAGCCCGTCGTTGACCCAGTGCGCAAGCGACTGCTCGAACGCCCACGGGCCGACGCGGGCACCGATCGCGGTGTGCCAGAAGTCTGCGTAGGACGCGGTCCACAAGTTCGCCCATACGAGCGCCACAGCCGTGACGACCAGCAGCACGATGCCGCTGGCGGCCTCGATTTTGAGGATG
>JBBQFU010000354.1:0-7981 GCA_038322185.1 Haliangiales bacterium
GAGACGATCACGATCCCGGCGCCGATGCCGATCCCGATGCTGAGGCCGAGCCCGCCGCGGCCGCCGCCGCTTGCCCCGCCCGGCCCCGTCGGGCGCGGCTCGGGCGCCGTGTTCCAGTCGGCCACGAGCGCGAAGACCAGCGCGCCGACGCAGAGGATGCTGGCCACGAGGGCCGCGATCCACATCCGCCGCGATGGCTTTCCGAACAGCACGCACCCAGCCTAGCAGAGGGCCTGGTTCTTGCTGTTTCGTCGAGGCGCGACGCGGATCTCGGCAGTTACGCCGGCCCTCGTTGCCGATCACAACGCCATGCGCCCTGCCCTGTCCCTGTTTGCCCTCCTCGCCGCCTGCGGCTCGCCCAGCGCCACGTCCGGTGACGACGCTCCTGAACCCGATGCCGGCGTCGGCGTCGATGCCTCGACGGGCTGCCCGGACGGTCACGCGGGAGCCGAGTGTGTGCTCGCGCTGCATGACATGGCGCTCGCGTCGTGTGACAGCGATGACATCGCGAAGCTGCGCGCCGAGCTCGACGCCCGCGTCGCGATCGGCCCGCTGTGGTTTGCCGGTCGCGCGCTGTTTCGCACGAGCGATGCCACGCAGATCGCCGGCACGTTCAACGGCTGGTCCGCGACGGATCTCGCGACCACGCCGCTGTGCAACTCGAGCCTCTATGTCGGCGTTGGGCCCGTCGACTCGGGCTTTCACACGTACAAGCTCGTCACCAACAACAGCGCCACGTGGTCGCTCGATCGCACGAACCCCGCGTTCGCGTACGACGACTTCGAGGGCAACAGCGACGGCGTGAACTCGGTGCTCAACACGCCCGACTCCGGCCGCGGTCACCTCGTGGGGCTCGACGAGGCTTGCTCCGGCGAGCTGAACAACTGCCGTGCCGTCACCGCGTATCTGCCGCCCGGCTATCACGCGCCGGCCCACGCAGCGACGACGTATCCGGTGCTGTTCATGCACGACGGCCGCAACGTGTGGGACGACCACGACTGCTGCTTTGGCCACACCGGCTGGGAGGTCAACGTCGCGCTCGATACCGAGATCGCGGCGGGCCGCGTGGCTCCCGTCGTCGTGGTCGCCGCCGATCAAACCTCGGCGCGCAACAACGAGTACGGCCTGTCGCCGGCGACGATGACGAAGTTCATGAGCTTTCAAGTGACCGAGATGCAACCGCGCGCGCTCGAGCAGGTGCGCGGCAACGGCAAGGTCTACATCGCGGGCAGCTCGCTCGGCGGGCTGGTCTCGATGGAGCTCGCGCTGCGCTACCCGCAGATCTACGCGGGGGCCGCGTCGCTGTCGGGTGCGTTCTGGCCGAACCAGGACACCGACGAGGCGCTGCGCGATCACGTGCCGGCGATGGGCAAGCAGCCGCTCGCGATCTATCTCGACCACGGCGGCATGGTCGCCAACAACAGCGACGGCGCGGCCGACAGCGTCGAGGTTCGTGACCTGCTCCTCGGCCTCGGCTGGCAGCGCTCGGACTCGCCGGGCTGTACGCCGGGCCCCGATGCCCTGTGTTACTTCCACCAGCCGGGCGCGCTCCATGACGAGCTGGCGTGGAAGGACCGCTCCTGGCGGTTCTTGCGGTTCCTGTTCCCCGGCACCTGAGCCTGCGCCCAGATCGAGGCAGACCGTCCCCACCCGGGGTCTCTACCCCCCGTGTCCCAGACTTGCACTCAATGATTCCGCGGGGGTTTCCGGGCACATCCGTTGCTTTACAATCGTGACATGCGAAGCCTAGCCCTGATCCTGACCCTGCCCCTGGCCGCCTGCGTTGTCGGCCCCGAGGGCGACGGCTCGATGAGTGGCGGTGGCGGTGGCGGAGGTGGCGGCGGCGGGAGCGGCAGCGGAAGCGGGGACGGCGGCATCAACGGCAACATCACCGCGAGCACGCAGTGGTCCGGCGCGGTCCTGATCTCGGGCATCACGACGATCGACCCTGGCGTGACCGTCACGGTCGCCGCGGGCTCGACGCTCACGTTCAAGGGCGTCGCGTCGCTGCAGGTCGCCGGCATCTTCGACGTGCAAGGCACGAAGGCGAGTCCGGTCACGATCAAGCCGGAGACGCAGGCGTTCAACGGCGTCAACGTTCCGGGCGGCGGCGAGGTGAAGTACAAGTACGTCGAGCAGTGGGGCGGCGGCATCCTCACCAACGGCAACGGCGCCAAGGTCACGCTCGTCGACACGATGATGTCCCGCGTCGGCGGTGACTTCATCATGATGAACGGCGGCACGCTCGACATGACGTACTCGCAGGTCGGCCTCGAGCCGGGCGAGATCGACACCACGCACTGCGATCTGCACTTCGGCGGCGCAGGCAACGTGATCAAAGTGAATCACTCGACCATCAGCACCTCGACGTACGGCCTGATGTTCTATGGCGGCATGAATGCCGACTTCAAATTCAACAACTGGTTCTCGAATCAGACCGATGTCGACACGACGAACACGTCGCCTGTCACCGGTGACTTCAGCAATGGCTGGTTCGAGAAGGGTGCCCCCTCGGGCGCCGGCATCACGGCCACGAACCTGTCGGCCACGCGCCTCGTCGGCTGCGACGGCACCAACGATGCCGTCTGCGCCGGCCCCCGTTAACCGCACCTTCGGCGTTGCGGCGCACCCCGGCAGTGCCGGGGTTTGCTAGTTCGTAACCAGCGTGACCTTCTCGAGCACGTTGGCCTGCTCGGGCGGCGACGGCGTGAGCAGGTAGACTCCGACGACTGAACCGTCGGCGTTCTTGAATGCCTTGACCGAGCGCGTGCCTGCCTCGAGCTGGCCGCGATCCTTGATCTGCTGCAGCGCCTCGTCGGATGGCTGGGTGGTCTTCATGCGATCAGTGATGAGCTCGTTCCAGCGCTGCACGGCCTGGTTGTCATCGTCGTAGCGCTCGAAGCGGCGCAGCTCGATCAGCTTGTCGCCCTGATACCGCGCGATCACCCATGCATCCCCGTGCTCGGCGGCAGGACGCCCGCAGCGCGGATACGTCTGCTTCTGCTGCGTGTGCTTGACCTCGCTGCTCTTGGTCTCGAGACAGAACTGATGCTTGCGCAGCGCCTCCTCCGTCGCATCGTGTGACAAGCCCAGCGAGATCGTCAGTGGCGACTCGGCAGTTGCACCACCACACGCCGCGACACCGATCACAGACAACACCAAGGGAATCAGCCTCATGCGGTGAGGAAACTACCACAGCTCGGTCAAGACTCTTCATGTTAGGGTCCCGCGCCATGCGGAGCCGGTTTCTCGTCGTCGCACTCGTACTCTCGGTCAACGCCTGCGGCTACCCGGATCCAGATCCGAACCGGCCGAGTGCACCGAGCGAGAACGATCCGGATTTCTCGTCGCAGGGCCTCGACCGCTGGTCGCTCGTCGGCGACGGCGCGACACCAGCGCAGAATCAGCTGACCGCGATCATCACCGCACCCTCGGGTACCGACTACGTAGACGCGTACATCCCCGGCCTCAAGCCGATCCGCATGGCCGAGCAAGATGGCGCGTTCGCGATGGACGTGTCGATCGCCGAGCTCGCGGTGGGCGCACACGAGATCCTGTTCTCGGCGAATGGCTCGACTAAGGCTTTCGCGTCTCACACGCTCAATCGCAGCGCTGCGTATTACGTGCTCGTTACTACCGACTACGACTTCTCGGATCCGGGCGGTAATTCACTCGGCTTCATGGACTCGCTCCACAACGATCATCCCGATCTGGTGATGACGCACTTCTGGGCGCCGTACACCTATACCGATCCGATGGTGACGCCCGCCCGCCGCGACATGCTCGACCTCTGGGTCAAGCAGCAGCGCGACGAGCACGAGGATGAGATCGCACTGCACATCCACCCGTGGTGCCACTTCGTCGCCACCGCCGGGCTGACCTGCATCACCGACCAATCGGTGGCGTACCCCGCAGGCGACCTGACCGGCTACACGATCAAGCTGTCGGCCTACGGCCGCGCCCCGATGGCGCAGCTATTCGAGCGCGCAAAGACGATCTTCAACGAGCGCGGCCTCGGCACCCCGCTGACGTTCCGCGCTGGCGCGTGGACCGCGAGCCTCGACACGCTGCTCGCACTCAACGACACCGGTTTCATCGCCGATACGTCGGCGCTCAACTGGGCACGCGTCGAGGAGTGGGAAGGTGACGAGCTCTACGCCTGGAACATGGCGAACTGGGGTCCAATCGACGACACCTCGCAGCCGTACTACCCGAGCACGACCGATGCGCTCACGAGCGCCCCGCCGACGATGAGCCTGCTCGAGGTGCCCGATAACGGCGTGATGATCGATTACGTCGATCATCCGGAGATGATCGGCCTGTTCACCGCGAACTGGGACGGCACGCCGCTCGAGGCCCCGCGTACGCTGATGATGGGATTCCATCCCGCTCCGAGCATGCCGAACTTCGAGTACCGGCAGGTGAATGATTTTCTATCCCACGCGGATCAGCATCTCGCGAGCGCCGGACTCGGTCCGGTCGTCTACATCACTCTCGAACACGTCACTGCCGCATTCCCTGCACTCTAGTTGTAATCAGCTGTGTCGTGTGGGAAACACACGATTACAGAATGAGCGATTTCCAGAGCGAGATGAACCGCGTTGTTAGTGACTTCGTCAGCCAGATCACCGAGCTCGCACGCGCTGCCGCGCGCGACATGATCGACCAGGCACTGGGTAAGGGCGGCAAGGGCGCCGCGGTCTCGAGTCTCTCGCGCGCTGGCCGTGGCCGCGGCCGCGGCTCCAAGCGCACCTCCGACGAGCTGGACGTGCTCGCCGACAACTTCCACTCGTTCGTCGCGAAGCACCCGGGCATGCGGATCGAGCAGATCAACAAGCAGCTCGGCACGACCACCAAGGACCTGGCGCTGCCGATTCGTAAGCTGATCTCGGAAGGTGCACTCAAGACCAAGGGCGAAAAGCGGTCCACCACGTACTTTGCCGGCGCGAAGAAGAACTAAACCTCACATGGCGCCGAATCGAAGCGGTATCGACACCATTCCTCGGCGCGTCATGCGCACCGCGGCTGACAAGCCCTCGACGATTGCCTATCAGGCAAAGGTCAATGGTCGCTGGCAGCCGACCACCTGGAAGACGTATGCGGATCAGATTCGCATCGCCGCTCGCGCACTCGTCGCCCTCGGTCTACCGCGCGGCGGCAAGGTCTCGATCCTCGGGTTCAACCGTCCCGAGTGGGTGATCCTCGATCACGCGGCAATGATGGCGGGCGGCTGCCCGGCCGGCATCTACACGACGTGCTCGGCCGAGGAGGTCCAGTACATCATCCACCACAGCGAGTCTCTCGTCGTTCTCGTGGAGAACAGCGAGCAGCTCGCAAAGGTGAAGGCCAAGCGCAGTGAGCTGCCGCTCCTCAAGTGGATCGTCACGATGAAGGGCGTCACCGCCACCGGCGACGATGTGCTCACCTGGGACGACTTCCTCGCGAAGGCCGATGGCGCGAGCGAGGCTGACCTCGACGCGCGCATCGACGCGATCGAGCAGAGCGACCTCGCCACGCTGATCTACACGAGTGGCACCACCGGTCCCCCCAAGGGCGTGATGCTGTCGCACGCGAACCTCGCGTGGACGTCGCAGACGCTGCTCGACATGAGTGGCCAGCGCGCCGAGGACGTCAGCGTCTCGTATCTTCCGCTGTCCCATATCGCAGAGCAGATGTGCACCGTGCACATGCCGGCCACCTCGGGCGCGACCGTCTACTTCGCCGAGGCGATCGACAAGGTCCCCGACGCGCTCAAGGACGCCCGGCCGACCGTGTTCTTCGGCGTGCCGCGCATCTGGGAGAAGTTCCACGCCGTGCTCGCCGCCAAGATGGCCGACGCGACCGGCACCAAGGCGAAGCTGCTCGCGTGGGCGCGAAAAGTCTGTCGTGAGGTCAATCAGTATCGTGACCGCGGCGCGAAAACGCCGCTCACGCTCGAGCTGCAGTATCGAGTCGCAGATCGACTCGTGATCTCCAAGATCAAGGCGGCACTTGGATTCGACCGCGTGCAAGAGCTGTTCTCTGGCGCTGCGCCGATCGCTCCCGACGTGCTCGAGTTCTTCTCGAGCATCGATCTGCCGATCCACGAGATCTACGGGCAGTCCGAAGGCTCTGGTCCTACCTCCTGCAACCTCACCGGGCGCACCAAGATCGGCACCGTTGGGCCGCCGATTCCGGGTGCACAGGTCAAGATCGCCGAGGACGGCGAGATCCTGATCAAGGGACCGAACGTGTTCCTCGGCTACTACAAGGAGCCCGAGGCCACGGCCGACTGTCTCAAGGATGGCTGGCTGCACTCCGGTGACCTCGGTGCGTTCGACACCGAGGGCTTCCTGACGATCACCGGCCGCAAGAAGGAAATCATCATCACGGCAGGCGGCAAGAACATCGCGCCGAAGAACATCGAGGCGATGATCAAGCAGTCCCCGCTCGTCGGTGAGGCGGTGGTGATCGGCGATCGCCGCAAGTACCTCACGGCTCTCGTGACGCTCGACGAAGCTGCCGCGCGCAAGATGGCACCCGACGGCGCGCTGCACGACCACCCGCAGATCAACTCGGCGATCCAGGTCGCGATCGACACCGCGAACCTGACGCTCGCGCGCGTCGAGCAGATCAAGAAGTTCAAGATCCTGCCGCTGCCGTTTGGCATCGACTCGGGTGAGCTCACGCCGACGATGAAGATCAAGCGCAAGGTCGTCGCGCAGAAGTACGCGAGCGAGATCGACTCCATGTACTCGGACGAGTCGTAGTGGTCACGCTGTGGACTCGTGAGAACTACACGGTCGGTGGTGGCACCGGCCAGATCGCGCTGATCGCGCTATCGAGCCAGAAGCTCCCCGATCCGCTACCGATCTCGCGCAAGCGTCACGGCATGCCCGAAGAAGGCGAAGGGCCCGATGCGGTCGCGCTCGTCGCCCGGGACCGCTCCGATGATCCGGCGTGGTTCACCGAGGAGGTCGTCGCGCCGTTCGCGGACCTCATCGCGACCGACCTCGGCCCGCACCATGCGGCCGCCGCACTCGCGGCCGAGCACGTCTACGTGATCGAGGCCGAGCTCGACGATCCCGACGACAATGGCCACGTGCAGGCCGCATGGGCGCTCGCCAAGTGCGTGTGCGAGGAAGGCGCGACGATCGTGATCGACGTCTACGCCGCGCGCGCTCACCTCGGCACCGAGGTCGCCGAGCTCGCGCCCGATCGCTCGTTCGACGTGATGCACGAGGTAACGCTGTTTTTCGACGAGGTCGGCGATGGAACGCTTGCCGCCTGGTCGCTCGGGCTGCGCAAGTTCGGCCGCCCGGATCTCGTGCTCCTCGGTCTCACGCCCGACGGTGCCACCGAGGCAGCCCTGATGCTGCGCGATGTTGCCGCCACGCTCGCGTCAGGCGAGCGCATCGAGCCCGGCGACGTGGTTGCCGCACCCGGCGGCCGGACGCTCACGGCCGAGCTCTTCGACCCAGCGTCGTCGCCCGTCGTCGCCGTCGAGGGCGACGCGATCCTGCTACGCTAGTCGCGGCATGCGTTGTTGGCTCGGAGTCGTATGCGTGGTCGCAGCCTGCGGCCGCATCGGCTTCGAAGATGTCGCTCCGCTCGAGCCGATCGACGAGCCACCGCGCTTCGTCAGCGGGTCTCGCCTGCGGGCGATGATCTATCCGGGGATCGGCACGGCGAAGTTCGACCGCTGGTACGACACCGAGCTCGACCTCGAGTGCGCGCTCTCCGAGGTCGATGGAGTGCTTCGCTGTATGCCGGTCGACTACGCGCAGATCGCGTACAAGGATGCAGGATGCACCGAGCCGGTGTTCCAGTTCGGTCCACCGTACAGCCTGGCGTGCGGCCTCACGCCTCGCGTCGGCTATACCCCCAGCAGCAGCGACGTCATGCGCGAGGGCGGCCCGGTGTGGTCCGGGTCCGGGGGTGCATACAGTCTGTACGGCGACGGCTCCTGCGTGGCGATCGTCCCGCTGGGCCCCCCACTGGT
>JBBQFU010000355.1:0-7980 GCA_038322185.1 Haliangiales bacterium
GATCGCATCCAGTCCGGTGCTGCTGGGCTGGTGCGTGCTGCGGAGAAGTTCGACCCTGATCGAGGCTTCCGGTTCTCCACGTACGCGACGTGGTGGGTCAAGCAGGCGATCTCGCGCGAGCGCGAGAAGAGCGACACTCTCGATGACCTTCAGGTCGTGAGTCTCGACGCGCCCGCGACCGGCGATTCGATCACGTCGCTTGGAGAGCTCATCGAAGACGAGCACGCCGATGATCCCGAAGCCATCGCCGAGCAGCGGGACCTTCGCGAGCAAGTCGAGCAGCATCTCGCTTCGCTCGAGCCCCCGACCAGACGAGCCGTGCGACTGCGATACGGGCTCGACACAGGTGCGCCCGAAACGATCCACTCGATCGCCGAGCATCTCGGCGTTGATCCGCTCCACGCGCGTCGCCTGACGTCCTGTGGCATCCGGCAGCTGCAGCGCGACGCTGTCGCCGAGCAGGCTGAGGCGGTGATCGCATGACCACCACGCCTTCCCTGAATGCCGAGGGCGTCGATCCCATCGCGCTCGCGGGCGAAATCGAGCAGTGGCTTGCTCGGACGGGCACGACAGCTTCGAGGCTCGCCGAGCACGCGGGAATCGATCCGCGTGGGATCTGGCAGCTGCGCAACTTCAAGCGGCCTCACGTGACGCTCGACTGGGCTGATCGCCTCACTCTCGCAATGGACGTCCCTCTCGCGGTCGTCGCACCTCCTACGAACGAGGAGCCAGAGGCGCGGGCGACTAGGCTCGGCAAGAAGCTCGACCGCCACATGAATGCTGAGTCCATCGCGCAAGCGGGACGCCGTTCGCTTCCTGGTGAAGCGGTTCATGGTGTCGGAGCGGCGGGCGTGTCTGACGGTCGGAGTTCATCGCTCGGGGATGTGGCATGAGCACACCAGGCGCCGGAGAGGACACTGTGCTGTTCCCACCCGATCCCGCACCTCGCAGACCCGGCGCTGGACTGCGCCCAAGCCTTCTGCCAGACTGCGCTTCGATTCGACGAACCGGAGTGATCATTCCGTTTCCCGAAAGTCCTGCGCGACAGCGCCCTGAGGAGACCTTGACACGTGAGCGACGCCACTGCAGTCCACAAGACCATCGTCGACGATCCCGGCCACGCGCCCAGCCCGTGGTGGGCGCTCGTCGTCGTCTGCTTCGCACAGTTCATGGTCGTGCTCGACGCGACTATCACCAACGTCGCGCTCCCGACGATCCAGACGGACCTGAAGATCTCCAACGCCGACCTGCAGTGGGTCATCAACTCCTACACGCTCGCGTTCGGCGGTCTGCTGCTGCTCGGCGGGCGCATGAGTGACCTGATCGGCCGACGCAAGATCTTCGTCATCGGCACGGTGCTGTTCGCAGCCGCCTCGCTCGCCAACGGCCTCGCGTGGAACGCCGAGTCGCTCATCTTCTTCCGCGGCATCCAGGGCGTGGGCGCTGCGCTCATCTCACCGGCCGCGCTCAGCGTCATCATGACGTCCTTCGCCGAAGGTCCCGAGCGATCCAAGGCACTCGGCGTGTGGAGCGCGATCGCGGCGGGCGGCGCGGCAATCGGCCTGCTGCTCGGCGGCGTGATCACCGAACTGCTCGACTGGCCCTGGATCTTCTACATCAACGTCCCGATCGGCATCGCCGTCATCTTCGCGGCGTTCCGCTGGGTGCCCGAGTCACACGCCGACCTCGGACACCGACGCTTCGACGTCGCCGGTGCACTCACCGTCACCGCAGGACTGATGCTGCTCGTGTACACGATCGTCGGCACGCTCGAGCACGGCTTCACGAGTGAACGCACGCTCGGACTGTTCGCGGTTTCGCTCGCGCTGCTCGCCGCGTTCGTGCTCATCGAATCGCGCACCAAGGCACCGCTCGTGCGCCTGGGCCTGCTCCGGCTCCGCTCGCTCGCCGTGTCCAACCTCGCGATGTTGTCAGTCGCCGCTGGCATGTTCGCATTCTTCTACTTCGCGACGCTCTACATCCAGCTCATCCTCGGCTTCGAGCCGATCAAGGCAGGCGCCGCATTCCTGCCGTTCGCGTTCGGCATCGGCGTGGGCGCGGGCACCGCGCAGATCGCGGTCGCGAAGATCGGCGTACGGCTGACCGGCGCCATCGGCCTGACAGTCGCTGCGCTCGGCGTCGCATATATGGGTACCTCGCTCGCCACCGACGGCTCCTACTGGCCGCTGTTCGTCGGCATGGTCGTGATGGCGATCGGGCTCGGCTGGACCTTCGTGCCGTTCACGCTCATCGCGACCACTAACGTGTTCGACGACGAGGCAGGCCTCGCGTCGGGCGTGTTCAACACGAGCCAACAGATCGGCGGTGCGATCGGCCTCGCGATCCTCGCGACGATCGCCAACAACGCGACCAAGGACGAGCTCAACGGCAACGACCCGGTGCCTGTGCAGCTGTTCGAAACGCTCCAGCCGCAGGAGATCGGCCCGCAGCTCGCCGCGTATGTGGAGGGCTACCAGATCGCGATGTACGCCGGCGCAGGCCTGCTGCTGATCGGCCTCGTGCTGCACGTGCTGTTCCTTCGCGCGAAGGACGTCGAGAACATCGACGTCACCGCGCCGCTGCCGGTGCTCTGATGGTCCCGCCCGCCGGGGTGCCCTCGCTTCGCGCCGATGCGACGCGAAACCGCGCGCGCGTGCTCGCCTCAGCAGAGAAACTATTCGCCGAGCGCGGAATCGATGTCAGCATGCGGGAGATCGCGGACGAGGCAGGTGTCGGCGTGGGCACCATCTTCCGGCGCTTTGCGACGAAGAGCGACCTGGTCGTCGCGGTGTTGTTCGCGCGCATGGAGGACATCGCCGCACTCGCGGAATGCGCGGTGGAACGGTCGGTCGACGAGCCCTGGAATGCGTTCGCGGACTACTTCGTCGGAGCGACGGAGCTGCACACGCGCCACCGCGGGCTCATGGAGTCGATAGGGTCGGCGCACTCCGTGTGCTCGTCGCTCGCCGAGGTTCGAGACCGCCTGGTGCGCGACCTGCGACTGCTCGTCACGCGTGCGATCGACGCCGGCGAGCTGCGCGCGGACGTCGTCGCCGAGGACATCCCCGCGATCCAGTGCGCGATCAGCCGCACGAGCTGCATGCCCGTAGCCGCGGCAGAGCCCGAGGCATGGCGACGTTCGTGTGCCCTGCTGCTCGACGGCATGCGCGCGTCGAGCGCGCGGACGCCGCTCGCACCGGTCCTGCCGACGTTCGAGCAGGTAGTCGGCGTCCAACATTGACGCGCGTGAGGCTTTCGCCGACGCCACCATCGCGCCGCGCGCCGCGCCGTGCCGCTCGTCGGGGATCTGCACGACCGTGCTCGGCAAGACTCTCGGCTACGACGACGAGCAGGCGATCAATGCGGAGACGTGGCGCAAGCTCCATTCAAAGGCAGCTACCGGCCGGCTGGAACAAGTGGCTCCAGATCAAGCATCCGCTGGACCGTAGGCAATAGGTCAGTGATCAGGGTCTTGCTCAGAAATCCGTCGATGGCAGCCTCTCGTCGCGCCTCGAGCCGGAGGTCGTGGGAGGTAAACAGTAGGAGCTTGGCTTCTGGCGCGACAACCTTGAAACTCGGCGCTGCCTCAAGGCCCATCACATCTCCCTCGACGAAGTGGTCGAGGATGATCAGGTCGGGTTGGATGCGTTCTGCGAGTTCCAGGGCCTCGGCTGCTGTGCTGGCAGCGCCGGAGAGCTCAAGCCGAGGATCGATCTGCAGATTCATCTTGATCAGCAACTGCATCTGGACGTCGTCTTCGAGGACCACGAGAACCTTCATTGGGCAGCCTCCGTGGCTGTAGGGATCGTGAACGCGAAGGTCGAACCCTCGCCTGGAGTGCTGTCGACAGTCAACTCCCCACCATGTGCGCGCACCACCGTCTGGCAGATGTACAGACCAAGTCCGGTACCTTTCACGCGCTGGCTTCCGTCGACGGTTTCAATGCGGGAGAATTTGTCGAACACGTGCGCCTGGTCCGCAGGCTTGATCCCGATCCCCCGGTCTCGCACGGAGACCTGGATCATTCCTTCGGCTTGATGCACCGAGAGCTCTACTACCTCTGCCTCGTCGGAGAACTTCATCGCGTTCGTGACGAGGTTGGTCAAGACCTGCCAGATGCGGTCCTGATCCCCAAAGGCCTGCGGCAGTTCCACTTCGACGTCGAGTTGGATCCTCTGCCGACCGAGCGACTGGAAATCGCGGACGATCCGTGACGCGAGCCCGACGATGTCGAAGGTTTGCATGTCGTAGTGCAGGTCGCCCGATTCGATTCGAGCGACTTGGAGCACGTCCTCGACGAGTACGGCCAGCGACTCGGTGTTCTCGGCGATGATCGTGAGGATCTCGCGCTTCTGGTCGTCGCCCATCAACTCCCACTGGTGGTCGAGCGTGCGCGCAAAGCCGGAGATTACACTCATCGGGGAGCGCAGGTCATGCGCGACGACAGCGACGAATTCGTTCTTGAGTTGGTTCACCGCCACGAGCCGCTCCGCGATGGCTTGCTGCTGCGCGATCGCTTCGTAGCGCTCGAGTGCGAGTTCGATCACGGCCCCCAGCGAACGAATCGAGTTGATCTCTTCCGTGCCGAAGAAGGGGGTATACGGAGTAGTCCAGACTGTAATCGTACCGAACGGCACATCGACGTCGAATGCCTCACCTTGCCCGTCCGAGCTCGAAACGGCCTCCGGCGTGACTCGCCACGTCCCCAAGATCGCGCCGTCCTTCGAGCGCATCGCGGCCGCGCGCGCGCCCACCAACTCCGCGATGTGGGGCAGGAATGTCTCCGACAAGTCTTGCCGACTGCTGGTCGCCATGAGCGCGATAGTGGCGTTGCGGATCGCTTCCTGGGAGTCCGCCCGCCACCAAGCGCGCAGAATCGGCGGTGGCAGATAACCGGCGAAGAATGCCAAGGCGCTCGCGATCGTTACCAGCCCGGTGAGGACCGACACGAGTGCTTCGTCCTCCCTGGTTGCCGAACATGGCGACGATCGCAATGACCACCGCGATGCCGACGGCGCCGACGCTCAACAGCCGCATCCGTCGCCGAGCGATCGGCGGCTGCCCCTGCCCGCCATGCCACAATGTGACTGCCACGGTAGCCAGCAGCACAGTCCATTGTGCGACGAGCGATACGAGCAGCACGACGACCGATACCGTCAGTTCCTCACCGTCGTCCGGCAGTGCACCCACGCCCAGGATCGCGACGACAACTACCGCGCTGAGGGTACTCGCAGCCCATTCCAGCCAAGGCGGCGGCGTGCTGAACGTGCATGCGAATCGGTACATACTGAACGGCAAGACCGCCAGCAGGAGCAACTCCGCACGTACGACCAGCTCCAGCGCGCCGTCACGGCCCTCCGGTAGTAAGGCCCCGGACACTGTGACAACGGCGAGGATTCCGAACGTGATCAGTAGCCAGAGCTCCGCAGCGCCGCGCCGCTGCGCCCATTCACGAAATGACAGGGCGGCGAGGACCGCAAAAATCAACGCCGTCAACGCGTCGAGGACAGCCTCAATCACCCGCTAAACCTCCCTACGCTGAAGACGGACCGAGCGAACTCTCAAGCCTCCCGTCGGGCTGCGGCAGCGGCGAGTTGCTCCGCGACCAACCTACCCTGACGTGGTCGTGTGAATCGGGCCGTGAGCGAGTACAGCGCAGGAACGATCACGAGCGTGAGCAGCGTGCTGGAGAAGAGGCCACCGATCACTACGATGCCCAGCGGCGCGCCGATGAATCCTCCGCCGGTGGCGCCGCCCAACTCGAGCGCGAGCGGGAGAAGCGCACCCATCGTCGCAAGCGCCGTCATCAACACAGGTCGCAGGCGCCGGGTTGCCCCAGCTCGCAGTGCCTCGTTCGCGGTCATCCCGTTCTCGCGATGGCGCTCGACCAGGTCGAGCATCACTATCGCGTTGGTGACAACGATGCCGATCAGCATGAGCATGCCGATCAGCGCAGGAAGCGAGAGGCTGGTTCCGGTGATCAGCAGTCCCGCGAACGCCCCCGACAGCGACAACGGAATCGACAGCAGCAGGATGAGCGGCTTGAGCAGCGAGCGGAACGTCGCCACCGTCACCAGGTACACGAGCGCGATCGCTGCGAACATCGCATACAGGATGCTCTTGAACGTCTCCTGCAGGTCCTCCAACGCACCTCCTGTCTCTCGCGTCACTCCGTCAGGCAGATCGAGCTCATCGATACGCTCATCGAGATCGGCCTGCACTCCGGCGAGGTCATCCGATGACGCCGTAGCGGTGATCGTCGCTGAACGCCGTCCGTCGGCGCGGTTGATCGTCTGCACCGTCGTGACCGGCTCGACGCTCGCGACGTCACCAACACCGACGTCACCACCGCCTGGCGTGACGAGACGGTAGCCCAGTAGCGCAGCACGATCGAGCACACCGGGGGATGCAGGAGCGAGCCGCAGACCAGCCTCCCCACCTTTCACCTCCACGCTCCCCAACTCCTTGCCACGCGTCAGGATGGCGAGTTGCTCCGCGAAGCTGCGCGTGGTCAACCCGGCCCTCGACAATGCCGCTTGGTTCGGCTCAAGGCGCAGCTCGCGACGCTCGCCGGCAACGTCACTCTCAACCTCGGTGAGGCCGCTTACCTCCCGCATCGCGGTCGCGACCTGCTCAGCGGCTTGCCGCAACATGTCGGGGTCGTCGGCGGCGAGCTGGATCGACACTTGATCGCTACCGGTGGCGGCACCGGGTCCACCAGCCTGCCCGAGCACAGCATCGGCGGGGCCGTCGTACTGCTCCAGCCGCGACTCGATCTGGTCGTTCACGTCCTCGGGAACGTCCTTCGCAAACACTACGATCACCGATCCCTGGGAAGGGTCTGCCGGCACGCTGCCGGCGGGTGCGAAGGGATCCACGGGGATGCCTGCCTGAGCCGTAGCCGAGTCGACGAAGTCCTCCTTCTCCAGCATGCGGGTGATGTCACCCACCTCGCGCTCGGTGTCGTCCAGCGTCGAACCGGCAGGCATCTGCACCGAGACCTGCGCGACATCGGAGCCGCTCTGGTCGAACAGGTTCTGGTTGATCACGAACAGCGGCACGATCGAGACCACCATGATCAGCACGCCGACGGCGACGGTGACCCAGCGGTGCCCGAGCGCCCAGTCCAGCACCCGGCCGTACCCTCGCTCGAGCCTGCCGACCTGCTGCTCGTCGTGCCCGTGTTCCTGGCGCAGCGAGCGTGACGCAAAATACGGCACGATCGTCACGGCAACGAGCAGCGACGCGAGCAGTGCAATGACCACCGTCAACGCAAACGGCGCGAACAGCTGCTCGGCGATACCTCCCACGAATGCAATCGGCAGGAACACCGCCACGGTCGTGAGCGTCGACGCGGTGATTGCCGGCAGCACCTCCTTCGCCCCGGTGAACGCAGCCTCGATCGGAGGATCACCGTCCACGAGATGCCGATACACGTTCTCGATCACAACGATCGAATCATCCACGACGCGACCGACCGCGACGGTCAACGCGCCGAGCGTCAGCACGTTCAACGTGAAACCTTGCTGCCACAGGACGATCAGTGCGATCGCAAGGGAGATCGGGATGGAGATCGCGGCGACGACTGTCGCTCGAATGCTGCGCAGGAACGCGAAGATGACGAGCACTGCGAACAGGATCCCGAGCGCACCTTCGCGAACAATGCCGGCGATCGCTTCGGAGATCGGTTCGCCCTGGTCGAAGATCGTTGCCGCCCGAACGTCGCCCGGGAGTTCGTCGAGCGAGTCTTCAAGCTCAGCTCGAACGTCCTCGACGACCTGCACGGTCGTCGCATCAGACAGCTTCGTGACGTTGAGGCCGATAGCCGGTTCGCCGTTGACACGCAGCCGGGTATCGGCCGGAACTTCCACCGAGCGGACCGTCGCCACGTCGGCGATCGTGGTGCCGGGTCGCGCTCCCGAATCAGCGCCCAGGGCGATTTCTCCAACGTCCTCGAGCGCCGCCACGCGCTGCGACACC
>JBBQFU010000356.1:0-7940 GCA_038322185.1 Haliangiales bacterium
CCGAGATCACCCGAGCGGCCCGGGGCGCTGATCGTGAACGTGAGTGGGAGCGTCTTGCCGTCGAGGTCGAGGTCGTCGGTGCGCATCGAGCCCGCATTCGCGAGCGTGACCTTGAGGCTGGCCGCGTCGTGCACGGCCGCACGCTTGTCGACGGTGACCGTCAGATACGTCGACTCCTCCGTGCAGCCGGAGACGAGAACGAGGGGAACGATGAGCTTGCGCATCACTTCCCGAAGACGATGTTGCCGAGGTCCGACATGGGGGCCGTGCTGCCGCCGCTGCTCGCCGCGTAGATTCCGATCGAACCACCGACGACAACAGCACCGACACCGGTCCAGAACCACCACTTCTTGTAGACCGGCTTGGACTCCTGCATCGGCTTCTTGCGGATGAACTTCTCGCCCTCGCCGCGCGCCTTCTGATCTTCGAGGTCCTCGATGAGGCGCTCGACCGAGTCGCGGTTCTCCGCCTCGGGGTCGAGCTTGAGATACTTCTTGAAGCTGAAGATCGCCTGGTCGAGATCGCCCAGGTTCCGGTAGCACTGACCGATGTTGTAGAGGAACGCCGGCAGCGGCTTGGCATCGAACGCGGTCTGATACTCCTCGAGCGCGTCGTCGAACTTGCCGAGGGCGAACAGCTTCTCGCCGCGCTCGAAGTGACGGCGCGCCGCGCGCGTTGCCGGATCGTCCGCGTACGCCGCGCGCGATGGCACGGCGACGGCGAGACACACCATCAGAAGCAGAAATAGGCGAGTGATCATCGTTTGAAGGGATCGATCGTGTCGGTCCGGTCGATCTTCTTGACCGGTTTCTCTACGGGCTTCTCGATCTTAACCTCTGGCGGAGGTTCGGGTGGCTTCTGGGCCGCCTCTTCGACCTCGGGTTCTTCGACCCTGGTCTTGCCCTTTTTCTTCTTCTTCTTCGATCCGGGCCTGGTGCCGTCCCCGGTCAGGTCGACCGTCTCGATGTCCTCGGCGCTGGTGTCGATGGTCGGCCCGGTCGGGGCCAGGCGAGCCAGAGATACCGAGAAGTCGCGCTGCGGGCCGGTGAAATCGACGATGACGCGAGAGTCCGCGTAGCCCTCGGCACGCACCACGAATGCGCGCTGGTTCGCGGGGCCGCCGTCGCCGAGGTCGACGTTGAAGCTGCATGGCGTCTGGCACAGCTCGGCCGAACGGCCATCGGCGAACACGCCACCACTGGGCAGCGAATCGAAGCGCAGCTCGACGAGCTTGGGCGCGGGCTGCTCGATCGGCGTGGTGGTCGTGGTCGGCGATGTGACCGGGGCGACAGCTGGCGCTGCCGTGGCCGCGGGCTGCTTGTTGGCGTACCAGAGCGCGCCGCCGATGCCGAGACCGACCGCGATCGCGCCGCCGACGAACCACACGAACAACGGCGTCGGCTTTTCGTGTTGCTGCGACTGCTGCCCGACGACGAACTGGCTGTAGCCGAGCGAGCTGTGCTGACCCGACATCGCCATGTGCGCTTGCGACGGGCTCGCGGCACCTGGCGTCGGCTGCGTGGTGACCATCGCGGGAATCAGCGGCAGCATGTGCGGCGGCAGCATCTGGTGCTGCGGCGCCATCGTCGGTGCGGAGCGGATCGAGCTGTGCGAGAGCACGATCGAGCCCGGCGGCTGGGTCTCGATCCCGCCGAGCAGATGGAGCAGGCCGTCGCGCAGCTCGAGGATGTGCGAGAAGCGCTCGTTCGGATCCTTGGCGAGGCTCTTGAGGATCAAGCCCTCGAGGCGCTCGTCGATGTTCGCGCCATTCTGCGTCTGCCGCGGTGGCGTGGGGAACTCGGTCAGGTGCTTGCGCACGTACTCGCCGAACGAGCGGCCGCGGAACATCGGCTGGCCGCAGAACAGCTCGTACATGATCGCGCCGAGCGAATAGATATCGCTGCGGTGATCGACGGCCATGCCGCCCGCTTGCTCGGGAGACATGTACGCGGGCGTGCCGATCACCGAGCCGGCCGCGGTCTGAAATCCGATATCGTCGTCGTGATCATCGCGGTTGAGGAGCTTCGCGACGCCGAAGTCGAGCAGCTTGACCAGCTCGGCACCGTCGGAGGTCGGCACCACGATCACGTTGTCGGGCTTGAGATCGCGGTGGACCACGCCGACCGCATGCGCGGCGCCGAGGCCGTCGCAGATCTGCACGAGCACCGCGAGCGCGCGCGGCAGGTCAACGCCGGTGCGCGCCCACCTGCCGAGGCTCTGGCCTCGCAGCAGCTCCATGATGATGAACGTCGTGCCGTCGTCGAGCTCGACGAAGTCGGTGACGTCGACGATGTTGCGATGGCGAACGCGATTGACGGTCTTCGCTTCCTGGAAGAACCGCAGCACGGCGTCGCGGCGCTTCGCGTAGTCACCGCGCAGCAGCTTGAGCGCGACCTCGCGACCGAGCTTGATGTGCTCGGCCTTGTACACGTAGCCCATGCCGCCCTTGCCGAGCAACTCGCTGAGTCGGTACACGCCGAGCGTGCTGCCGAGCCGGTTGTCCGGATCGTCGGAGCCCTTGCTCGGCGTCGGTGGCGGCCTCGTCGGCGCGCGCTTGGTCGCCTGCTGAGGCACCGGGGTCTTGTGGCGACCGCCGGGCGACTCGATGCGTGTGCGCTCCTGGCGATCACCGCTCGTGCCCATCGCGAGGGATGGATGCGAGACGCGATCGTTGTCGTCGTCATCGTCCGAGCCTGTCGACTCGATCTCGATCGACATGGACGCGGTCGGATCTCTGGACCCTTCGCGACCTTCATCGGGTCGCAGTGGAACGCGAGATCGCGGGTCGCGAGTCGTCATGTGGGCCCAGACCACGTACGCCGGCGGCACCAAGGCCGACGTGTGGCGAGGTAACCGGAATTGTACGATCCTCACCCCACATGGGGCAACCAAACGATTTCGAGCGGTTGTGCGTCAGACCACAGGTCAGCCGCCGCACTGTCCCAGGATCCGGAGGGCCTCGGAAATCGCGAGCTTGACCTGCTCCGAGGTCTCGGCCGTGTAGCGAACCCGGAGCGGGAAGATCGCCTGGTTGTTGCACGTGTCCCGTAACGCCCGGGCGGTGGCGGCCCGGATGTCCCGGCTGGGGTGGTCCAGCAGGTTCACCAGGAGGGCGTAGTCCTCCGAGACCTTGAGGGCGCCAAGGGTCTCGATCGCTGCACGCAGCAGCACGACCGGCTCGCCAAGCGTCTCGTTCTCGGTGAGCTCGATCAGTGCCGTGAGCGACTCGTGGGCGAGCTCGTTGTTGTCGCATGGCACCGGGCAGTACTTGCCGAGCCCATGGATCGCGCGAACCCGGACGCCGATGTCGATGTCCTTGTCCGTTGCGATCTCCGCGAGCCGCGGCAACGCGCCGCCTTCGAGCTCGAACGCATCGTCGAGCAGAATCTTCGTCGGAATCGTATCGATGGTCGTGAGGGTGTTGCGCACGTGCTCGGTCAGCGTCGACACGCCGCCGGTGGCGAATGCGGCAGTCGCGAATACTGCGATCGCGAGCGAGCTGATGGCCAGCGTCTTCATCGCAGCGCCGGGCTCCGGGTGAGGACGAAGCGCTGGCCGTCGGACAGCTCGGTGCCGGCGAGGTCGGAGTTGAACATCAGATTCGTGCTCGACGAATCGCTGTCGGGAATCGGGTCGAAGTGCGTCGGCAGCGTGATGTCGTTCGCGTCGATCTCGCTGTTCGCGTAGAGCCCCATGTAGAGCGCGAGCTCGCGGGCCGTTGTACGCGCGAGCTGCGTCCAGTTGCGGTAGCAGAGTGTGTCGATGCTGATCACCACGCCGGACTGCCGGGTGTTGGCGAGGCCGGCCGGACCCGGGTTGGGACCGATCGCCTGCAGCCCCACCGGGGTCAGGGTCCGCACGAAGAACACGTTGATTCCCGTCGCGTGCGCGCCGAGCGACAGGAGGGACGACACGTTGGAGACGTCGAGCCCGTCGAGATCGGGATGGTTACGCAGGTCGGTGTAGGTCAGCGAGCCGAGGCCCACGCCGCCCTTCGCGATCAGCGTGCGCAGCTGCGTGATGTACGTGGTCTGGAAGAAGTCAGCCGTCTGCGCGATCGTGGCGTCGAGAGCGCCGCCGAACGTCTGCCGGCACGGGTGGTCGGTGAGATCGAGGAAGTAGAAGTGAAGATCGAGGACGGCGTTGGGGTCGAGCTTGAGCACCGCCGTCATCGACGGGATCGCCGTGCCGCCGACCGGGTTGCCGTTCATGTCGAGGCCGCGCCGGAACGAGCGCAACCGGACGTTGTACATGCCCGCCTGGAGCGGGGCCGTGGGCGTGGCCGGCATCGCGAGAACCGACTGGCCGAGCTCAGGGCGATGGCGCACGAACGGGTTCGAGTAGTACGCCATCTCGGGCGCGAGCAAGGTGACGTTGTCGGGCGAGAACAGGTACTCCGCGCCGACCTTCTGGTTCGGATCCTCGACGGAGAACAGCACGCTCACACCGCGTGCGCTGTCGGGAATCGGGAGCGGAACGAGCTCGTTCGTACCGTCGACCGGGATCGACCACGACAGCGAGCCGCGCGACTGCAGGCAGCCCTCGTAGCGCAGCCCGTTGGATTCGATACGCGGGATCGCCGTGCAGCCGGTGCCGGCCGCGCAGTCGATGGTGTCGCGGCACAGGTCGATGCAGTGACCGAGATCGCAGGTGCCGTTGCGGCACTGGCGGTCGTCGACGCACAGATCACCGGCGGGGCGGCCTGCATTCTCGGCAACGCAGCTCGCCTGGAGCAGGCCGTCGTCTCGGGTCGTGACGCCCTCGACCTGGCACGACAGGCCGACGCGACAATCGACCTCGCTGCTGCACGCATCGCCGGGCTGGCCGGTCGCGGCGTGGCAGATGCCGTCCTCGGCGCAGCGATAGCCGTCGCCGCACTCGGGTGCGCGGTCACAGCGCTCGACGCAGATGTCACGGAGGCACTGCAGGTTGCTGCTGCATGAACCGTGATCGGTGCACGATTCGCCAATCGAGGCGTCCCCGCCCGGGCACCCGAGCAGGGTGACGGTCAGCACGGGGATCAACAGGGCGGCTCGCATCAGGCAGACAAACCCCGCGCGGAAGTCAGCGGGTCCGTGGCGCGAAGTATATGATAGAGCACCGCTGGGGGAATCATGCGTTTTGCCACGAGCCTGACTTTGTTGGCGTTCATGAGCGGGGGCGCTCTCGCCCAACCCGCTCTCGACGATGCGGGAAAACCGCAGGCGACGGTCGATCCGACCGCTTCGCCGGGCACCACACTCACTGCCGAGCCGATCGTCGAGTACGGCATCGACCTGCGACTTCGGCAGGTGTTCGTGCCGGGCGGCTTGCTCAACCTGTTCGTCGAGCGACATGGCGGCGGCGCGAGCAACACCGGCTTCGGTGTCGACTTCGTTCGTCGTCGCGGCAACCTCGAGCTCCAGCTCGGTTTCGAGTACGAGAACATCGAGGTGGGCGAAGGCGTGTGGATCGCGAGCGGCGATAACGTCGCCGGCGGTGACGAGGCCGACTACTTGCTCAGTGCCGATCGCGCCGGCGAGTCGCTGTCGTGGTTCACGATCGAGTTCACGTTCCTCAACCACGCCCCGATCACCGACAAGCTCGCGTTCCGCTACGGCGGCGGAGCGGGTCTTGGCATCGTGATGGGCTCGCTGCAGAAGTACGACGTGCTCTGCGTCGGCGCGACCAACACCACGCCCGAGCCGGGCTGCCGGCCGCAGCAGGTCAACAGCGGTTCCGGTGTCGACGCCGATGGTGCGCCGGCCGATTACGATCTGCCGCCGGTGTTCCCCGTGGTCAACGCGATCATCGGTCTGCAGATCCGTCCGACACCGAAGTCCGTCATCAATATCGAAGGCGGCATTCGCACGCTGCCGTTCGTCGGCCTCTCCGCCGGTTACTTCTTCTAGCTCGCCAAATAACGCTTCACCCAATCTGGCCCATCCGCTAGGGTCCGCGGCGATGCGTCCCGCTCTCCTCGCCGCCGTCGCCGTGCTCGGTGGCGCATGCGATGCCGAGCACGAGGTCAGGCCCGACGCTGCGGTCGCGACCCCGGATGCGGCGCTGCCCGATGCGTCGGCGCTGACGGGCTTTGGCGATCTGTCGGGGATGTGCGGCGTGCTCGACACCGAGATCACCGAGGCCACGCCGTCGCTCATCCGGGCGACGTTCACGTTCTCGCGCCCCTACGACGACGACGTCGATCGGTCGTTGCTGACCGATGGCGGTGAGCACCTCGCCGCAACGCCGAACGCCGGTGGCAGCTCCGGCCTCTCGGAGATCTTTGCGTACGAGCAGCTCGAGCGCTGCGAGACCGCGTCGCTGTACAAGACCGAGACCGAGATCCTCTACGACACGGTCGGCAAGATCACCGACCTCGAGGTGATCCTCGACGGCGAGAAGATCGGGGTGAGCGTGGTGCGCGCGCAGACCTATCCGCTCGGCACACCGTACGAGCTCGCCGACGCCAAGACGCTGCTGAAGCGAAAGCTCGACGATATCCTGCTGTCGAGCGCCAACGTGTCTGACGTCGATGCCTGGCGAAAGCAGATCCTGTCGGTGCTCGCGTATGACACGCAGGCCGCCGACATGTTCGAGCAGGCGTGGGGCGATCTACCCGCCGAAACTCGCGCCGACACGATCGTCGTGATCACCACGACCCACGGCGAAGACCTGTTCATCTACACGAACATGTAGATCAGAAGCTGTAGCCGACGTTCAGGTTCAGCATCGGGCCAATCGCACTCTCCTCGGCCATCTGGCCGGTCTCGGCCTTCGCCCGCGTGACCATGTACGTCGCGCCGAGCTGACCGTCGAGCGTGAAGCCGCTGCGATGCGTCCACTTGTAGCCGACGAACGGCGCGACCCCGAGACCGGCGGCTTTGACTTCGATGTTCGAGGCCTCGGTCGAAGCCTTGATGTAGATGGCCTCGGCTCCGAGCTGGATGCCGGAGCGGAACGAGCCCGTCACGTAGTAGCGCGCGCTGACGCCGCCCTCGAACAGCGTGATGCGCTCGTTCGTGGTCTGCTCGCGCATCGAGCCAATGCCACCGATCACCGCGACACCGATCTTGTCGGCCACGCGAAACTCGGCGGTGAACTCGGCCATCGCGATCACGAGATGAATCGGCGACATGGTCAGCGCGACCGAAGGCTCGTCGTGAGCGGGATTCGCGGGTGCGAGGTCATCGGCAGCGGCGGTACGAGTGGCGAGCAGCGCAACGAAGGTAACGAGAACCGGTTTGATCATGCTGCGGCCCTCATCAAGGTTCGGGCCACAGCCGGCGCTCGCAAGTGCGTTGGCGGCCTGCTGCGCTAACTGTGCAGCATCACTCCGTACACACCGCCGTGAACGCTTGGACACGCCTGACAGCGATGTCCTGGATCGCGGGTCTCAGCGCTTTCGGCGGACGTCACCGACGCGAAGCGTGAGCTTCTCTGCGTCGAAGTACTCGGCAAGCGGAATGGTGAACTTGCGCGACGCGCCGGTCAGCTCCTTCCACTGCTGGGCATCGATCGTCCCGTGCTGATCGAGGAACGCGAGGAGCTTGGTCTTGATCGTCTCGACCGTCCTGGCGTGCATCACCAGGTCGGGCTTCACCTTGATGGCGAGCTTCGCGGCGATCAGACGATCGAGCGCAGTCTTGACCACGGGCTCGGTGAGCGCGAGCGCGGCCGGCAGCTCCTTGGGCCGCGGCGGCTCGACGCCGGTCTCCTCGAGCTTCGCGAGCACGCGTGCCTCGGTCGCCGACAGCACCGCCGTCTTCGGCGCCGCGTTCTTCGTCACGCGATCGCCGGCCGTCGCGACCAGGCCTTTGCGCTCGAGGCCGGCGAGGATCGCGTCGTAGGTACGGGCGGGGAGCGCCGCTGGGAGCTGGGTGCGCAGCTCTTCGCGAGGAATTCCGTCGACGCCGCTGCCGACGAGCTTGGCGACCTTGCCCTCGAGCTCGGCGACCGCG
>JBBQFU010000357.1:0-7933 GCA_038322185.1 Haliangiales bacterium
AGAACCGGGGCACCGGCGCGCAGGGCCAGCTCGGTAAGCTGATCAACGATCCTCAGCTCGCAGACGACATCGAAGAGGCCACCGAGTCGGCGCGGGAAGGCGTGGGGAGCTTCAGCCGGTTCAAGTCGTGGCTCGGCCTGCGCACGGAGTACAACTGGTTCTCGGCGCAGCCGCGGTTCTTCGTGGTCGCGGAGATTCGCGCGCGCACCGACAAGTTCTATCTCATCGAGCTCGAGCGTGGCCCGCTCGGCGATTTCCCCGACGATACGGTCGTCGACTCGAACGGCGTGCCGCAGTACGTGCGCACCCAGGTGATCAAGGACGGCGTCCGCTTCACGGCGCAGTTCGGCAAGACATTCGGTAACTGGTTCCAGATCCGTGGCGGGCTCAAGGAGTCCACGTTTGGCTTTGGCTCCGACCTGCTGCTCGGCAACGGCCGGCTCAGGTTCTCGGGCGATCTCTACGGTGGAGTCTTCCGCACGCCACGCCTCAAGCTCGCGGGGGCACTCTCGGTGTTCCGCGGGGTCTACCTGAACGCCGGCGTTGACGACGCGCTCAACGAGGCGCGGTACCTCCGCATCCGCAAGGGCGGTGGCGATGCGCCGCACCAGTTCGACAAGATCCGCTACGGCCGCGACTATTTTCTCGGCGCGACGCTGCACTTCACCGACGCGGATCTCGCGGTGCTGATTCGCGTCTACGGCGCGCTGCTCGTCGGCCTTCTCTAACTTAGTCGGCTAGCCGCCAGCGAGCGGGGCGAGCAGATAGATCTCGTCACCGTCGGCGAGCACGCGTTCGCGATGCTCGGCCAGCGGGCAGCGCTCGCCGTTGATCATCATCGTGTCGTGCAGGTGCGGCGAGTCGGCGATCGCCACCGTCATCGGAATGCCCGCCTCGTCGGCGACCTCGAGGAACCGGCCGAGCGTGGTCCCCGTCGGAACCCGCACGTACTCGTCGATGTTCTTCCAGTCGTCGCCGATGCGGCCGCGCAGGAGCACGTGGACCTTGATCGAATCGCCGCGCAGCTTGTCGAAGATACCCATGGCTACTCCGTGTACCCCTCGAGCAGCTCCGCCATGCCGAGCTCGTCGGCGTGCGCTCTCGAGATGTTGCCGGTCGTCTTGTTCCACTGCATCGACTGGTAATAGTCGTCCTTGAGCATCGGCAGCGGCACGCGCACGCCCTTGAGCGGACCAGCGTCGAGGTTGCCGTCGCCTTCACCCATCATGCGCGGGTGCGGCGCGTAATCAGCCGGCTTGATGCCCTCGCGGCGATTGAACGCGGCGCGCAGGTTCTGGATGCGCTCGCCGCACTTGATGAGATCGGCGTCGGTGTAGTCCCAGCCGGTCGCGGCGTTGAGCAGCTCGGTGAACGGCAGCGAGCCGGTGAGCATCGTGAACATGCACAGGCCGAGGCCGTTCATCGCCTGGTGCGCGTTGGAGTGGATCGCCTGCGCCTTGCCCTTACCCTCGTGCTTCTTCCACGAGACGTTCCAGTCCTTCTTGTCGGCGCCGCCGGGGAGCGACAGCTTGGTGCCGAACGTCTCGTTCCACGACGCGCCACCGGCGGTGTGGCGGCCGGGCGTGGGGTCGGCGATGTACGTCACGCCCATCAGCGAGGTGAATCGCGGGTCGTGATACGCGGGCTCGCCGCCGTGAACGTGCACCGCGTACGCGCTGGTGCCCTTGCCGACGTGCTCGGAGGCGCGCTTGACGCCGTTGCCGAGCCACGCACCACAGCCTTCGCCGCTGCCCATCTTGATCGTGAGCGCGAGCGCGCCTTCGCCATTGCCCCAGCGCATGTCGATGCCGTCGAGGTCAGCCGCCGTGAGGTCGCCGCGCTCGACGGCCTCGCACACCCACGCGATCGTCGCCGACGAGCTGACCGCGTCGATGCCGTAGCGATTGCATGCATCGTGACATGCGGCGACGAGCTCGATGTCGTCGTTGAGGATGTTGGCGCCGAAGCCGACGAGCGTCTCGTAGTCGGGACGGCGCACGTCGGTGAGCCCGCGCGACTTCACCTTGACGATGCCCTTGCACGGCATCGGGCAGTCACCGCACGACAGCTTCTTGGTGAGGTACGGATCGAGGGCGGCGCCGTCGATCTTGAGGCCCTTCTTGCCGATCGGGAAGTCGCGCGACCCGACGCCCTTCCAGTTCTTGATCGGACCATCTCCGTTCTCGACGGAGAGCGCAACGGCGAGCGTGGTGCCGTGCTTGGAGAACGCGCGGCGCATCGCGGCCTGCGGTGAGCCGACCTTCTGGCGATTCTTCGCGCTCGTGCGGTAGATGAAACCCATCCACGACTTCGCCTTGATGAACCACGCGAAGATGCGATGGAAGAAACTCACGTCGCGCTGGTACTCGTCGCTGATGCGCTTGCCGATCGCCTTGAGCACATCGGGGCGCGCGGCCGGAACGGTGCCGGTCCCGGCGACGACGATGGCCTTGAGGTTCTTGCTGCCGTAGATCGCGCCGAAGCCCTGCCGGCCGAACGCGTGATAGCGATCGTTCATCACCGAGGCGATCCGCTGCATCTTCTCGCCGGCGGGACCGATCGCCGACACGCCAACCTCGCGCTTGCTGCCGAACTTGCTCTTGATCGCGTCGAACGTCTCGGGGACCTCTTGGCCCCACAGCTCGCCCGCGGGCTCGAACGTGACCTCGCTGTCGCGGATCACGAGCAGCGTCGGTTGCGCGGCCTTGCCGGTGACCACGACCGCGTCGTAGCCGGCCTTGCGGAGGTGGATGCACACGCTGCCGCCGGAGTTCGAGTCGGCCCAGCCCTGCGTCAGCGGCGACTTGCCGACGATCTGGATGCGGCCGGAGAACGGCGTGTGATGGCCGGTGAGCATGCCGGAGCAGATCGCGAAGCACGCGGCCGGCGCGAGCGGATCGGTGCCGGGTGGGAAGTGCTTCCACATGAGCCACGCGCCCAGGCCATAGCCGCCGAGGTAGCTGCGGTACACGCTCGCGTCGACGTGCTCGACGCGCGATGTCTGAGCGGCCAGATCGACGAACAGGACCTTGCCGTGAAAGCCCTTGTTCACCTGCGCGAGCGCTTCACCCATAGGGGGCGAGCATACCCCGGGGGGCGGCGCAGGTCCGCCCCCCTCCATTTGGGCCCCGACGAGAGGTCAGCGACTGCGCTGCGCTTCGCTGTCGCGGTCGGCGTCGGCGGCGGCCGCGTCGAGCGTGGCGCCGGTCAGTAAAGCTCCGACGCCCGCGAGCGGCGAGCCGGTGCCGATCAAGATCTCGCCCACGAGGGTCGCCCCGATCGATGCACCGTGCAGCGCCGCCGAGCGGCGCGTGCGCGGCTGGTAGCGACCGTAGCCGAGGAACCACCCGCGCTCGGGCAAGGCGAGGGTCCGCCTGATCACCGTGACGGCCGAGCGCACGTACGCGACGCGCAGAGGCATCACGATCGGCAGCACGCGCGCGCAGGTCGCGGCCGCGTATCCGAAGTCGGACGAGGGTAGCGACGACCCCACGCAGTTCCTGGTCGGCTCGCCGTATGGCGGCCTGCTGTTCGTGTTCAAGGATGACGTGGTCGCCGAGATGGTCCTGGGACCGATGGCGTTCTGATTCACCAGGACGAGCTGGCGCCGCCACCGCCCGACCTGCCGCCACCGCCGGAGTAGGAGCTGGATCTGGAGGACGACGAGCTGGAGCTCGACGACGACCTCGAGCTGGACGACGACGAAGACGATGACGACGAGCTCGAGTAGCTGCGGCCACCGCCACCGCCACTGATTCCGCCGGCGATCCCACCGATGATCGGAAATGTCACGATGCCCGCGATCAGGAGACCGACGAGAATCTGCCCGATCGCATCGAACATCATGTCCGCGTCGGCGAATGGCTGCGTCTCGACCATGTCGCCGGCGACCACCACAAAGCCAATGACGACGAGCGCCACCGGGATGCTGACGAGCTTCTTCGTCCCGCCGATGAGCCAACCGATCGGGATGAACAGCCAGTAGAGCTGCGAGTACGCGAGAGCGAAGCCGTCGCCGTGGCGGAAGATCAAGAGGAGCGCGACCTGCAGCGCGACGAGTGCCGCGGCGGTGAGTGCCATCGGCGGATAGCGGAAGAAGTCGGCGATCGAAATTCCCGCGCGCACGTACCACTTCGGGATCGACTTGTGCCCCCACCGCATCGGACGTCTGCGCCAGGCGACGAGGCCTTTCTTGAACATCACGCCCCAGACGATGCCGGCGACGACGCCGAGCACGACGACCACGATCCACATCCACGGAACGGTGGCGAGCGGCAACCTGCGAGGCCCGCCCGGCGTGAGGTGGGCCGTGCGCGAGCGGAAGCTCGAGACGAGCTCGCGGGTTGCTGCGGCGTAGTTCGTGGCGCGAAGATGCGGACGCAAGGCATCGAGCATGCGCTTGGCGGACGCGTCGGGAATCACGGGCTCGAGGCCATATCCCAGATGCAAGCGATTGCGCCGGTCGGAGACCGCGAGGACGAACAGGGCGCCGTCGTTGCGCTCGGCCGAGCCGCCACCCCACGCGGTGAACACACGTTGCGCGTAGTCCTCGATCGGCAGTCCATGCGTGGTGTCGACGATCAGCACGGCGAGCTGCACGCCGGTCGCGGTGTGGTGCTCGACGAGGTCGCGCGCGATGCTCTCGTTCTCCGCCGCGCTCAGCGAGCCCGCGAGATCCGTGACCGGCCGCTTGATCTCCGGGAGGGTCTCGGTCCCGGTGGTCGCGACCGGCGCGCTGACGTGACCACCGCTGTCGATGTCAGCACTCTTCTTCTTGCAGCTGACGCTGACGAGAATCGCCACGCACACCGCCGCGATGCGCAGCGCTACCACTGGCCCAGCTCCGACGACAGCGGCAGGCTATCGGGGTAGCCGAACAGCCAGCTGGCAAGACCGCCGGCCTCTTGCCGGTAGCTCGTCACGAGCTGGTCGTAGCGGGCCCGCTCGATCCGCACGCGATTCTCGGCACCCGACAGCTCGGCTTGCTTGTCAGGAGAGTCAGGTGCAGTAGCCCATTGTTTCACCGTGGCCCGCTGGCGCTCGAGCACGTTGATGACCTGCGCGCGCTGGAGGTCGACCGCGAGCTTGGCGTCCAGGAGCGCACCGCGCGAAGTCGCGAGCCACACGATGAGGATCACGGTCGTCACCCCAGCGGCGATCGCCGCTCCGCGCCAGCGGCGCTTGTTGCGGGCCGCGCGATCACGCTCGCTCGCGAGCTGAATCTCGCGGCGCTTGCGAACCGTCTCGATCGCGGGACCGACGAGGTCCGCGGGGATGTCGAGCTCGGCCGCCATCTCCTGCAGCTCCTCGACGCTGACCTGATCCTGGCGCTCGTCGTTCGCTCGCGCCGCGGCCGCGATCACGTCCTCGACGTCCTTGAATGCGATCTTGTCCGCCGTCATCCGGTCGTCACCTGGTTGGGGAGCTCGTCGCCGGCAGTATCGTCGCCGCGGGCGGTCTCGCGCAGGATGTCTCCGATCATCGCGAGCGCACGCACGAGACCGCTCAACCGATCGCCGGCCGCATAGCCCTCGGCCACCGCCGCGGCGATGTCCTTCCAGAGCGCTGGCTTGCGCGCGCCGTAGACGCCGCTGCCCGCGAACACGGCCGCCTTGTGATCGCGCTCGGCGATGTAGAGGAGGACGCCGGTGTCGTCGCGCGTCTTGCCGATGCCGAGCTCCTGGTACAGCGCCTCGGCGCGGCCGAGCGGTCCGTCGCCGGGGTACCGGCTCTCGATGTGCACGCGGATCTCGCCGCGATGGCCGCGCTCGGCCGCGGCGATCGCGTCCTGCAGCGCCCGTCGCTCGGCTGTCGTGAGAGTGACGTTCAAAGGAATCCCAGCTTCGCCCATTTCGCCCCTGGGCGGAAATCTCCACCGGTTCTGACGTCCGATAGTAAATAGATTGCGACAGTTGGTTCGTGAGCTGGCTTCGCTCTAAAAACATCTAGCAAACGTTCGCGCTCCTCTGATAGAGCGCCGCTCGATGATGAAGATCGCGCCTATTAGCTTTGCTTTCGCACTCGCAGTTTCGGGTTGTGCAGATCACTCCGTCGCCACCGGCGACGACACCGGTGAGGGGTCGGGCATGGAAGAGCCCCAGCCGGATCCGCAGATGGATGCCCAGGGCATGTATCGCCTGAACAGCACGTTCGACATCGCGACGAACATGCCCGGCACCAGCGGCGACATCCTCAATGGCCTGATCGCCGCGACGGATGATCCGAACGACCCGATGTCGTGGCTCGTTGACCAGATGCTCGCGCAGATGGCCGACGGCACGCTCAAGGACATCCTCAACGGCGCCAAGCCGTTCGTGATCGGTTACCTCAATGACCGCGTCATCAGCCTCGCGCCGAACCTCGTCGGCACGTTGCTGGAGCTCGGCCAGCGCATGGAGGATCTGACCAAGAACCTCGGCGTCAACGAGATCCTCGACGTCAACAGCGTCGACCAGACGTTCATCGCGCGCAGCACCGCCGACGGCGTTCGCTTCAACATCGACGGCACGGTCAAGGACTACGCGTTCGTCGACCACGACATCGACAACGTGCTCGTCAACGACATCCTCGTCACGCTCGACAAGGGTCAGGGCCGCATGCACCTTGGCCAGCACGACCTGCCGCTGCCGTGGGGCAAGATCGTTCGCCTCGGCCTCGACGCCGCGGTCATCCCGGCGATCGACTCGACCGCCACCAGCCTCACCGACCTGCTCGACAACGTCGTCAACTGCAACGCGGTTGGCGCCAGCGTTCACGACGCCCTCGGCTTCGGCGGCACGGCGTTCTGGGCGAGCGCCTGCCTCGGTGGTCTCGGCCTCGCGGCCGACATGGTCTACGACCAGATCGCCGACACCGACTCGACGCTCGGCATGAACCTCGTCGGCGTGTCGCGCTACACCGACACCAACAACGACTTCAAGATCGACGAGCTCAAGTTCGGCAACTGGACCGGCTCGATGAAGCTGAACATGGTCGACGCGACGCTGGCGCAGCCCGCCGCGTACGTCGGCAAGCGCATGTTCGGTACGCCGTAATCACTCGCGAACCCGCGACATCGGTGCGAGCTCGCTGCCGGCGATGGGCCGGTCGGACGTGAACAGCGGCAGCGTACTGCCGACGCAGCTGCCGCCGATCTGCTCGAACACCTGCGTGTCGACCCGGTCTTCGTAGACCTGGATCTCCCACAGCGGGCCTTCGCAGCCAAAGACTTGGTTGAAAAAGTAAGTCGCGACCGAGCTGGGGCGGCATGCTGGATCGCCACCCTGTGTGGGTCCGCTGCAGTCGGAGGTTGACCAGTAGCGTCCGCCCGCATGTTGCCAGGACGGCGCGCAGACCAGCGCCGCCGACGTCTCTCGAGAATGGGTGTGCAGTGATCCCCGCGTGCGATGTCGTGCAACAGCCACACATCGGGCGCGATGACGCCATCGTTGGTCTGCCAGCTGACAAGCTCGAGCCGGCTGTCGAACGGTTCGTAGGCTTGCGTCAGGGCTTCGAAGGTAGCGAGGTCCACGGCGGGGCCAACCTCGAACATGAGTCTCGTGGCCGCCGTGTTGAGCATGCAAACATCGTTGCTCGTGGAGTAGCTCGGGCCGGTGTACGCGGCGCCGACCTCGCGCACCTCGCTGACGTTGCGGCACAGATGGCGGTCGCTCGTGAACGCGTAGGGTGTGGGCTCGTAGAGGCCGAGCAGCTCCTCGGTGCACGCGGCGTCGCGAAAGTTGCGCAGGGCGTACCCGATGTTCGTCGGGAGACATCGGGCGACGCCGATGTCGACCTCGGTGAGGGTACAGGGCGTGTCCAGCGCGGTGTCGTAGAGGTCGTCGAACTGGCGCTGTTGCGCGCCGTCGGCGCCAACGAGCTGGATGTAGCCGAGGCGTTGACCGCCGGTGATCAGCCTCGATTCGAATGCGACGAACCGCTCGACGGGCATCAG
>JBBQFU010000358.1:0-7928 GCA_038322185.1 Haliangiales bacterium
GCCCTGGCTCTTCCCCATGGTCGTGCCCTCTCGGAGCGGTCGGGCGCTGCCGCGTGAAGCTCTCATAGCGACACGGAGTCGAGCGATCGCTCCCCTGGTGTGCCGGACATCCTCAATCCGCCACGGTCTTTCACGAGGCGACGTTCGGCCTTGAGGAGCCTCAAGGGACGCGCTTGCCGAGCGTGTCGATCGAGTAGGTCTGGCCGCCGGCCTTGACCTCTGCCTTGCCCTCGCAGAACGGCATCGCGGTCTCGAACTGCGCCGCGATCGAAATCTTGCCGGTCGTCTCGCTGATGTAGCCAATGCGCCCGTCGGTACCGACGACGCGGGCGAATCCCTCCTGGTAGTAGTCGGGACCGTTGTCGAACGCGTAGGCCTTCGCGATCAGCTTGCCGGTCACATCGATGAACACGAACGGCGTCGTGCCGTCGATCACCGCAGCGACGCCGCCCGGCGAGAACGGATACACCGCGTGATAGATCGCCGGGATGACCAGCGTGCCCGCCTTGTCCTTGTAGCCGGCCTTCTCGGTCGCCTCGTCGGTGAACATGAAGCGATCGTGCAGGCCGTCGGGTGTGTCCATGCGTGCCTCGCACGCCGGCCCCGGTTGCAGCGCCGGTACGGCGACGGCGCTCTCGGTTCCTGCATTCGCCACGGGCGCCGGCGAGGAACCACCACAGGCCGCGAGCGCGGCGAGAACAGCGAAGCGCATGTTCATTTCCCTCCGAAGGTACCGGGCCGGCGCTCCATGAATGCGCGCAGTCCCTCCTGGACGTCGGCCGACTTCATGATCGGCTGCAGATCGGGCATCAGCCGCGTGCCCGCCGCGACCTCGGCAGCAGGAATCGCTGCGCGCGACGACGCGAGCGTGGCGTACACACCGAGCGGCGCCTGCGCGGCGATCACGTCGGCAATCGCCAGCGCGCGCGTGAGCTGTTCGCCCGCTTCGACCACCTCTTGCACGAGCCCGATGCGCAGCGCCTCGGCTGCATCGAACTCGTCGCCGGTGAGCAGCCAGCGCATCGCGTTGCCCCACCCGACCTCGCGCGGGAAGCGCAGCGTGGCGCCGCCGACCGGATAGATGCCGCGCTTGATCTCGATCTGACCGAACTTTGCGGTGCGCGCGGCGATGCGGATGTCGCACGCGAGCGCGAGCTCGATACCGATCGTGAGGCACGTGCCCTGGATCGCGACGACGATCGGCTTGGTCACGCGCGTGCCGTGGAGCCCGAGTGGATCGAGGCCGCCCTCCTTGATGTGCCAGTTTCCGGACGAGAACGTGGCGCCCCACTGCGGCAGATCGAGGCCGCCGGTGAAGTGATCGCCATGCGCGTGCACCACACCGACGCGCAGCTCGGGGTCGCGCTCGAGCTCGGCGTACGCATCGCACAGCGCGTCCCACATCGGCAGATCGAATGCGTTGCGCTTCGCTGCGCGGTCGAAGCCCATCACGAGCACGTGGCCGCGCCGTTCGCGCGAGATCGTTCCTGCGGTCATGCGCGGAACTCTACCTCAGGCTCAGAACCGCTTCGCGATGCGAACGAAGCCCGTGACGCCGTACACGACCGGATCCTCGACCTGGTCGGAACGCAAATTTGTCATGCGCAGCACGTGAAGCGTGGCGATGCCGAACCAGTCGGGCTTGAGCCGGTAGAACACCTGACCGCCGATCTGGAACAGCGTGTTGTTCGACGTGCCGTAGCAGTCAGCGATCACACCCGGAGCACAACCGAGCATCGTGCCGATCACGGTGTCGCGGACCTTCGAGTACTGCGCCTCTCCCTCCCACTCACCCTTGCCGTTCGCGATCTCGCGATTCACGAACACGCGAGCGGTGAACAGCACGCTGCGCTGATACGCGAGCTGGCCGACGGCAAATGACTGTGCGGCATCGATGCCGATACGCGTGTTCTTGATCGAGCGACGGTCGACGACGCTGCCCCACACCTCGACCGACGAGGCTGCTGGCAGCGGCACGATCGTCGGCGTGGTCGGATCCGCCGAGCGCAGGTCGAACGCGGGGCGGAACCGGTACGAGAGGGCCGTCGAGACCTCGAAACGCTGCTGCTTGCCCAGGCCGGCGGAGATGCCGGCACGTGCGGTATTGGTCGCGATGCGCTGCAGGTACGTGTCGCTCTGGACCACCATCGGACCCGCGCCGGTGAGGTCGGGCTCGTTGAGAAACGCGTTGGCCTGGACGTTCAGCGTCTCGGTATCGACGCGGTGAAACGCGGCGGTCAGGCGCAGGCGCGGATTGGGCTTGAAGTTGAGGCCGCCAGACAGGTTCGTGAGCTGGATGCGCGACATGCTCTCTTGCGCCGCACTGCCGAGCACGTCGACGAGGATGTAGTGGTAGACGTCGAGCTTGGCGCCATTGCGCAGGTAGCCGTTCGTCGTGAGGTAGACGCGCGGCTGCTCTTTCTGCAGCGGGTACTGGACCACGCCGCCGACCGCGCCGTAGGCGTTGACCGTGCGATACGCGCCACCGAAGCCGCCGGTCACCACGTAGCGCCCCGCGTCGTTGCCGCTGGAGTCCTCGAGCTTGGGGTAGTCGGTGGTCACGCTACGCGAGCCGCGAAGGGGCAACAGACCGCCGAAACCGATCAACGTGAGCTTCGAGGACTTCGCGTAGTCGACGCGAACACCGTCGAACTTCACGCCGCCGAGGTCGGGAAGAAACTGGCGACCGATGAACACGTCGCTGCGCTTGCCGCTGCGGATGAGCCACATCTCGCGCACGTCGAGCTCGTTGGTGCCCAGCAAGCCAGACTGCACGCGGTTGGGCACGGTCCCCATCGTCGGGCTGCCGAGGTCATTCGGCGGCGTATTGACGAAGCGGCCGCGCACGTCGATGCGGGCCTCCCAGCGGCTCGCCCTGATGTGGCGGAAGTCGGTCTGCAGCCGCAGCTCGGTGAACAGTCGTTTGGGACCGGCGTTGTCGCCGCCCATCAGCACGTTGGGATAGTTGCCGCCGGTCTCGCCGTAGAAGAACGAGCTCGACGAGATGCTGCCCTGGATCAGGGTGCCCTTCTCCGTCTTCTCGGTGTCGACCTTGTCGACGAAGAAGCGGTTGCGCTCGAACTCCGTCGGCGACTTGCCCTTCTCGTCGTGACCCGTGAGGTTCTGCTTCTCGGGCAGACCGTCCTCGTCGGACTCTTCCTCTTCCTCGTCCTCGTCGCTGGCTTCCTCGTCGTCCCCGCTTTCCTCGTCCTCGCTCGCCTCCTCCTCATCCTCGCCCTGGGCCGATGCGCCGGGAATCCCCGCTGCGAGCACGAGCGCCACCGCGAGCGCGCGCTTCATCGACACACCGAGTCCCGTCCAAACGAGGTCGCAGGCCTCCACGCGTTCGGGTTGTGACACAGGGCGCAGTTCGTGAGCCCCGCGTGGGGTGTGCCGAGATTGCCGGCGCGTGCGGCATCATCGCGATGGCAGCTCGCGCAGTTCGCGGCGAGGCCGATGAAGTTGCCGCCCTTGTGGCAGTCGTAACAGGCGAACGTGCGGTGCAGGCCGGTCAGGTTGCAGCCGACGCGTGCGTGGTCGAAGCGCGCGGGCGTGAACGACCACTGCGTGTGGCACTCACCGCAGCGCGGCGACAGCGAGTTGTTGTGGATGTCGTCCTGGCGGTGACAGTTCAGGCACAGGTTGCCGGAGCCGGCGAGCGGGCGGCTGTCCTTGTGACAGCGCTCGCACGCCATGCTGTCGTGCATGCCGCGCAGCGAGAAGTCGCCGACGTCGTGGAGCGGCTTGACGTCCTCGAACGTGCGCGTGGTGTGGCACTGCTCGCACGCGGTGCCGTACGAGCCCTTGTGCACGCGCGGCTCGGGATGGCAGCCAAAGCACGTCATCGGGCGCGGCTTGAACGTGATCGACGGATGGCAGTCCGCGCACCGGACATCGAGGTGCCTACCGTCGAGGGTGAACTGCGACATCGTGTTGTGGTTGAAGATGTTGTCGCCGGTCTCGACGTGGCACTTCTCGCACTTGTCGCCGAGCCGGCCCTTGTGCGCGTCGTCCTCGGCGTGACAGCCCGAGGCCGAGCACGTGGACGGGGTCTGGGCGTACTGGCGCGCGGGATGGCAGTCCTCGCAGTCGTTCTTCAGGTGCTCGCCCTTGAGCGGGAAGCTCTTCACTTCACCCTCGGCGTCGTCGGGGAACGGCTCGTTGTGGTCGAACTTGACCGCGTCCCAGATGCCCGACGCGTGACACGTGACGCAGCCTTCGCCGAGGCTGCCCTTGTGGAGCGAGTCCTCGTGGCACTTGCCGCCGGCGTTGCAGTCCGCGGGAATCTTGTCGAACGTGGTCGTGCCCTTGCTCTTGCGACCGGTGTGGCAGTCGCCGCACGGCACGCCCTTATGGCCCTTGGTGAGCGGGAACGCCGACGCCGCGCCGTGATAGCGCTCGGTCAGGTTCTTGTAGTTGAACTCCATCTTGCCGGCGTCGCTGTGACAGCCGCTCGCACCGGTCTTCGTGGTGCAGGAGTTGTTCGTGTACTGCCGGTCGTGCACCTGCTTGTGCTCGTGGCAGTTCATGCACTCGACCCTGCCGCCGCCCGACGGGACGATGTTCGGTAGCTTCTCGAAGTCGGCCGGCCCCTTGCCGCGGTGACACTTGCGACACGAGATGTCGCCGTGCTTGCCGGTCAGGTTGAAGCCGGTGTTGCGTGCGTGGTTGAAGATCTTCGGCGTGAACTTCGGACCGCCAGAGGGATGGCACACGCCGCACTTGGGCACCGGTGAGCCGAACTGGCTGAAGCGGTCACCGTGCTTGTTGTCCTTGGCGTGGCACTGCTCGCACGCGCCGGTCGGCTTGCCCTCACCGAGCGCCTTGGTGTGGCAGTTGTAACAAGGGATGCCGCGGTGCGCGGGACCGAGGTCGAAGCGCGTCTTGCCCGAGTGATCGAACTTCTGATCCTTGAGCGTCTTGAACGTCGGCGAGTGACACCACTCGCACTCGCGCTTGCCGAACAGGTGACCATCGTGCGGGCTCGCGTGACAGCCGCTGTTGCCGCAGCTGTCCGGATCCGGGAACGGCATGTTGAACACACTCTTGGGGTGGCACTTGGTGCACGCGACGTCCTGGTGGCTGCCGTACAGCGCCATCGCGCTGTCCTTGCGATCGTTGTGGTTGAACTTCCGCGCCGACTCCGGTTTCGCCGGCTTCCACACGCTCTCACCGTGGCAGCGCTCGCACTGCAGCATGTCCTTGCGCTCGAACTTGTGCGGCTGATCGTTGTTGTGACAGCCCGAAGAGCCGCACAGCCGATCGGTCCCCATGTACGTCTTGAGCCCGGCCTTGTTCTTCGCCTTGTGGCAGTCCTCGCAGTCGGTCTGCGCGTGCTTGCCGTTGAGCGGCCAGCCGGCGAGGTCGTGGTTGAACGCCTTCTGGCCGCCGGGGACCGACTTCCAGCCCATGATGTCGTAGCCCTTGCCCTTGTGGTCGAGGTGGCAGGTCTTGCAGTCCTTGCCCTTCACACCCGACGACGCATGGAAGCCCTTGCCCTGCGAGATGCGGGTCTTGAGATCCTGGTGGTCGTGGCAGTTGAGGCACTTGTCGTTCGACACGTCCTTGCTGCCGTCGACGTGACAGTCGTTGCAGTGGTTCTGATCGTCGAGGCTGGCGTGGCTGTTCGCGAGCGGCCCCGGCGAGCTCGCGAAGAAGTCGCCCGCGACCGCAGGGCGCACGCCGAGCAGCAGCGCCAATACGACGAGCGCACGCAGGATCGCTACCACCCGCTTGACCTTACCAGGCACGGCTCCACGTATCCCAGATGTGGAAAGCCGAGAACCCCGTGAGCAGGATCGTGAACGGCACGTGGACCTTCTTCCACGAGTTCAGGAGTAGCTGCGCCTTCGGTGCGACAACTTGCCGCCGCCCGATCGCGATGAGGCGCTTGGTGCGACGCGACAGATCCTTGCGCATGCGGCGGTCGTCGACGCCGAGCTGCTTGAGGCGGTAGCGGCGGCGATACGTGGCGAGGAACGGGACGCGCGCGAAGTCCTGCCACAGCAGCCACATCATCGCGTAGATCACGCTGCTCTTGCCGGCCATGCTCTGCGCCTTCACACGCTGTTCACCCAGCTCGCGATCGAGCTCGGCGATCGCGACCGGATTGCGCGGACGCGCGGTCTCGAACGCGCGGCTGTGATCGAGCTCCTCGAGCTCGACACCCGAGGACAGCTCGGGCACCTGCGTGTACAGGTAGCGGCCGAGGAAGCCGCTGGCCACGACGATGACCATGCTCCAGAACGCCGCCGACACCCAGGTGTCGAGCTTGAGCGCGGAGTGCAGCGCGACGAACATCGGCCCGACCGAGCCGGCCATCAGGTGGAAGTCGAACCACATCGTGTTCGACGCCATCCAGCGGAACAGCTTGATGCGTCTGAAGATCGGATAGATCGCGGCGACCACCATCAGGCCGACGCCGATGAGGCCCGCGTAGACCGAAAGTCCCGGTCCACCGCGATACGTGATCTGCTCGAGGATCGCGGCGTCGGGCAGGCCCGCGTACTCGGGGAGCGCCTTGAACTGGCTGAACTGGTAGCTCATCTCCTTGGCGTACAGACGAAGCAGCGCCTCGCCAGTGAACACCATGAACGTGAGCAGGCCGATGACCCACATCAGCATCGGCGCGTAGCGGCCGCGCTTGACCTTCGCGAGCCCGCCGGAGCGGACGTCGAGGCCTTCGGTGAACGGCAACACCGGCAGCACTTCCTTGCGGTCGCGCTTGGTGAGATCGACGTCGAAGCCCTGGCGCGCGAGCTGCGCCATCGCCGGCGAACGCTCGCGGAACAGATCGTAGGCGTTGATCTCGATCAGCGATCCCGTCGGGCACGCCGACACGCATGCCTGATCGCCGTAGTCGCCACAGTGATCGCACTTGTTCGCGATGCGGCGAGCACGCGCGACGCGGCCGGTGCCGGCGCCGAACTTCAAGGCGTCCCGCTTTTCGAGCCGGCGCATGAAGTCCTTCTTGAACATCGGCGCGTCGGGTTCGATCTCGACCATGTCGATCGCGCCGTACGGGCAGGCCTGCGCGCACGCAGTGCAGCCGGTGCAGGTCGACTCGTTGATGACGACTTCCTTCTTCACCTCGTCGAACTTGATCGAGTCGTATGCACACGGATCGATGCACCGCTGATCGGTGCACGTGCGGCACGTATAGATGAAGTCCAGCATGCCGAGCTGGTAGCCGCCGAGCGTGAGGCGGCGGGCGCCATACCGCTCCTCGCAGGCCTCCTCGCACAGCTTGCAGTCGATGCACAGGCCGAGCTGGCGGACGCGGACCATCTCGCCCGACACGCTGATGCCCTGGCGGACGAAGAAGTCGAGCAGCTCCTGCTTCACGCCGGAGACCCACGCGAGGCGCTCGCGTGAGACCGAGAGCGCACGGCGCAGGCGCGCCTCGAACGGCGGATGGCGGACCGCGAGCTCGGCGATCCAACGGTGATCGAGCGAGACCAACACCGACGGCGCTGCCGTATAAAACGCGATCGGCTGACTCTTCGCCGCCGATAGCGCGCCGGAGTTGAACAGGTCGCCTTCGACGAACAACGCGACGTTCTTCAGCGCGACGCGCGCGAGCGGCGCCTCTTTGATCAGAGACTCTTCCTCGAGCTGTTCTTTGGTCGCTTGCTCGTGCGCGAGCTGCGCGGCGCGGCGCTCGGCAAGGACCTCCGTCATGAACACCGCGGCGGAGATCTGACCGCGCGCGATGTAGATCACCGGGGCCGGTTGTCCGTTCGCGAGGCCGATCGGGTCGAGGACGAACATGTCGCGCTCGAGTTGCCGGGTCGCGATGCCACCTTGCGTCAACGCGGCGACGAGTTCGTGGCTGGGGATTCATTCTAAATTAGGCAAGATGCGAATGAGCGCGTATTCGCGCTCGAGACCGGGTGGTACGATTGTGCCTGGGCCGCCCGGACCTGTGT
>JBBQFU010000359.1:0-7894 GCA_038322185.1 Haliangiales bacterium
GATCGCCTTCAGGTCGCGTTCTGCATCCGCACGCAGCGCGTCGAGCACGTGGGCCGACAGCTCGACGACGGACAGGGACCGATCGCCGACGACGTAGTTGCGATCCATGCCCATGTCGGTCTTGAAGCGCGACGCACCCGACCTCGGTGACGCCGCGATCAAATCCTTGGCGCTGCGACCGACGACCAGTCGCCGCGTCTGCGGATCGAGTGCAATGGCCGACGGAGTCAGTACATCGCCGAGCGGGTTTGGTAGCAAACGGACCCGCTCTCCCTCCAAGATCCCGATGGCGCTGTTCGTCGTCCCGAGATCGATCCCTACGATAGTACCCGCCACAGCGCAGCTATCTTACTGCGTCTTCCGCGCGATCACGACGTATTGCTCGGTGAGCTCGAGCGCGAGCTTCGCGTCGAGCCCGGCGTCCGCGAGGTCCGCGATGATGGCGTCGGGCGGCAGGCGGTGCTGCTTCGGCGGCCCCTTCGTCGCGTCGAGCTTGTAGTCGACGATCGCGATGAAGCCACCGGGGTTGAGCGCGGTCGCGAGCTTCTTCGCGTACGCCTTGCGATCCGAGAGGTGGTGCCAGACGTCGACGACGAGCACGCGATCGATGTTCGCGAGCAGCGGATCATCGACGGGCGTGTGACGCGCGCGGATGTTCTTGATCCCCTCGCGCGTCGCGCGGTCCTCGATGTAGCGGACCATGTCGTGCTCGATATCGGTCGCGATCACTTCCTTCACGAGCGGCGCGATCCTGACCGCGAAGTAACCGGTCCCCGCGCCGACATCCGCGACCATCATCGCCGGTCCGAGCTCGAGCGCGGCGATCACGCGATCGGGCTGCTGCCATGCATCGCGCGCCGGATCGTCGAACACCTTGGCCCAGCGCTCCGCATTCTCGAAGCGATGCGGCATCGCGTGATGCTCGTGTTGCGGTTGGGGTTTCTTCGGTGAAGAGCTGCACGCGACGAGGACGACCAGCACGAACATCCGCATTCGCGAAGTCTACCAGTGGTAACTTGGCAGACGGTGGATCCGAGGGCGGCGCAGGACGACGAGCTGAAGGCGCGGCACCGGATCACGACGGTGACCGGAACGTCGGGTGCTTCGGTCGCATACGACTACAAGCCGTGTCAGCAGGTCACGACCCGCGAGGTCGCGATCGGCGGGCGCCGTGACTGCCGGTGCCTTGCCCGCAAGGACAACCTGTTGTTCGTGGGCGTGCACGGCGGAGGCATCGCCATCGTCGACATCACCGACCCGCGCACCTCGCCGATCCTCCACATCCTCTCGATGCCGGGTTGCGAGCTCGTCGACCTCACGCTCGCCGGCGACATGCTCTACGCCGCGGACTTCTTGAACGGCGTGCACGCGATCGACGTCTCCGATCCGAATCAGCCGCGTCACCTCGGGATGCATCCCGCGCTCACGCACGCGAACAACCGGCGCGTGGTCACGAGCGGCAACCTCCTGGTCCTCGTCAACGATCACGCGATCTCGGTGTTCGACGTCTCCGCGAGGCAGCTCCGCCCGGTCTCCGTACAGCATCGCCTGCGCTCGGCGGTCGGCTGGCTGCGCGGCGTCGTCCTCGACGGCTCGCGGCTCCACGTCACGCAGGGTCCGATGGGCCTATGGACGTTCGATCTCGCAGACCCCGCGAAGCCGCGGATCGTCGACGGCCAGGAGCTGCGGCTCGACACGCGCGCCGACCAGCGGCTGATCGTCGACTCGCTCGCGCAGCTCGGACCACGGCTGTTCGCGGGCACGAGCTCGGGCATCTGGGCGCTCGAGACGACGGATGGCGCGCCCGCGAGCGAAGCGTTCTTCACCGGGCCCGGCACCGTGCGCGAATCGCGAGCCGCCGAGCGCGCCGGGCAACTCCTGTTCGCGGCGCTCGAGCCGCACGATCACGTGCTGCACCTGTTCGATACGACGCAGGGGGTCCGCTACATGGGACGCCAGCGGCTGTCACGCATGATCGACCGCATCTACGATCTCGAGCGCGGCGACGGCTACTGGATCGGCGCGGCCGGCAACGCCGGCGTGCTGTTCGCGACGGACTAACCCCAGAGATCGCGTGAGTTGATACGAGCCCGAGCCCAGGGCGCGAAGCGCTCGAGCGCGGAAACGTCGTCGGAGTTGGTCGCGTACACGCGGATGCCGAGCCTGAGATCCGGGCTCGGGCTCGGGCTCGACTCGGATCAACACAGCCGGACTCTGGGATTAAGCGAACGACGCGACGGAGATATCGAGGACGCTGCGGTCCTCCTTCGCGATCAGCTGCGCCTTGAACGCGACGCCCGGCAGCACGTTCAGCGCGAAGTACTTCGCGGCGAACAGCTTGCCCTCGTAGAACGCGTGGTCGGGATGGTCGGGTGCGAGCTTCGCGAGCGCGAGGTCAGAGATCACGGCCTGCTCGAGGAGGAGCCATCCGACGACCGTCTCCGACATCATCTCGAGGAAGCGGTTCGCGACCGTCGGCACCATCTCCATCTTGCCGCCGCCGAACCACTGCATGAACTTGCCGCCGCTCGCGGTCATCGCTTCCATCGCCTGCCCGAGCACGGCGACCGAGTCCTTGAGCACCGCGTGATCCTTGTTCGCGGCGACGAACGTGCCGACGTCCTTCGAGAACGCCTGCACGTTGGCGCCGCCGCGCTGCATGAGCTTGCGGCCCACCAGGTCCATCGCCTGGATGTGGTTCGTGCCCTCGTAGATCGAGAAGATCTTCGAGTCGCGGCAGTACTGCTCGACGGGCCAGTCCTTGAGGAAGCCGGCGCCGCCGTAGACCTGAATCGCGGTCGCGCAGATCGAGAACGCCTGATCCGAGCCGTAGGCCTTGAGCAGCGGCACGAGCAGGTCGACCTGACCCTGGTGGTACTCGATCTGGGTCTTGTCACCGTTGGACTTCTCGAGCGCGGTCTGGCGATCGATGTGCATCGTGAGCTTCACCGCGAGCGCGCGGATGCCCTCGGTACGCGACTTCATGTCGAGCAGCATGCGCCTCACGTCGGCGTGCTCGATGATCGGCACGCGCGGCGCGGTCGCGTCTTTCCACTGCTTGATCGAGCTGCCCTGCTTGCGATCCTTGGCGTACTCGAGCGCGTTGAGATACGCCGATGACGCGATCGACAGGCCCTGCAGGCCGACGCCGATACGCGCGTAGTTCATGAGGTGGAACATCTGGGACATGCCCTTCTGCTCCACGGTGCCGACAAGCTCGCCGACGCACTTGCCGTCCTCACCGAACACGAGCTGCGCCGTCGACGACGCCTTGATGCCCATCTTGTGCTCGATACCGGCGACCTTGACGTCGTTGCTCGTCCCGTCGGTGTTGACCTTGGGCACGATGAACAGCGACAGGCCCTTGGTGCCCGGAGGCGCATCCGGCGTGCGCGCGAGGACCATGTGGATGATGTTGTTCGTGATGTCCTGATCGCCACCCGAGATGAAGATCTTGGTGCCTTGCAGGTCGTACTTGCCGTCCTCGCGGCGCTTCGCGACCGTGGCCGACGAGCCGACATCGCTACCCGCGTGCGGCTCGGTGAGGCACATCGTGCCGGCCCACTTGCCGTTGAACATGTTCGGCACGTACGCGGCCTGCTGCTCCGGCGTACCGAACGCGAGGATCACGTCGGCGGCACCCTGCGTGAGCGCCGGATACATGTTGAACGACGTGCACGAGCCGCACATGAACTCCTCGACCATCATCGCGAGCGTGAACGGACCGGCCTGGCCGCCGTTCTTCTCCTCGACGGCGAGCGTGCGCCAGCCGGCCTTGAACAGCTCCGCCCACGCTTCCTTGAAGCCGGGCGGCACGCGGACCTGACCGTTGTCGAGCTTGCAGCCGACCTCGTCACCGATGCCGTTGAGCGGGCCGAGGTACTTCTGCACCCAGCCGTACGCCTCCTCGAGAACCGCGAGGACCTCGTCCTTGCCCCAGTTGCTGTAGGGCTCCTTGCCCAGCAGGTCGTCGAGCTTGAACTGCTCGAAGAGCAGGAACGAGAGGTCGCGAAGGTTGGCCTTGTAGAAATTCTGCTGCGCCATCGGCGGGCTCCCTTGGTACTGAATGAACCGTCATTCATTTTATGACCGGTCTAATGCGCCGCGTCAAGCCCCCGGGGTTTCCGACGACGATCAGGCCTTCCAGCGCGCGAGATACGCCTTGAGGCGCAGCTTGCGGACAGTCGATCCGGAGGTCATGTAGCGGATGGTCCCGTAAATCGGCCGCTCGGGACCCCATGCGCGGTCGAACAGGCCGAGCGTCCACAGGATGCCGCTGTGCGAGTTGGGATCGCGGCCATCGACCGCGTATTTGTTGTTGAGGTGGATCAGCGTTGCGAGCGCAGCGCGCGGCGACGGCGACCACTCGAGGATCTTCTTGCCCCACAGCATGCGCAGATAGTTCTGGATGCGGCCGTCGGCAACGAGCTCGCGCTGCGCTGCGTTCCACACCGGGTCCGCGGTCTTCGCGGCCTCGAGCTGCTTCGGCGTGTAGCGCTCGGGGCGCGGATCCTTCGCGTGCTTGGTCAGCGTCGCCTGCGCCCACGCAGGTAGTGACTCGAACGTGCCGTGGTCGCTGCGGTGATGACAGAATACGTAGCCGAGCTCGCGCCACGTGATCACCTCGTCGAGAAAGCTCTCGGCGTACGGCGGCAGGCCCCACCAGCCTTCGCGACTGCCGGTGACCTTCGCGCCCACGAGCCGCGACGGATCCCAGTCGGCGTGCTCCCACACCCGCGCAACGATCTCGTGCGCGCCGACGTGGCCGAAGTGCAGATACGGCGAGAGCCCGCTGGCCGCGTCGGCATCGGGGTCGCTGCGCTCGTCCGCGTAGCGCGTGAGCTTGCCCGAGATGAATGCATCGAGCGTGGCTGCGGCGGCCGCCGATCCGCCGCGATAGGAAACCGGCGCGACCGTGTGATCGATCGGCAGCTTCGCGAGCACGGCAGGCTCGGCGCTCAGCGAGGCGCTCGCAAACCCGCGCAGCTTCGGAACCACGGCGCCGCGTGCGATCTTCGGCGCACGGGCAAGCGGCTCGTCGACGGGAACGGTCGCGAGATGCGCGGGCAGCGTCTTCTGCAGCTGGCGGCGAAACGAGGCGGCGGTCGCAAACGCCCGGTCCACCGCGCGCAGCGGCAGCATGCCGTTGCCATCGACCTGCTCGACGCGCACGGTGATGCGCTTCGCCGCCGCCGCGACCATGCGCGGCAGGAAGAAGCCGGGTTGCTCGTCGGTGACGACCACGCACGCCTTGGCCGCCAGCGCAGCGAGGAGCCCTGCCCCGGCGCCGGGCTCGGGCTCGACGTACGGCAAGTACGCGATGTCAGCGGCCTCGCAGCTACGCGCGTTTTCGGCCATGCCTTGCATCACGAACGCGTGATGGCGATCGCTCGCCCACGGATAGCCAGCGCGCAGTGGCTCGAACACGAGCAGCGGCTTGCCGAGCTCGCGCACGTGAGCGAGGGCGCGGTCGAGTGCGAAGCTTGCGCGCGTGCGCCGCGCCGCGATCATCCAGTACAGAACATAGCTGCCACGCGGATTCACCGGCTGCTCGTTGGCGGCGTTGACGCGCAGGTCGCTCACCGCGCTTCGATGACCAAGGCTACCCACCCGTTACAGGCCGCGGGTATATCTTGCGCCCATGCTCAAGGACAAGGTCATCGTCGTCACCGGCGCGAGCCGCGGCATCGGCGAGGCAATCGTGCGCGCGTGCATCGACAACGGCGCGAAGGTCGTACTCGCGTCGCGCAAGCAAGCGGATCTCGATCGCGTTGCGGGTACGCTGCCCGCCGACCGCGTGCTCGCCGTCGCCTGCCACACCGGCAAGGCCGAGGACGTCGAGGCATTGTTCGCGAAGGCGCTCGACAAGTTCGGCCGCGTCGACGGCGCGGTCAACAACGCTGCCACGAACCCGTACTTCGGTCCGCTCATCGACACGCCAGACACGGCGATCGACAAGACGATCGAAGTGAACGTGCGCGGCTACCTCTATGTCGCACGCGCGTTCGTCAAGCACGCACGCTCGCGCGAGGGCGGCGGTTCGCTCGTCAACGTCGCGAGCGTCGCCGGCATTCGCGCGGCACCGATGCAAGGCATCTACGGCGCGACCAAGGCCGCCGTGATCAACATGACGCAGACGCTCGCCTTCGAGCTTGGCGGCTCCAACATCCGCGTCAACGCGATCGCACCGGGGCTCGTCGAGACCAAGTTCGCGTCGGCGATCGTGCAGAACCCGATGCTGCGCGACCACGTGGTCAAGCGCACCCCGCTCGCGCGCCACGCACAGCCCGCCGAGATCGCCGGCTCGGTGCTCTATCTGCTGTCGGACGCCGGCTCGTTTACCACCGGCACGACAATCGTCGTCGACGGTGGGTTCACGTCGAACTGATCAGAACCGCGCGAACCACGTGACGAGACCGCCCTGCGCCGTCGGGATCACGGAGATCGTACGTGACTCGACGGTGCGATCGCGCACGATGTAGCTGACGATACCGGCCGTGATCAGCGCGGCTCCACTGGCGGCGAACACCAGGGCATAGGTCTGCTTGTTGTCCGCGCTCTCGATCAGCTCGTCGTAGGCGCCGTAGCTCATCACGATGTCGGCCTCGTCGCGGTCGGCGAGCGCGCCCCGGTAGAAGATCACGCTCGCGATGCCGGCTGCGAGTCCCGCCCCGACGAGCACGTCGCCGACAACATCGGTGTACCAGGGGCGCGTCGACGTCACGATCGTGACCGGCTTCTCGATGATGATCGGCTTCTCGATGGGCTTGTCGATCGGCTTCTCGACCGGTTCATTGGCCGGTGGCTCGGGTGCCAGCAGCTTGCGGCACGTCTCGATCGCCTCGCGCGTCTTCTTGGCCTGCGACTCGCTGGGATTGGACTCGAGGAATCGCTCGTAGAACGTGATCGCTTTCGCGCACTGGCCCTGCATCACGTTCACCTGCCCGAGCGCGTAGAGCAGCGCGGGCTGCGGATCGAGGGCGTATGCGATCTCGAGCTCCTTGCGCGCCTCGTCGTACTTACCTGCCGCGTGCGCCGCGTTGGCCTTGTCCCGATGGATCTTGGCCTCGTCCTTCGCGCCGGCAATCGCCGATGTCGTGAGTGCCGCGAGCACCACGAATGACAGCTGGACGCGCATCAATCAGGCATCAGTTTAGTCGGATCCCACTTGTCCGGCTGCGCCGGCGCAGGCTTCTTGATCTTCGGCTTCCTGGTCGCCTTCACCGGCTCGGGCGGCGTGACCGCCACGGCAGGCTCCTCCACCACGCCAGCATCCGGGGGCGCCGCGACGGGCTCGGGCACAGGCTCCGGCGCGACCACCACCGCGGGTGCAGGCTCGGGTGCGGGAGGCTCGGGCGTCGCTACTGGTTCAGGGTCGGCCGCGGGCGCGACCGTGGTCGGTTCCGCGGTGCTCGAGAGCATCACGACCATTGCGCTGCCGACCGCGAGCGCACCGACGAGCCCGATGGCGATTCCCCAGCGTCGCTTCTTCGGGGGCGCGAGAGCTTGCGGCGCCCACGCCATCGGCGTGCCGGTCGTCGAGATCTCGACCGCGTCGTCGACCGCAGCCTTGCGCCGCGCGCGCGCGAGGAGCGAGCCAGGCGGTGGCGTGACGAACGCGCCGGGCGCGACTGCCACGCCGGTGTCGTGACCGTCGAAGTCGACGTTGCCACGGATCCGTGGAGCCTCCTCGGTCAGCCACGGCTCTGGACGGCGGCCGAACACCTGGAGCATGTAATCTCCAAGCTCGCTTGTCGAGCTGCGTGCGCCGAGCGCATTGAGCTCGACGCGCAACGCATCCGCGCTCTCGAACCGATCGTCGGGAGACAGCGCGAGTGCGCGGAGCACGATCGCGGCGAGCTGCGGTGGCAGGTCGCGCCGATGCTCGGTGGGA
>JBBQFU010000360.1:0-7849 GCA_038322185.1 Haliangiales bacterium
GTCGGCGATCGTCAAGATGCGTCCCGGAGGGTCCCCACGCGACATGGTGATCGGCCTCAACGAGGTGCTGTACGACAACATCCGTACCCGCCTGAGGACCCGCGAGCACGTGACGTTCACGCTATTCCGGCTCGGCACGTATGGCCGGGTCGTCTACGCAGGCGCTCACGAGGACATCCTGATCTGGCGGTCCAAGGACCGGCGCATGGAGCGGCTGCGCACGCCGGGTGTCTGGCTGGGCGCAAAACGTGCGATCAGCAGTGTCACGATCGAAACCACGGTCCACCTGGCCGACGATGACGTGATGATCCTCTACACCGACGGCATCACCGAGGCGCGCAACGCCCAGGGCAAGATGCTGGAGCTCGACGGGCTCGTGGAGATCATCGAGCAGGTCATCGATCGGACGCCCGAAGAAATCCGCGATCACGTGCTGGCGAGGACGCGGCTGTGGATGCGCGAGCAAGCGGACGACATCTCGATCGTCGTGGCGCGCCGGAAGAAGTCCAGATGAGTGAGTCGACACGTCTCGTGCTGATCGACGATAGCGAGCTGACGCTCGCGGTCATGGTGCCGGTCCTCACCGAGGCTGGATTCGAGGTTCGCGCCGTCAGCTCGCTGCGGAAGTTTCTCAATGTGGTGCTCGACTGGAAGCCGCACCTGATCGTCACCGACCTCTACATGCCTGAAATGAGTGGGGCGGAGCTGTGCACGTGGCTGCGCGCGCAGGTCGCCACCGCCAAGACGCCGCTGATCATCTGTTCGAGTGCCCCCGATGCCGAGCTCGCAGAAGTGGCAAAGTCAGTAGGGGCGGATGGGTATGTATCCAAGCAGGCTGGGCCGGAGGCATTGCCGGCGAAGTTACACGCGCTGTGCGAGGAGATAATCTTCTGATGGGGAAGCGGATCTTGATCGTCGACGACAGCGCGCTGATCCTGGCGGCGGCGCGCCATGCATTGACTCAGGAGGGCTACGAGGTCGAGACCCGTGAGGGTGTCGAGGATCTCGGCGCGAAGGGCTCGGACGGGTTCGACCTGATCCTGATGGACGTGCAGATGCCAGAGCTCTACGGCGATGACGTCGCCAGCGTTCTGCGCAATCAGCGCGCCGTGAAGACACCGATCTACCTGTTCTCCACGCTGCCCGCCGAGGAGCTGGCCGAGCGTGCCGCCGAGGCGCGGGTGGACGGCTACATCAACAAGGACGCCGGCGCCGAGCACCTCGTCGCCGAGGTCAACAAGATTCTCGGCTCTATCTGATCCGGTCGAGGTGGAGGAGCAGTCCCTCCACGGCCTCGAGGATCACGACCTCGGCAATCGCTGGGGCCGGCGCGATGAGCAGCCGGCGCGCAGCATTCATTTGCGGCGCGCGGTCGGTGACGATGCCGATGGTCTTGCCCTCGCGCGTGAAGTAGCGCGCGGGCTCGTCGAGGCGATCCTCGGACAGGCCGAACCGGTGCGCCAGGTCGATCACGGGCGCGTCGGCGACGGCGTCGGTGAGCTTCCAGGTCGCATCGATCACGATCGGGAACGACAGGCCGGGCGTGCGCAGCACGTGCGCATCGAATGTCATCTTCGGCACCGGGATGGCGATGCGCCACGTGGTGCCACGGCCCGCCGTTGTGGTCGCGGTGAGCGTGCCGCCGACCTCGAGGATGCCGACGCGCACTGCGTCGAGACCGACACCCCGACCCGAGACGTCGCTCGCGTGGGTGCGTGTCGTGAACCCGGGCTGGCACACGAGGTCAAACCAGCGGTTCTCGATGTCGGTGTCGTCCGGCTGGATCAACCCGAGATCGATCGCGCGGGCGCGCACTTCGTCGAGCGACACACCAAGGCCGTCGTCGATCACGGTGGCGATCAGCGCGTCGCCCTGTGAGCCGCATTGCACGCGGACCTGACCCGAGGGCGACTTGCCCGCGGCCGCGCGGGCCTCCGGGCTTTCGATGCCATGATCGATCGCGTTGCGAAGGAGGTGGAGCACGGCCGTGTCGATCGCACCAAGGATCTCGGCCGTGGCTTCCGCCGTGCCCGCTTGTCGAGCTCCCGTGCGAGCGCTTCGCCACCGGACTTGTGCTTCGCGAGCTGGCCGGGGCCAACCACCGCGCGATGGATGCCGATCAGATCGCGCAGCCCGTGCCACGAGGCACGCAGGCGATCACGGCGTAGTCCGCGTGCAACGGCGTACTCGATGAATGCATCGACCGCGATGGGTGCGAGCCGTGTGCGGACTGCGGTCGGGACACGGAGGCTCGTCGGTGTGATCTTGAGCGGCTGCATCGGACCGGTGGTCAGGCGCGCCATCTTCTCGGGCCTGAGCTCGGCGAGGATGCTGTCGATCTGACGGATGAAGCCTGGCAGGTCGATGCCGCTGAGCTGCGCGCCAACCTTCTTGTGCACGAGCATGCCCATGAACCGGATCGCCATGTTCACGGCGAGATCAAAATCCTCGTCGATGGCGTAGCCGCGGGCCTTCGCGACCTCGAGCATGTCCTCTAGCTTGTGACAGACGAGGTTGACGTCGGAGAAGCCGAGCATCTTCGACTCTCCCTTGAGCGTGTGCAGCTCGCGGTGAAGCAACACGCCGGCGGACTCGTCGAGCGTGCCGAGCACGCTTGCCCACGATGCCTCGACCCGAGCGAGGCGCTCGAGCGCGACCGTGCGAAACTGTTGCACCAGCTCGTCGGGGATGGCGAACGCCATCAGTCGACCACCTGCACGAGATCCGTGGCAAAGCACGACAGCGTGCGCAGGCTACGGCGCTGCCACGGGATCGCCGGATTGATCGCGAAGTGCAGCTGATATCGATCGGCGGGTGGCAGGTCGTTGATGAGGTTCAGCCACGACACGAACACGTTGAAGCAACTCGCGTTCATGAACTCGAGCGTCCGGATGTCGACTGTGACCTGGGGGGAGCGCGCGTCGACGATGTGGCGGTGCAGATTCGCGATCAGCGAGGTCAGCTGCGCGACGATCCTGCCGTCTGCGTTGCCGCTGAGACGAACGGTTGTCGGCCCCTCCAACTCGGTCGCCGCCTCGAAATCGAGGTTGCGTATGGCGAGCTCCACCGCACCCATCGAACCGATTATATGCCCCCAACCGGTCGAGAATCCGTGATTGAATCCATTTCCTATGACCGGACGAGTGGGTGTGTTTGTGGCGCTCCTGGCGTTGATGGCGACGGCTTCGGCGGACACGAAGAAGACGAAGAAGGCCGCCGAGCCGCCTCCGCCGCCGATCGAAGAGGTGGCCACCGACGTCGAGCGCGAGCCGACGCCCGAGGAGATCGAGGCCTCCCTTCCGCCGCACATCAACGGTCCCAAGCTGGTCGACCTCGGTAACAACATCGAGGTTGATCTGCCCGAGGGTATGGTGCTGTTCGAGCACACCGAGGCGAAGGCTCTCCTCGAGCAGAGCGGCGCCTCCGGCGAGAACGTCAATGCGGCGATCGGAAAGATCGGCGCCGACTGGCTCGTCATCGTCGAGTATCAGGATGTCGGCTACGTCACCGACACGGATGCCGATCAGCTCGACCCGGGCGAGCTGTTCAAGAGCTACGAGGAAGGCAACAACACGCAGAACGAACGCCGCAAGGCGATGGGCATCGGCGCGCTCTACCTCGATGGGTGGAGCGAGATGCCGAAGTACAACAAGCTCACGCATCGGCTCGTGTGGGGCCTCAAGGGCCACAGCGACGAAGGGCCGGTGATCAATGCGTTCACGCGCATCCTCGGCCGCAACGGCTACATGTCCGTCAACCTGGTCGACGCGCCGGAGCGCATCGAGAGCTCGAAGGAGGCGACCGCAGCGCTGTTCGCGCGGACACGCTTCAAGACCGGCTACACGTACACGGACCACCAGGAAGGCGACAAGAGCAGCGGGATGGGCCTGCGCGCCCTCGTGCTCGGCGGTACCGGCCTTGCGGTGATGAAGGTCGCGAAGACCGGTCTGCTCATCAAGCTGTTGCTCGTGTTCAAGAAGGTGTGGTGGCTCGCCCTCCTCGGTATCGGTGGCTTCTTCAAGTGGATCGCCGGCCGCAAGAAGGACGACAACGAAGAACCTACCGCGCAGGAGTGAACAGCTCGATCGTTGCGACGGGCGCACCGGCTGCGTCGACGCCGCCGGCAATCATGATCTGACCGTTCGCGAGCGCGACCGCGACTGCTCTGGTGCGCGGCACGGCAAGCGTCGCCGTGACCAGAGGGGTGAGCGTCGCGGTATCGAACACCTCGACACTGGCGTCGACGCCCGCAGCGCTCGTGCCGCCGGCGATCAGTAGATGCCGTTCGGTGGCCGCCACGGCGCAGCCGGTCTTCGTCGCGCTCGGGACCGCCGCGACCGTCTCGGCCGTGCCGGTTGCTGCATCGATGCGAACTGCGCCGGCAGATCCACACACGACAACGATCTTGCCGCCGGCCACTGCGACCGCTGCACCATCCGGGCGGCCCGGCGTCGCGAGCGTGTCGAACTGGCCACCGCGGTAGCGCAGGATCGTGGTGTCACCGACGAAGATCACTGCATCCGTGCCGTCGTTGCCCGTGACGCTCACGGCGACAGGCGGCAATGAAGCGATATCGGTCCGCGCTTCGATCGAGCCCGCGAGTGCAGCGAGCTCCGCGGCCGGCGTGCCGGTCACCAGGTACTGCTCGGCGCCGAGCGGCACCAGCGTCTCGCCGGCACGCTCGAACCCGGCCTTGTCACCGATCGTGAGGTAGCTGCCCGATGGCGCGAAGCTCGGATCGAAGCGAAGCAGCGTGGCCGTCGCGACCCCCGCGGCGTCGAGGCCACCGAAGATGGACACACCGACCGCGCCGACCGCGACGGCCGGGGCCACGCGCGCGTTGGGCAACGGCAACCCGGAGATCAGCCTGTGATCGAATGCGTTGTAGATCTCGACCGCGCCGCTCGCGCCGGCGACCGTGCGGCCACCGACGAAGATCGCGCCATAGGGCAGGATGCCGACACCGAGCTCGCTGCGCGCGGGGTCGAGTGCCTCGGGAGCAATGGCGACCGAGTCCGGCTCGGCCATGTAGATCACGATGCGGCCATCGACGCCGCCGACCGCGAACCGCGGCGACGCGCCGGTCGCGACCAGGTTGCCGCTGGCGTCGAATCCGTCGACGAGCAGCGCCGCGAGTGTGCCGGATGCGGGCAGCTCGATTGCGAGGTCGAAGCCCGCGCTGGTGCGCTCGGCCGTCACGACCTTGTTCGGATTCGTGAGCTCCATGCGCAGCGACTCCACGCCATCGAGCAGCGTCGAGCCGGGCGCGGTCGTCAGCGACACGCTGACCAGGCCTTCGGTGCCGTCGCATGCGGCGAGGAGGGCGAGTGCGAGGACGCGGTTCACGCGAGCTCCTCGATCACCGTTCGGCCAACGCCGGTGACGCGCACGGTCTTGCGGCGCGAGCTCGTGCCCGCGATGACCTCCACCGCGCTCTTCGGCACGCCGAGCGTCTTCGCGAGCAGCGCGATCACGGCCGCATTGGCTTCGCCATCGACTGGCGGGGATGTGACGCTGACCTTGAGCCGCCCGTCATGCAGCGGGCCGAGCTTCTCGCGCGAGGCACGGGGCTGCACGAGCACGTCGAACGTGACCGCACCTGCGTGCTCGCGCAGGTTCATTACTTCTTGCCCTGGCCGAGCTCTCTCGCGCGCTTGGTCGCGGTCTCGACAGCATTGATCAATGTGGTGCGCAAACCGCCCTGTTCGAGGGTGTGGAGCCCGGCGATCGCGGTGCCACCCGGCGACGTGACCATGTCCTTGAGCTTGCCCGGATGCTCGTCGGTCTCGAGCAGCATCTTGGCCGAGCCCATCACGGTCTGCGCCGCGAGCCGCTGCGCGTTGCGGCGCGAGAGGCCCATCTTGACCCCCGCGTCGGCGAGCGCCTCGAGGATCAAGAAGATGTACGCAGGACCCGAGCCCGACAGGCCGGTCACCGCATCGAGATGGCTCTCCTCGAGCTCGACGGTGATGCCGACCGCGTCGAACAGCGCGCGTGCGACGGCGAGGTCCGCTTCGCTCGCATGCTTGCCCGGGGAGATCGCGGTGGCGCCAGCGCCGACGAGGGCAGGGGTGTTCGGCATCGAGCGCACGACGCGTACGCCCTCGGGAAGGCCGGCCTCGATCGTGGCCGTGTCGACACCTGCTGCGATCGACACCACGAGCGTGCCGGGCTTGAGCTGGTCGCCCACCTCGCGCAGCACCTTGTCGAAGATCTGCGGCTTGATCGACAGCACGACGAGGCCGCTGCGCTGGGCGACCTCGCGGTTGTTCGTGGTGACGTCGACGCCGTACTCGCGCGCGAGCTCGTCGAGCCGCTCCTTGCGCGGGCCGGATGCGGCGATCCGGTTGGCTGGCACGTGGCCGCCGCGCACGAGCCCGCGAATCAGGGCCTCGGCCATGTTGCCGGCGCCGATGAATCCGATGGTGTGTGACGCGAGGATCGACACGGATACCCGTGTAGCACAGGTCTACCGCCCCGTAGCCCGCCAGCGATATGCTGCCCCCGAAATGCGCCTCCAGCAGCTCGCCGGTCGTACGCTGGCCCGCACCTTCCGCAGCGTGTTCGTCGCGCGGCGCGGCTTTGCCGACCTCGAGCGCAGGATGCGCCCTGCATGGGTACGCGATCACGAGCGCAGGGTCCGCGAGTCGGACGAGGACCTCAAGGCGGGTCGCGCAGTAGCCGGGTCGCGACCGCGCCGCAACATCCTGTTCATCACCACCGACCAGCAGCGGTTCGACTCGCTCGGCGTCAACGGCGGCACGGTCGCGCGCACGCCCACGCTCGATGCACTCGCGCGCGCCGGCATCAACTACCGGCGCTCGATGGTCCCCAACGTCGTGTGCATGCCGTCGCGCGCCTCGATGCTCACCGGTCAGTATCCGCGCACGCACGGCGTGATCGCGAACGGCATCGCGCTGCCCACCGACGCGCCGAGCATCGCGCAGCACCTGCGCCGCGCAGCCGGCTACCGCACGGCGCTGATCGGCAAGGCGCACTTCGATCCGCACCTCGATCCGCGGCTCAAGCACTACGAGAACCGCTGTGCGTCGCTGCGCGAGACCGGGCCGTGGTTTGGCTTCGAGCATGTCGAGCTCGCGACGCACGGGCCGATGGGCGGCCACCACTACGCGACGTGGCTGTGGGACCACCATCCCGAGGCCGTTGCGGGATTCGCCGGGGTCCTCACCGGACTCGGCGGTGGTGACACCGGTGCACCGGAGGTCGCGCACAATCACGTCCCGCGCGGCCTCTATCACACCGACTGGGTCGCCGACCGCACCATCTCCTGGATCGATTCGCTGCGCGGTGATTCGCCATGGTTCGCGTGGATGAGCTTTCCGGATCCGCACCATCCGTTCGATCCGCCCTACGACGAGGTTCGCGCGCGCATCGATCACCGCGCGCTCGCGCTGCCGCCCGGCCATCCCGGTTCGCGCGAGCGCGCCGAGCAGCTACTCGCGAATCGCCCGCGGCACTGGCTCGACTGGTATCAGGGTCGCTACCGCAATCCCGAGGGTGGCCCGGTCGCATTCGTGCCCGGTCGCCTGACCGACGATCAGGTGCGCGAGATCAACGCGATGATCCACGTCGAGAACGAGCTCGTCGACGATGCATGCGGCCGCGTGCTCGCATGGCTCGTCGCGCGCGGACTCGACGCGAACACCGACATCGTGTTCACGTCCGATCATGGCGAGCTGCAGGGCGACCTCGGCTTGATGTTCAAGGGCCCGTATCACGTCGACGCGCTACTGCGCGTGCCGATGATCTGGCGTCCGGCGTCGGGCGCCAACATCGCCGCCGCAGTGATCGACGAGCCGGTCTCGCACGTCGACCTCGCGCCGACGTT
>JBBQFU010000361.1:0-7794 GCA_038322185.1 Haliangiales bacterium
GACGGGCACCGGCAAGACCGAGCTCGCGCGCTCCGTCGCGGCGTACCTGTTCGGCGCACCGGACCGCATGGTGCGGCTCGACATGAGCGAGTACACCGATCCGTGGGCGGCCGAGCGGCTGTTCGGCGCCGGCAACGACGAGGGTCGGCTCACCGCCGCCGTGCGCAGCCAGCCGTTCGGCGTGGTGTTGCTCGACGAGATCGAGAAGGCACACCCGAGCGTGTTCGACCTGCTGCTTCAGGTCCTCGGCGAAGCGCGCCTCACCGACGGCCGCGGCCGCACCACGTTCTTTCACAACTCGATCATCGTGCTCACGTCGAACCTCGGCACGCGTAGCGCGAAGGGCAAGCTCGGCCTCGCGCCGGCGCAGAGCGAGCGCGAGGTCGAGGACCGCCGGTATCGCGACGCCGTGCTCGGCGCGTTCCGGCCCGAGCTGGTGAACCGCCTTGACCAGATCGTGGTGTTCCATCCGCTGCAGGCCGAGGAGATCGCGAAGGTCGCCGATATCGCGGTCGCGCGCCTCGCCGAGCGGCGCGGGCTCACCCAGGCTGGCGTGATCCTCGACATCTCGCCCGCGGCCGTCGCGAAGCTCGCCGAGGGCGGGTTCTCGCCCGAGCTCGGCGCGCGCGCGTTGCGCCGCTACCTCGACGCCGCGCTCGTCGCGCCTGCCGCACGGCTGCTCGCCCGCGCCGGCGCCGAGGGTCACGGCGGAACGTTGACCGTCCGGTCGCCGGACGACGAGGACGTGCAGCGCGCCGCTGGTTCACGGATCGGCATCCACGAGGGCGAGGTCCACGTCGCGCTGTGGCGCCGCCCGGCAACGACCGGCCGCCGCATGGTGCGCAGCGCTCTCGCGCTCGGCGAGCTACGCCGCGACACGGATCGCGAGCTCGCGCTCAATGCCGTGACGTCGGTGCATCACAAGATCGGCGAGATCGAGAGCACGCTCGCGACCGCCGCCCGCAAGAAGGACGGGAGCGGGACCGCGGGCCAGACCGCCCTGCCCGGCCGGGAGCTCGCGCGGCTGTCGACCGAGCACGCGCGGCTCACCGCGCTGTGGCAAGCCGCCCTCGCCGCGCAGGCCGAGCTGCGCACCGCCGAGGAGCTGTGCCTCGAGGCGCTCGCACGCGACGTCGATGCCATCGACCTCATCGACGGCGCGATGCTCCAGCGTCTGCGGTTCCGCCGCGACCTATTCTGGCTGGTCACCGCTCTGCGCCCGCAGCGACCGGGCATCACGCTGCTCGTGCAGACCCCCGACGCGCGGCCGGCGGTCGCCGCGTGGTGCAAGCTCGTGCTCGGCGCAGCCGCCGCACACAGCTGGCGCGGCGCCGTGCACATCTGGGGCGAGCAGCAGCCCGGCTGGAAGCACACGTGGGGACCGCCGCACGACCGCAACTGGATCGACACGGGCTTCCTGTCGACCGGTGCGACCGCCGCGATCGTTCGCGTCGGCGGGCCGGGCGCGGAGAGCTTGCTCGGCCTCGAGGAAGGTATGCACCGCTTCGTCGGCCTCGCCGGCGATCCGTGCCACGTCAGAGTCAGCCTGCTCTATCCATCGTTCGAGCTGACCGACGAGGAGTGGGCGATGCTTCCGCCGCCGCCGCCGCCCGAGGCCACGCGCGGCCAGCCGATGCGAGAGGTCACGATCAGCGCCGACCGCGTCACGGTCGTCGGCGACGAGGTCGAGCCCGCGTGGTCCGAGCTGCCTGCGCGTCTGGAGGAAGCCGCCGTCGTTCGTATGCTCAAGGTGCTCGAGCACCAGGGCCACGGCTGCCGCGACGATGTCTACGAGTCGCTGTGGGCGTACCCCAACTTCAAGGCTGCGGAGGTCGAGCCGTGAGGATTCACTTCACGGTCGGCGTGTTCCAGAAGCGCGCGGGCAGCGAAGAGGAGTGGTACGCGCTGTCCCCGACGAAGCACGGCGCGTACATCTCGGGCAGCGGCGAGTCGCGCCTGCGCGAGCGCATGATCCAGCGCCTGCGCGACGTGCTCGCGAAGGCCGCGCCCGACGAGCAGGACATGTTCCAGCTGCCCGTCGGCACCGAGCTGATGCGCGTCGCGATCGACGTGCGCGCGAAGGCCGGCCACATCCACGGCGCGATGCCGCTGATCGTCGAGCCGCGCTGGACGAGTGACAACGGCCAGCACTTGTTCTGCTACCACCCGCAGCGTCGCGACATGTGGTTCGTCACGGACACCCGCGATGACATTCCCGCGCTCGCACTCGCGGTAGCCCGCCAGCACTGGTCCGACGAGGAGGACGAGGACGAGATCGACGAGTGGCTGTCCGACGGCAAGGACCGCTTGATCACGATTGGCTTCTCGGCCGACTCGCTGTCACTGCTCGACCTGCTGCCATCGCGCAAAAAGGACAACCGCGCCACCGCGTCGGGGCCGCGGCCCGATCGCGTGCTGAACGACCTCGCGACCGACGAGACGCAACGGCTGTCCTCGGGCAGCCTCCGCCTCGGCGTGCCACGCCCGCCCTATCGCGAGCGCCTCGCGTATCTGCTCGGTGGCCAGCGCCCGCGCTCGGCCGCCGTGATCGGCCCGCCCGGCGCGGGCAAGACCACGATCATCCAGCAGTGGATCGCCGACCGGCTCGCCGAGGACGGCTTCGCGATCCACAAGAACCTCGACCGGTGCCATCACGTGTGGCGGCTGTCGGGCAAGCGACTGATCGCCGGCATGTCGTATCTCGGCCAGTGGGAAGAGCGCTGCCTCGCGATCCTCGACGAGGCCAAGCGTCGCAAAGGCATTCTGTGGGTCGACGACCTGCATCTGTGGGGACGCCTGGGTCAGTCGCGCCAGAGCGAGCGCAGCTTCGCCGACTTCTTCCGCGGTCCCGTGCGCCGCGGCGATCTCGCGATCGTCGCCGAGCTCACGCAGGAGCAGTTCTCGCGGCTCGAGCGCGATGCCCCTGGCCTGGCCGAGGCGCTCGCGCTCGTGGCCGTTCCCGCGGCCTCCGCGGTCGAGACCGCCGTGCTGCTACTCCACGAGGTGCGCGCGCTCGAGGTCCGGCTCGACGATATCTCGCTCCACCCGTTCGTGTCGCGCACGGCGCTGGAGCTGGGGGCTGCGCTGTTCCCGTGGCGCGCCCGGCCCGGGGTCGCGATCGAGATCGTGCGCCGGGTTGCCGAGGACGCATTCGCGAACGACCTCGATTACGAGGTCACACCCAACGACGTGCTCGAGATGCTCGCACGCACGACGGGCCTGTCGCCCAAGCTTCTCACGCTCGAGCAGCCACTCGATCCCGCCGAGGTGGAAGCTGCATTCGCTGCGCGCGTGATCGGCCAGCCGGTCGCGACCCGCGCTGCGACCGACGTGGTGCTGAAGGTCCGCGCCGGCCTCGCCGATCCAGGTCGTCCGATCTCGACGATGCTGTTCACGGGCCCGACGGGTACCGGCAAGACCGAGCTCGCGAACGCGATCGCCGAGTATCTGTACGGTGACCAGTCTCGTCTGATTCGCATCGACATGGGCGAGATGTCCGGCCCCGACGCCGTGTCCCGGCTGATCGGTGACCGCTGGAATCCAGAAGGTCTGCTCACGTCGCGCGTGCGAAGCCAGCCGTTCTGTGTGGTGCTGCTCGACGAGATCGAGAAGGCGCATCCGCAGGCGTTGCACCTGCTGCTGCAGCTGTTCGACGAGGGCCGGCTCACCGATGCTGCCGGCGAGGTCGCAAGCTTCGCGAGCGCGGTCGTGATCATGACCTCGAACCTCGGCTCGCGCAGCGCGCAACCGATCGGCTTTGGCGAGACCCGCGACCGCATCCTCGCCGACGTCGCGAAGGCGGTGCGCGACTTCTTCCCGATCGAGCTGTTCAACCGCATCGACCAGGTGGTGCCGTTCGAGCCGCTCACGCCCGAAGTCGCCGGCAAGGTCGTCGACAAGGAGCTCGGCAAGCTGCTGTCCCGGCGCGGCCTGCGGGAGCGCAACACGTTCGTCTACGCCGGCAGCGCGGTCCGGCGTCGCGCGGTGGCTGACGCGTTCGACCCCCGCTACGGCGCACGCACCGTGAAGCGCTGGCTCGAGGACCAGGTCGCCGGCTCGCTCACCGACATCCTCGCGACCGCCGCGCCATCTCGTCTGCGCATCATCCGGCTCGCCGAGGAGAACGGCACGATCGTGCCGACGATCGAGCGCATGCCCGAGCGCGCTGCGCAGCCAGGACCCTATCTCCTCGAAGGCGCACTCGACCTCGCGTCCGCGCGCCTCGAGCCACTCGTCGAGATCGCCGCCACTGCCATCGCGCGCATCCGCGACTCCGGCCGCCTCACCCAGGCACGTGACCGCGTGTCCGGCGAGCTGAGCTACTACCTCGACGAGCTCGACCAGCGTCTGACCGCGCTCGATCAGCTGTTCGGCAAGTCCCCGTCGCGCATCGCCCGGGCGGCGAACAATGACGACGACGAGGATGCCCACAGCGGCCTGCGCATCGCTCGCAAGCTGGCGCGGACCTCGGCGCCGCGCTCCCCCGCGAGCCGCGAGACGCTGCTTGCCGGCATCGCCGAGGCGCTGCTGATCGAGCGCGCGCTGCCGACGCTGGAGGATCCCGACGCGCATGCCGCGACGGTCGTGATCTCGCGCATCGGCTCGCTCAAGGGCGATGGTCTGATCGCGGTGACCCAGGTCTACGCATACGAGGGCTCGCAGTGGTTCGACTCCGGCGCTCACGCCGACGAGGCCGGCGAGATTGGCTCGATCGGCACCGGTAGAGGCAAGGGCTCGTTCGACGACTGGCAGAAGTTCTGGCGCGGGCGCCGTGACATCGCGATCGTGCTGCGCGGCCTGTTCGTGCGCGAGGCGCTGCAAGCGGATCACGGCACGTGGATGCTGAGCGCCGCCGGCGCCGAGCCCGACATCGTGCGCGTCGAGGTTCGACCCGGTGCCCCGGTTGCGGTCGCCGACGTGCTGAAGACGCACATCGCGGCCCGCCGCGCCGTCGAGCGCGCGCTCGAAGAAGGGGGCGCGCTGCCGCCGAACCCGGATGCGCTGCTGCCGGTGACGCGCACGATCAATGCGCGCGCGCCGCTGTTCTTCTGGGCCAAGCCGTTCGACATCGACCTCGAGGATTTCTCGACGGGCTGGGCCGACCGCACCACGGTCAAGGACGTCGCCACCGCCGTGCGCCGCTGCTGGCATCTCGCGTGGAGTCGACGATGAGCCGCGCATCGTTTCGCGTGTTCGTCACGCAGCACCACGGCGGCCTGACCTCGGCGGTCTTGCTGCGCCGCTATCGCATCCTGTTCGATCAGTCGCCGCCCGCGTCGATGGCCGAGGATGTCGAGACCGCGCTCGCGCGCCTCGCGCCACAAGCCGCGCTGCTCGCCGACGATCACAACGCGGTCGCGCGCTATTTGTGGACCGAGAAGCTCGACCTGCGCCGCGTCGAGGTCGACATCCATCCCGGCCGTCCCGATCCGCGTGGCTACGTGATCTCGGGAACGACCGTCCCGATCCGGCTCGGCTACGCCGCCGCCAAGCTCGACGGCGCCCCCCTGTACCGAGTGCTCGTGCCGCGCTTCGACTGGTCGTTCGTCGCCGAGGATCTCGGTGCGGTCCCCGACACCGTCCGCGCGCTCGTGTTTTCGTCGCTGATCGGCGATGCCCCAGGCTCGCTCTACGATCTGCGCCGCGAGCGCAGCGAAGAGATCATCGAGTGGAGCCCGATCGAGGCCGGCGGCAAGACGCGCAACACCGCGAACGAGGACGGCGATCCGTTGCCGACGCTCGAGGCGGTTGCCGAGGACTGGGTTGCGCTCGCCCGCGCGGGACGCCTGCCACCGACCGTCGGTGTCGACCCGGTCTACGGCGACGTCGCGCCCCTTCTCGACGCCACCCGTATGCCGAGCCTGCTACTCGTCGGGCCGCGCGGGTCTGGCAAGTCCACGCTCGTGCGCCGCATCGCGCGTGGCCTGATGGAGCCCTCGCGCGGCAAGGGCAGCGTGAAGCGGCGGCTGTGGGCCACCAGCGGCGATCGCATCGTGGCGGGCATGGTCTACCTCGGCATGTGGCAGCAGCGCTGCCTCGCGATCGTGAAGGAGCTCGAGGGCGGAAGCGACGTGCTGTTCGTCGATCGCCTCGCCGACGTGATGGCGCCGATGTCCGATGGAGCGTCGATCACCGACCTGCTCACGCCGGCGGTGATCGGCGGCCAGCTGTCGATGATCGCCGAGTGCGACGAGGTCGAGCTCGTGCGCGCACGCCAGCGCAACCCGGCGTTGATCGATTCGCTGCGCGTGATCCGCGTACCCGAGGCGCTGCCCGCCCAGGTGATCGCGCTGCTCGAACCCTACGGCCAGCGACTCGATCCGCCCGTCGCGCTTGCGCCCGAGGCGGCGCGCCGGCTCGTCGAGCTGCTCGCTGCGTTCCGGCGCGATACGGCGTTCCCCGGCAAGGCGGTGCAGTTCGTGGACTACTGCTCGCTGCAGAAGCACACGCAGCTCTCGCTCGGCGAGCTCACCACCACGTTCGGTACCTGGTCGGGCCTGCCCGTCGATCTGCTCGCACCCGAGCGTGCGCTCGATACCGCGGCGATCGCCGAGCAGCTGCAGAAGGGCGTGATCGGTCAGGACGCCGCGTGCCGCGTCGCCGGCCGCGTGATCGCGCGCCTCAAGGCCGGCCTCGACGATCCGCAGCGCCCGGTCGGTGCTTTGCTGTTCGCCGGCCCCACCGGCGTCGGCAAGACCGAGCTCGCCAAGCAGCTCGCGCGCTACCTGTTCGGCGATGCCGATCGCCTCGTGCGCGTCGACATGAGCGAGATCACGACCGCGTCCGCGATCGCGCGCCTGATCACGCCATCCCCCGCCGGCACGAGCCTCGCCGATCGCATTCGCCGCCAGCCGCTCTCGGTCGTGCTGTTCGACGAGATCGAGAAGGCCGACGACGCCGCGTTCGACCTGCTGCTCGGCGTGCTCGGCGAAGGCCGGCTCACCGATGCATTCGGCCGCCTCGTCGACTTCCGCATGTCGCTGATCGTGATGACCACGAACCTCGGCGCGAGCGAGCGTCCCGCCGCGGGCTTCTCGAGCGATCCGGACGCGCCGCCCGATCCGAGCGGCGCGATCAAGAACTTCTTCCGGCCCGAGCTCATCGGGCGGCTCGATAGCGTTGTCGCGTTCCGGCCGCTGCCGCCCGAAGCGCTCACGCACATCGTCGACCTCGAGCTCGACAAGATCCGCGCGCGGCCCGGCTTCATCGCGCGCAATCTCAAGATCGTGGTGTCGCCCGCGGCGCGCACGCGACTCGCCGAGCTCGGTCACGATCCGAAGCTCGGAGCGCGCCCGCTGAGACGCACGATCGAGGATCTCGTGGTCACGCCGCTCGCTTCTCGCATGGCGCGTGACCCCTCGTGGCGCGATGCGACCGTGCGGATCGCTCGTATCGGTGAGCCCGGCGACGTGCTGGTCTGAGCCGTACGACCGCGTACATCAGACCGATCTGCGGTGCGGGCGAGATCAGTCGTGCCACCTAACTTACTGGAATAATTACTCAGCCAGATTGGTAAGGGGCCCGACTTCGGGCCACATAATCGCGAGCGTTGCTACAATTGCGGCGTGCCCGATCCGAAACGCGTCCTCTGGTATCTGCGCAAGGTTCCACTGCTCGCGGACCTCGGCCCCGATGCGATCGCACGGATGGCAGAGCGCGTGGAGCTACGCGAGGCGCGCCGCCGCGACGTGATCTATCTGCCGGGTGATCCCGGTCGCTCGCTGTTCTTCGTACACGGCGGCCGCATCAAGGTCAGCAAGGTCACGCGCGATGGCAAGTCGCTCACCCTCGCCT
>JBBQFU010000362.1:0-7784 GCA_038322185.1 Haliangiales bacterium
GCGGCTGCCGATCATCCCGAGGTAGCGGATGTCGTCGCGCACGATCAGCTGCTCGAGCAGCTGCTGATCGATCGCGTGATCGCGGGTCACGATCAGCACGTAGTCGTCGGCGCCGAAGCCGCCGAGCTCGCGCTCGACCTCGACCGCGTCGAACGAATCGATCACGCGCGTGGCCCACGCCGGCGCCGCCTCGGTCGCGCCGGTCTCGCCGTCGTCGCACACGATCACCGCAAACCCGAGCCCATCGAGGAGCGGCCCCAGCGTGCGTGCGACGTGACCGAGCCCGAACACGATCGCGCGCTCGATTGGACCGACACGCTCGACCAACGCATCGCCCTGCACCACCGGCTCATGCGCAGGCGGATCGCCCTCGGTGGGTGGGCGCACCGAGAGCGGACCACCATCGAGCGGGGTGACAAGAAGCTTGGGCGTACGCGTGTTCGCGAGCTCTGCGATCGCCTCGCGCGAGCCGGCCGCCGGCGTGATGGCGACCTCCATCGAGCCACCGCAGCACATCGCGAGATCGCGCACGAGGTGCTGGCGAACGACGCGGGGCGCAGCACCACCGGCGACCTCGCGCGCGGCCTCGGCCACGAGCTGCTCGATCTTGCCGCCGCCGACGGTGCCCCACTGCTCGCCGCTGTCGGCGACGGCCATCCGCGCCCCGAGATGCCGGGGCGTCGAGCCGCTCGCCCCGGTGACGGCCGCGATCGCCACGCCCCTGCCCTCGTCGAGCGCACGGAGCGCTGCCGCGAAGACGTCCTGGCGAGGCATGCCCGCAGAGTATGACGCCGGATGCCTAGCCGGCTACTGGACTGGTCACGCGGTGCGTCGTGTGTCCGAAACCGTGTGTTTCGCCCGGGAAATGGCGCTCCGCGCGTAAGGCCGTGATCGAGTCGTGCACGCTCGTTCGCAATCAAAGCGGTGCGCTGGTTGCACTACCCATCGGCATGCTGAGGTCAGCCATCCTCATCGCGGCGCTTGTCGCCGGGTGCGCAGTCGACGAAACCGATGACGACGCTGGTTACGACGTCACTCTCCAGAGTGACGGCAAGACCGACGACATCTCCGGCCTGCACGTTCGCTGGCAGCTCGGCGACACCCACGACTGGTTCGCAGACGCCAATCCCGAGCTGGGCGTCACGGTCCTGCGCCGCGGCGGAACGCTCATGCTGCTCGACGCCGCGGTTGCCGAGCTCAAGCCCCTGAAGGGCGATGGCACCGCAAACTACACGCCTGGCAACGTCATCACGATCGGCATCACGCCGACGAGCACGAACATCGAGCTCGGCTTCGCGCTGGTCGACGGCACCGCGCTCGCGGCCGGCCGCCTGCAGCCGCTCGCGTGCGGGGGCACCCAGATGTTCAAGACCCTTGCGATCGACTTCGCACAGAGCCAGCTCGTGGTCGACGGGACCAAGCGCGTCCCGTTCGCGACGTGTGGCATCACGCTCGATCCGAAGGACCAGACCGCGTTCCGCGCCACGACGTTCGCCCTGCTCGGCGTGCCGTTGCGCACGCTCGATGGCTCGCTGTTCAACGGCACCTACAGCTACAAGCACACGGTCACGGTTCGCTGATCAGCGAGCTCCGCGTTCGCGGTACGATCATCCCATGCGTGGGGCGTGGATCTCGGTGGCGATGGTCACCGCATGCGCGGCGCCGAGTGGGCTGACAATCGAGATCGTTGCGACCGAGGGCGTGACCCGCGTCGAGCTGTTCATTGCCAAGCACTGCGATGGCGAGTGCCCGGGTAAGGTCGCTCCGCCCGCCACGCCGGAGCTCCCCGCGAAGCTGTTCGAGGTCGACCACGCCATGATGTGGGGCGCCAGCGTCGACGGGGATGTCGCCGGGTTCCTGATCGTCGCGGATGGAGCCGACGAGCAAACGATTTCGCTGCTCGCCGCGGTCGGCTACGCGGGCGACACCGCGGTCGCGACGGCGATGGTGTCGGACGTGAAGATTGTCCCGGGCGCATCGGAGTACTGGCGCATCGAGCTCGCCGAGGCCGGTGCGCTCGATCCCGCGAGCGCACCCGAGGACGGCGCGTTTCGCCTCGCCCAGTGGCGGAGGCCCAAAGACGACGGCGCGCCGGACGACGAGACGCTGCCGTCGTGTGTCGTGATCGAGCATCGCACCGACGGCCGCACCGAGCGGTTCGCGATCGGCCCCGAGACCGACGAGGACTGCGACGCGGTCATGAGCCAGCCGGAGTGCAGACCGTGGTCGTATCGCGCGACAGCGACCACGAGTGGCTCGATCGATCAGGCGAACTGCATCACGATGGGTTCGGTCGGCACCAGGAACGCCTGCTTGGCATCAGGCCCCGCGTGTAGCGAGGTCACCGTGCTGCCCCAGACGTGCTCACGCGTGACCGATGACTACTGCGTGACGGCGCAGCTGTGCGAGTGCCCGACCTGGGACCCCGACTGCCTGCTCACACGCGCCAAAACCGCGGCCTATTGGAAGTGCGTGATCCCGCTCGATGCGCAGGGAGCGCCGTGCACCACACCGACGACGATCACCGGGGTCTCCGTGTGCGACGTGGTTGGCTTCGGTGCGCCATCCGCGGCATCGTGCACGGCGGTCCGGATCCACGAGCTCGGGCCCACCATCGGTCCGTTTGGCGGGATCGCTGACTTCGTGCGCAGCAAGCTCGAGATCACGCACAACAGCCCGCCGGATCTCATCGACCTCGAGTGGATGGGCATGCCCACCGTGGCTGGGGAGATGGCGCTGCTGTCACTCGATCTCGATAACCTCCGGCACATCGTGATACCGCTCCTGATCTCGTTCGAACCCAACGGGTGCGCGCCGGCCTACTGCGAGCCCTTCTTCGATTCGACAACCGACGTCGCACTGGCGTGTGCCACGACACCGCCGGCACCCGCGATGTGCCAGGCCCAGAGTCCGTGCCCCAGCGGTCCGCTGTGCGGCAACATGTGTTGTGGCACCGGCGAGCAATGTATCGACGACGTCTGCCACTGCGGAACGGGCCCCGCGTGTACCGATGGAGAGTGCGCCGCAGGAGCGCCTGGGCCCTGCGGGATGCAGTGCTGCGGCGGCAACACCGGCGTCGACTGCCTCTTCTAACGAACGCGAACGAGCGCGACGTCGATCCAGCGAGCGACGTAATCGGGCGGCGCGGTGTTGCCGTGAAGCATGCGCTTGGTCGCGTTGCCGTTGCCGAGGAACGTCGCCCCCGCGAGCGTCACCCGCCGCCAGCCATCCCCGATCTCGGCGCTGCTGCCATCCGGCGCGGTGACTCGCACGCGATAGCGAATCGAATCATAGCGGTCGCCGCGATCACTCGCGACGGGCGTTCCGTAGTCGTGCTTCCAGTCGTCGGGCAGCCACATCACGGCGAGCAGCAAGCCGCCCTTGTCGTCGCGCAGCCGCAGGTTGCCAAATGCGTTGGGCCCGCCGCCGGTGACGCGGCTGAATGCCTCGACGACCTCACCGTCGCTCGCCGGGAACGCGATCGCTTTCGGTAACTGGACGGCGAACGTGCCGGGACCGACGGAGAACGTCCAGGTCACGAGCTCGTCGTCGCCCGTGCTCGTGAGGCCCGTGATGGCGCCACGCTGCTGAGCGACTCCGGGCTTCGGGACATAGGCGCCACCCTGGATGTCGGTGACATCCGCGAGCGGCGGCGGCGCGGTGATACTCGGCGCGCGCGACCCGCCGCATGCGACGGCGAACGCGAGCACGAGCGCGGGCGCGAAGCGCATCAGAGTGCGAGCAGGTGCGTGACGAGCTCGCGCAGACCTGCGCCCTCGGCACGCTCGGTGATGTACGCGGGCTTGTGGGCGAGCTCGTCCCACCACGTCTTGATGTTCGCGACGCCGACGCTCGTCGGGAAGCCGCTGAACATCGGCGCGTCATTGAGCGCGTCTCCCACGTAGACGTACGGCGCGAGATCATCGGTGCTACCGCCGAGCACGCGCTTGACGACCTGAGCGCATGCGCTGAGCTTGTCGAAGTGCGGCGGACCGAAGTGGATGTGGACGCTCGAACGCACGGCGGAAAAGCCGGCCTTCTGCAGCAAGCGAACAGCCGTCTCGGCGTCGTCGCGCGACAGCGAGACTTCCTCGTTCCAGTCGATCGCGAGATCGACTTCGCGATACTTCGAGTCACTCGACATCCGGGCGCCCGGAACCTTCGACATGACCTCGATGGCTGCATCGCTCATGCGGCGACGCCACTCGGGAAGCGAGGCAGCCGGTACTCCGTACTGCTTCACCACCTTGCGGCCTTCGCGCACGAACGTGACGCCGCCGTTTTCGGCGACGCACGCGAGGCATCCAGTCATCTTCATGAACGCATGGCCAAAGCCCGCAGGCCGGCCGGTCACCATGATCACTGGAATACCCGCGTCGGCGAGTCGCTCGAGTGCTTCGTAGGTCGAAGCCTCGATGCGCTCGCCAGTCGTCATCGTCCCATCGACATCCGAGAACAACGCGCGGACCGGGCCGCGCAACTCCGACAAAGGACGTGTCATGCGGCGCGGTTCATACCACGCCTCACGAATCAGGCGATGAGGCGGAGCGCCACGTCCTCGAGCGGTTGCTGCTGCGGCGCCGGGCCCCGCATCGAGCGCTCGCGCTGGCCCTTCAGCCAGTCCTCGAGGTCATTGCTGTTGAGCCGAACGATGCCGCCGACCTTGAACACCGGAAGCGGATCAGCGGCTCGGCGCGCCATGTAGCGGCACCAGCGCTCCGAGCGACCAAGTGCTGTTGCGATGCCTTTCCAGGTCTCCACGAAATTCGACATTGACATCCTCCGCTTCCCCCAATGTGCAGCGGGCGTGCCGAGGTCGGACCAAGCACGTAAGTCCTGGCAAACAGAGGAGATTCGGTGCCGATCACCCTGTCAACGACTCGACACTTGTCAGAAAAACCGACGCAAGAGCTGACACAGCTGTCGTCATTTTTCCCGCTGCCCGGAGACCCGCACTTGCACTGGCAGAAGGTCTTTGTGGCCGGTATCTTTGATGAACATGCGTGGACATTGGGCGCTATGCGCCACGGTCCTGGGTGCGATGTTGCTGACAGCGACATCTGCCCAGGCGTCTCCAGAGACTTACCCGCTCGACCGAGTCCGTGCCGGCCAAACTGGCTATGGCCTCACGACGATGTCGGGTACCAAGCCCGAGCGGTTCACATTCGAGGTCGTCTCGGTCGTTCACAACTTCCTGCCCAAGCAGGACATCATCCTCGTCAAGAGTGACGACAAGAAGCTGAGCGTCACCGGCTTCTGGCAGGGAATGTCGGGAAGCCCGCTCTACATCGAGGACAAGCTCGTCTGCGCGTTCTCGTACGGCTTCCGCTTCAACAAGGTGTCACTCGGTGGCTGCACCCCGATCGAGTACATGAAGAAGGAAGGCCTCGTGTCGCGTCGCGCGACCGCGGTCGCCGGTAAGGGCGGCGGTCCCAAGATCGTGCAGCAGCCTGCCGCGTCGATGTCCGACTGGAAGCGCCTCACGCCGACGGTCGATCCCCAGGCCGCGATGGCCGCGCTGGGCCCGGCGAACAAGAGCTGGCTGTTGTCCGCGCCGCTGCCGTCGCCGGTCGAGAAGCCGAGCGAGACCGAGCAAGGCGCGATGACGGCGAGTGTTCCGCTCGCGGTGTCCGGATTCTCGGCGCCGGCGTTCGCGCAGCTGTCGAAGCTGTTCGGCGATTCGAACCTCACGCCGATGCGGGCAGGTGGTAGCGGTGCCGCCGCTGCGTCGGGTGGCAAAGAGGCGGGCCCCTCGAAGTTCGAGATGGGCGGCTCGATCTCGGTGCAGCTGATTCGCGGCGATATGTCCGCCGCGGCGACCGGCACCGTGTCGTGGATCGACGGCAACAACGTGCTCGCGTTCGGGCACCCGATGTTCCAGACCGGCGAGACCTACGCGCCGGTGGCGACCGCATTCGTGCACACCGTCGTGCCCTCGGCGCAGAGCGCGTTCGTGCTCGCGTCACCGGTCAAGGAGATCGGGTCACTCACCCAGGACCGCCAATCCATGATCGCGGCAGATACGAATCTGCGCACGCCGTCGATTCCGGTGTCGATCACGATCAACAGCGGCAAGGGCAAGCAGCTCGAGAAGGGCACGTTCAACGTCGAGGTCCTCGACAACAAGTTCCTGACCGCGCCGATCACGGGCGCCGCGCTGATGAACGCTGTGCAGTACTACCTGCCCGACCGCGACGATGTCACCGCGCGTGTCGAGTCCAGTGTCCGCATCAAGGGCGCACCGCCGATCGAGTTCGTCGATTACCTGTATGCCAATGATGGTGCGAGCTCGGTGATGGGCGCCGTGCGCGGCCTGCGCGTGCTGGTGCCGCTGATGATGAACCCGTACGCGCCGGTCTCCGTCGAGCGCGTCGACATCAACGTCGAGCTCAAGTTCGAAGCGAACTATGGCGACGTGAAAGAGATGACGGTCCCGACCACGGACCTCATCGCGGGCCAGCGCAACATGGTGAAGGTCTCGATGAGCACGTGGGACGGCAAGGACATCATCGAGGAAGTCCCCATCGACGTGCCGGCCCACCTCGTGGGCAGCATCGTCACGCTCGAGGTCACCGCCGGTGACAGCGCGAAGCTCGATGCGGCACCGCCGGTCGACCTGCCGTCGCTGCTCGCCGCGTTCCGCAAGCTGCTACCCGGCAACGTGTGGGCCGCGACGATCTATCCGGCCGACGAAGGCGTGGCCGTCGAGGGCAAGCTGGTCAAGGATCTGCCCCCGAGCGCGCAGGACAAGCTGCGTCCGCAGACGCGTACGCAACGCGCCGCTGTCTACAAGCCTCTCGTGCGCACGGTCTCGCCGGCCAAGCGCGTCGTGAATGGCGCCGCCTCGATGCTCGTGCGCGTTCGCGCGAAGTAATCGCAATCCTCGATTCGCCTTTCCGATTGGAGATCTGATGAAGCGACTGTGGCTGGGTGTTCCTTTGTGCTTGCTCGCCGTCCGTGCGGAAGCAGTGGTGACGGCAACGTGGTCCATCGAGACCTATCAGCAGTTCGATGCAGGTGACGCGACGAGCGCGTTCATCACGTCGACCGGTGAGCTCCGTCCCGGCTGGGATACCAAGCGCACCAAGATCGAGAGCGATGCAGTGTGGGCCGCGCTCAAGCTCGCCGATGGCAGCGTGCTGCTCGGCTCCGACACCAACGGCGCGATCTACAAGGTCACCGGTGACGCCGCGAAGCAGGTCGTCAGGCTCGACGGCGCGATCGCGGTGGTCTCGCTCGCGCAGACCAGCGACGGCACCGTGTGGGCCGGCGCGATGCCGGGCAACAAGATCTGGAAGATCGACGTCAACGGCAGCAAGGCCACGGCCGGCGCCGCGCTCAAGGACGTCGAGACGATCTGGTCGATGACCGCGGTGGGTGACACCGTCTACGCGGGCACCGGCCCGAACGGCAAGCTGTTCGCGATCAAGGGCGGCACGGCCAAGGAGATCTTCGATAGCGAGGACAAGCGCATCACGGCGCTCGCCAGCACCAGCGACGGTGCGGTGTGGCTGGGGACCTCCGAGCGCGCGCTCGTGTTCCGCTACGATCCGAAGGACGGCAAGACGCGCGCGATGGCCGACTTCGCGGGCAACGAGGTCAGCTCGCTCGCCGCGTATCGCACCGGCGTTGTCGTCGCCGCGAACGATCTCGCCGAGGTGGTCGCGCCAACGGCCAAGACGCCGGCGCAGATCGAGACTGCCGAGAAGCCGACCGCAGCGAAGGGCCAGACCACGAAGGCGCCCGATGTCGGGAGCAAGCCCGGTGCTGACAAGGATCCGACG
>JBBQFU010000363.1:0-7700 GCA_038322185.1 Haliangiales bacterium
CTTCGCGGTGACCGCCGCGCAAGTCGCTGCCGCCTGCTCGCCGCGCACGCGCGCCATCGTGCTCAACAACCCGTCGAACCCGACCGGCGCGGTCTACACCAAGGCGCAGATCGAGGCGCTCGCGAAGGTCGTCGTCGAGAAAGACCTGCTGGTCATCTCCGACGACATCTACCGCCAGCTCGTCTATGGAGATGCGCAGTACCACTCGATCGCTGCGGTCAGCCCCGAGGTTGCCAAGCGTACGATCCTCGTCGACGGCGTCAGCAAGACCTACGCGATGACCGGCTGGCGCATCGGCTACACCGCCGGCCCGCTGCCGCTGATCAAGGCGATGGCCAAGATCCAGGGCCAGTCGACGTCGAACCCGACGCACATCTCGCAGCTCGCGACGATCGCGGCACTCACCGGCCCGCAGGACTGCGTCGCCGAGATGCGCAAGGCATTCGACGAGCGCCGCCAGGAGATCGTGAAGCAGCTGCGCGCGATCCCGAACGTCACGTGCCGCGAGCCGAAGGGCGCGTTCTACGCGTTCCCCGACGTCTCCGCCTACGTTGGAAAAAAGTCCCCCGAAGGCTCGGTCCTCGACGATGATGTTCAGCTGTGCGACTGGCTGGTCGAGGTGGGCAAGGTCGCCGTGGTTCCCGGCTCGGGATTCGGCGCACCTGGCTTCGTTCGCCTGTCGTACGCCTGCTCGATGGAGAACATCCGCAAGGGTGTCGGCCGGCTCGCGGAAGCACTCGGCACGCTGAAGTGATCGCGCAGCTCGCAGCCCTGGCACTTGTCGTCGGCTGCGGCCGTAGCAACTTCGATCCCGACGCGCGTGACGCTCTCGCCGACACGTCGTCAGCGTTCGTCAACAACATCGCGTTCGTCACCTCGACGACGCATCTGCCGCTCAGCTACGGCGCCGATCTCGCTGGCGCCGATGCCGTCTGCAACACACGCGCAGCGGCAGCCGGTCTGCCTGGGACCTACGTCGCCTTGATGTCGACGGCCACGGTCGATGCTCGCGAGCGGCTCGGTGCCGCGCGAGGCTGGGTCCGCGTCGATGGCAAGCCATTCCTCGATCGCGTCGCCGATCTGACGGGCGCCGTCCTGCATCCGCTCTCGATCGACGAGCTCGGCGGCAACATCGGCAGCGCGTCGGTCCACACCGCCTCCACCGGCACCGGCGTCGAGGATTCTTCCAACTGCGTGGACCTGACGGACGTGGAAGGAGTGATTCAGGTCGGGTCAACCGCCGGCACCACGAACGAGTGGCTCTCGACGGGCAGCAAGTCGTGCGACGAGACGGCTCGGCTGTATTGCTTCGGAGTCGACAAGTCCGCGCCGCTTCAGTTCACGCCAGCGACAGGTCGCCACGTGTTCGTTTCCGTCCAGGAGTACAGCGTCGACTTCACGGGAATCGGCAAAGCGGATGCGTTGTGCACCAGCGAAGCGAGTGTCGCCGGCCTGACCGGAACCTACGTCGCGTTGCTCGCGACCACGACCGCGTCCGCGATCTCACGCCTCAATCTCGCAGGGCCTGCGTGGGTTCGCCCGGACGGCATCCCGATCGTGGCGTCGCCGCTCGACATCGGGGTCAAGCTCCTCACGACGCCGAACGTGACCGCAACGAAGGCGTATGTCGTCGGCGGGGTGCTGACCGGGAGCATGACACCGACGAGTGCAGCCACCGACAACAACCAGACCTGCAGCAACTGGACCGCGCCCGCGAGCACTGCCGTACACGGCACCGTGGAGCGGACCGACCTGTTCTTCTCGGCGGGCTCCGGCGGCTGCAGCGGGCGCGTCTATTGCTTCGAGCAGTAGAGCCGCCCGCCAGTTCGGCTACATTGCGCCGGTGACCCGCGAGTTTGCGTTTCCTGGCACCCGACCGCGCTACGCCCCCGACCGGATCGTAGATATCCAGCACATCGGTCTGGTCCTCGACGTCGACCCGACGAAACGTGCGATCAGTGGCACCGCGACTCTGCGCGGCATGGTGCTCGCTCCGACCACGCGGGTGATCGAGCTCGATGCCGTCGAGCTGACGATCGACAAGGTCACGAGCGGCGGCAAGGGCGTCGCCTACCGGCACGACGGCAAGAAGCTGCGCGTCGAGCTCGCCGCTCCACTCGCGCGCGGTGCCGAGTGGACCATCGCGATCGACTACAAGGGCGCACCGCGCCGCGGCCTCTACTTCATCGGACCCGACGAGGGCTACCCCGGCAAGCCGGTCCAGGCGTGGACGCAAGGTCAGGACGAGGACAGCCGCTACTGGTTTCCTTGTCTCGACGCGCCGAACGAGAAGGCGACGAGCGAGGTCAAGGTCACGGTGCCCGCGCAGATGTTCGCGCTGTCGAACGGTACGCTAGTCTCGGACAAGACCAGCGGCGAGCGCCGCACGTTGCACTGGCGCCTCGACGTGCCGCACAGCGCGTACCTCGTCACGCTTGCCGTCGGTGACTTCGGCACCATCGAGACCAAGTGGCGCGACATGCCCGTCGTCTACTACGTCGAGCGCGGCAAGGAGGCGATGGCCGAGCGGACCCTGGCGCGGACGCCGCAGATGCTCGAGCTGTTCTCGGAGAAGTTCGGCGTGCCGTATCCGTATCCGCGTTACGCCCAGGTGTTCGTCGCCGACTTCATCTTCGGTGGCATGGAGAACACGAGCGCGACCACGCTCACCGACACCGTGCTGATCGACGAGCGCGCTGCGATCGACTACGACATCGATGCGCTCGTCGCCCACGAGCTCGCGCATCAATGGTTTGGAGATCTCGTCACGTGCCGCGACTGGGGTGAGAGCTGGCTCAACGAAGGCTTCGCGACGTATGCCGAGTACATCTGGCGTGAAGCCCACGAAGGCCGCGATGCCGCGGACCTCGAGCTCGAGGAGTGGGCGGACTCGTACTTTGGCGAGGACTCTGGGCGCTACCGCCGCACGATCGCGACCAAGTTCTATGACGACCCGATCGACATCTTCGATCACCATCTCTACGAGAAGGGCGGGCGCGTGCTGCACATGCTGCGCGACGTCCTCGGCGATGACCTGTTCTTCCGCTCGCTGCAGCACTACCTGACCAAGCACCGCCACGGCCTCGTCGAGTCGCGCGATCTGGCGCGCGCCGTCGAGGATGCGACCGGCAAGAACGTGGACTGGTTCTTCAGCCAGTGGGTGATCGACGGCCACGGCCATCCCGAGCTCGACGTCCTCATCACGTGGGATACCGACACCCAGCTCGCGACGGTCACCGTCGAGCAGAAGCAGAAGGTCGAGGGACGCACGCCGGTGTTCCGGCTGCCGGCGAAGATGCGGTTTCGCGTCGCCGACAAGGACATCGACGTGCCGCTCGAGATCACCGATCTCAAGCACGTGTTCCACATCAAGCTCGAAGGCGATCCGACGCAGGCGATCTTCGATCCAGGCCGCGTGTTGCTCGCGACCCGCCGCATCGACAAGCCCGAGCAAGTCTGGATTGCCGAGCTGGCGGGCGCCACCCACGCGGTCGACCGCGCCGCCGCTGCCAACGCCCTCGCACGGCGCGGCGGACCGTCGGCGTACCAGGCCCTCGCGATCGCGTGCGAGAAGGACAGGTACTGGGCCGTGCGTGGTAGCTGCGCGAGCGGGCTCGGCACGCTGCGCACCGGCGTTGCTCGCGATCGCCTGATCAAGCGCCTCAAGGCAGAGGTGCATCCCCGTGCGCGCCTCATCATCGCGCGTGCGCTCGGAGACTTCGTGCACGACGTGACGGCCGCCGCCGCGCTCGCCACGGTCGTCAGCAAAGGCGACGCGAGCTACTTCGTCGAGGCAGAAGCATGCCTCGCACTCGGCCGCACCCGCACGCCGCGCGCCGGCGAGCTGCTCCGGCAGGCGGCGCACCGCGAGTCGTTCAGCGACGTGATTCGCCAGTACGCGTATCGCGGCCTCGCCGAGGCGCGAGATGACAGCGCGGTCGGATTCCTCGCCGATGGCATGCGCTGGGGGCGCATCACACAAGGCCGGCGTGCCGCGGTCGGCGCACTCGCGCAGCTCATGCGTGGGCGCCGCGACCGCGAAGCGCGCGATGTTCGTGAGCGGATCGAGCAGCTGCTCTTCGATCCGGACTTTCGCGTCCAGGCCGCCGCGATCGAGGCGCTCGCCGTGATCAGCGATCCTGCGGCGATCAGCTGGCTCAACCGCCTGATCGAGCGCGAGCTCGACCCGCGTCTACGCCGTCGTGCAAAGGAAGTCGTGCGCGACCTCGGCGAGGGCGCGCCGCTGTCCGATGACGTGCGCCGGTTGCGCGATGAGGTCGGCGAGCTGCGCATGGTCATCGCGAGCCTGCGCGAGCGCTGCGAGCGGCTCGAGGCGGGCGAGCAACCCGCACACCAGCCCGCACCGGTCGTGCGTGCGAAGCCGAAACCGAAGCCGAGGGCCCCGGCCCGGAAGAAGCGACGTTGATGCGGACGCGTCGGCTCGTCGGCTCGTTGTTTGGATGGCTGCTTCAGTTCTTCTTCGTCTTGACGAAGTCGATGTCCGGCATCTCGACGGCAGCGTCGGGACGCGCCTTTGGCGGTTGAGGTTGAGGCTGTGGCCGCGGGCGCGGGTTCGTCACGGTCGTCTTCGCCACGCCAGCATCGATCTCCACGACCGCCAGGCTCGCATCGGCCGGTGCGGGCGGCGGCGGTTGCGCGAGCGCGACTCCCGCGTCGGTCTGCGCGGGTTCCACGACATCGGCGCTGCGGTTCGCGGCCGGGTCGCTGCCCTTCGACTTCATCGTGAACACGACGATCAGCGCGGCGAGCGGGACGAGCAGGAGCGCGGCGATGAGCCCGTAGCGTCGGCTGGCTGCGACCGGCCGCGCCTGGTCGAGCGAGGGTGCGGGCGGCACCGCGGTGTTGACCACGCTCGAGGCGGGAACGGGCGTCGCGTGATGCGTCGCCGCCAAGGCGTCCTCGACATCAGGAATCGTATCGGCCGGTCCAGAGATCGTATGGAATGGCTCGGGCGTCGGCGTGGTTCCCGCGTCGCGAATGTCGTCGAGGATGCGGCGGATCTCGCCCGCGCTCTGGACGCGATCCTCGGGGCGCTTCGCGAGCAGCGAATCGATCAGCGAGCGCAGCTTCAGCGGCACGTGGGCGGGCAGCGGCGCGTGGGTGTCGCTCATGTGGCGCGCGAGCACTGCGCTCACGGCGCTGTCGAGGAACGGCGGCTTGCCGCTCAGCATCTCGTACAGGATGCAGCCGAACGAGTAGAGGTCCGCGCGCTGGTCGCTCTCCTTGCCTTCGATTTGCTCGGGAGACATGTACAGCGGCGTGCCGAGCAAGGCGTCGGTATTCGTGACGACCGATCCAGAGTCCTGCGCGAGCGATTTCGCGAGGCCGAAGTCGAGGACCTTGAGCAGATCGCGCCCCGGCGGATCGTCGAGGATCACGATGTTGCTCGGCTTGAGATCGCGATGGACGATGCCCTGCGCGTGCGCTGCCTCGAGTGCATCGCACAGCTGCAGCGCCATCGTGACGGTGCGCTTGGGGTTGAGGCGCCTGCCCTGCCCGAGCTCGGCGGTCAGCGTGTGCCCGCGCAGCAGCTCCATCACGAGGAACAGCACGCCGGCCGACTGGCCGAAGTCGTAGACGTTGACGATGTTCGGCTGGCTCAGCCGGCTCGCGAGCCGCGCTTCGCGCAGGAAGCGCTTCACCGCCGAGCGATCGTCGGACAGCTTGGGATGGATGACCTTGATCGCCACCTCGCGATCGACCGATAGCTGCCAGCCGCGATAGACCGTCCCCATGCCGCCCTTGCCGAGTGGCGCACGGATCTCGTAGCGCTCGTCGAGGACGCGGCCAATCAGGTCGTCGCGCTGCGCCGCGAGCTTGATGAGCCGCGCGCCATCCGTCGGGCAGACCTTGGTATCGGACGGGTACGACTGATTGCACGCCGAGCAATACGCCTCGTCGGCATGCAGCTCCATCGTCGGGCCGTGATCGCTCGCGGACGGCATCGTCGGATCTCCGGGCTTGGTCACTGCACCTCGATTGTGATCGAGTCACCGACCGCAAGCCCGTCCGGAAACCACAACAGGAACTCGTTACTGCCGAGAGACTGGATCGTGTACCAGGTCGGTAGCTGCGACGGGGGCGTGCGGGTCAGCGTGCCGATCGTCGGATTGGCGCTGAGATCGAGCCACACCGCAAACGGGGGAACGTTGGCGCCGCCCGACGTCTCCAGCGTGATCGGAGTACCTCCCGAAGGATTCGGATCGAAGCCACCATTACCGGCAGGTTGTGACCCGGTATGCTCGCCGCCGTAGATCCCGTCGAGACCGAGGCTGATGCTATTGGGCACGCCGCCCTGCGTGATCAGCAGCTCGCGACTGCCAGTGAACGGCTCGACTCGATCCCGCAGGTCACCGCAGTTCGACGTCCGCGCGACCCACATCGTCGTGGTCTCGGCACCGTCGTCGGGGAAGCTCGACAGCGTTCCAGGTGACGCCGGGCTGACGAAGTCCGAGAACAGCGAAACGCTGGTGGAAGTGATGCGCCGTGCGCGGCGCGCCGGGCGCAACCGCCAGCCAACGGCGAGCTGATGCGCGGCTCCCGTCATGCAGACCGGGTCCGTGACGGACACGTTGTCGCCCGGGTTATCGATCGATCCGTTCGGACCGATGATGCTGGTGTACTTCGTGCTGTCGAACGTCGTGTAGGTCGAGACTTCCCAGTTCACGTCGCCACCCGAACCGCACTTGCACGTCGTTCCGCTGAGGTTGGTCACGGCGATCGACGTGAGATCCATGCGCGCGATGCGCCCATCGGGGAAGAACGTAAACGTGGACCGGCCCTGCGGCGCCCCGGTGCAGCCCGACCGCGTGAAGGCGCCCTGCCACTCGAGGCTGACCTTCGCGACGCCGGGCCCCGGGATGTCGATGTCGATATCCGAGAGCGTGTCCGAGATGTCGGGGCGGTTGACCGACGTCACCTGTCCGGCCGGGAAATACAGGATCCCGACGCCTTCCTCGGTATCGCAGGTCTGCGCGGTGCCTCCGAGGACCTGCGTCGAGCCGATCGTGAGCGTCCTGGGAAAGTGGAAGCCTTGCGTCGAGAACTCGAGCTTGTACATGCCCGGTAGCTCGCCGACGTACGTGCCTGTGCTCACGTAGGCGAGCGCACCGCCGCCAGACCCGTTGCCGCCGTCGCCGGCATCCTCCCCACCCTGCGGGCCGCCATCGCGGAAGCTGAACTTCTCGACCTTGACGCACGCGCCCGTCGTGGCTGCCGCGATGATCGCGACCTGCAACGTCGACCCACGCACGTTCACCGCCCGAGTATCGCACGATGGTACGCTCCTCATGTGCGTTGCTCGCTGCTGGTCGTGATCGGTCTCGCATCCAGTGCGACGCTGGCTCACGCAGACTCTGCAGCCGCCGACGATCTCGCCAAGGCCGCCGAGGCACTCGCCGCCAGCGGGGACTATCCGGGGGCCGCTGCGAAGTACCGCGATGCCTACCGCGAGCACCCGCGACCTGATCTCATGTGCAACGTCGGTGTGGCCTATTACAAAGCGAAGGACTTCCCGCGCGCACACCGGTACCTGGACCAGTGCGTGACGACCGGCGCCTCGCTCGATCGCAAGTTCATCGGCAACGTGAAGATGGTCCTCACGGCGGTCGAGCAAAAGCTCGCCACCGGCGCCTACAAGCCGCTCAACTTCATCATTCAGCCCCAGTCCGCGACCACCA
>JBBQFU010000364.1:0-7661 GCA_038322185.1 Haliangiales bacterium
AGCCGTCGAGCGCAGCAACGTCGAGGCGCCCGCTCACGTCGGCATCGGCACCGAGCAGCTCGCGAAACCGGCCCGGCAGCGCGCCGGCGTGCCCGGCACCTGCAGCCTCGCTGATCGCCTTCATCGCGTTGCGCTGGACCATCACGTAGGCCTCCTGGCGCGGCAGGCCGGTCTTGACCAGCGCGAGCAGCACGGCCTCGGAGAAGTAGAGACCGCCGGTGCGCTCGAGGTTGGCGCGCATGCGCCGCTCGTGGATCACGAGCCCCTTCACGAGGCCGGTCGCGCGCGCGACCATGAAGTCGGCGAGGATGGTCGCATCGGGCATCGCGACGCGCTCGACGCTCGAGTGCGAGATGTCGCGCTCGTGCCACAGCGCGACGTCTTCCATGCCTGCCTGTGCGTAGGCACGCAGCAGGCGCGCGAGCCCGGTGAGATTCTCGCTGAGGATCGGGTTCTTCTTGTGGGGCATCGCCGAGCTGCCCTTCTGGCCCGGCGCGAAGCCCTCCTCGGCCTCGCCGACCTCGGTGCGCTGCCAGTGGCGAACGCCGAGGGCGATCTGCTCGATCGCCGTACCGAGCAGCGCCAATGCCACCAGCACCTCCGCATGGCGGTCACGCGCGACGATCTGCGTGGCGACCGTCTCGGGCTCGAGGCCGAGCTTGCCGAGCGCGATGCTCTCGATCTCGGGATCCAGATTGCCGTAGACGCCGACCGCGCCGGCGACCTTGCCGACCGCGATCGAGTGCCGCGCCTTCATGAGCCGACCCGACGCGCGGACGAGCTCCGCATGCCAGCGCGCGAACACCAGGCCCGCCGTGATCGGCTCGGCGTGGATGCCGTGCGAGCGGCCGATCATCGCGGTGGCTGCGTGCTCGCGGGCACGGGCAGCGAGCGCGCTCGCGAGGCCCATCACGCCGTTGATCACGCGCTCGAGTGCGCGCCCGGTCTGGATCGCGAGTGCGGTGTCGAGCACGTCGCTCGATGTCATCCCGAGATGGAGCCAGCGTGCCGGCTCACCGGCGAGCTCCTCGACGTGCGTCAGAAACGCGATGACGTCGTGGCGCGTGACCCCTTCGATCTCGAGGATTCGCTCGGGATTCAGCTTCCCGGCGGCGGCGCCGCGGACAGCTGCAGCAGTACCCGCAGGCACCGTGCCCTTCTCTTCCATCGCTTCGCAAACGGCGAGCTCGATCTCGAGCCAGAGCTCGAAGCGGTACTTGTCTTCCCAGAGAGTTGCGAGCTCGGGTCGACTGTAGCGAGGAATCATTGTTGCGGGCCCCGTATACCACACCCCCCTGACCCCGAAATCGGGGCATCATCGAGACATGAAGGGGACTCTGGCCATCGTGGGCCTGCTGGTGATGTTTGGATGTAGATCCAAAGACAACCTCACCGACGACGACGCGGGCGGGAGCGACGGAAGCTGCGGCAACGGCGTGATCGAGGATGGTGAGACCTGCGACGGTGATTGCCCTTCGTGCGACGACAACAACGGCTGCACCCTGGACTCGAGCGGCGGCGCGGCCGAGACCTGCGATGTCACGTGCAGCCGCGGCATCATCGATGGCTGCACCGATGGTGATGGCTGCTGCCCCGCGGGCTGCAACAACGCCAGCGACGACGACTGCTCGGCCACCTGCGGCGACAACAATGTCGATACCAACGAGACCTGCGATCCCGCGAGCTCGTGCCCCACGATGTGCGACGACGCCGATGCGTGCACCAACGATCTACTGACCGGGTCGTCCGCGAACTGCAACGCACAGTGCGCGACCTCCGATATCACCGCGTGTAGCGCCGGCGATGGCTGCTGTCCGACCGGCTGCAACGCGAACAACGACTCCGACTGCTCCGCCACGTGCGGCAACGGCGCCATCGAAGGCACCGAGACCTGCGATCCGAAGTCGAGCTGCCCGACGGCGTGCAACGACAACAACGCGTGTACCACGAACGTGCTCACCGGCAGCATGACCACGTGCAACGCGGTGTGCACCTACCCGGCCATCACCTCGTGCACCAACGGTGACGGCTGCTGCGCGACCGGCTGCACCTACGCCAACGACAATGACTGTGCGCCGCCAATGTCGACGCCGCTCGATCAGCGCCTCGTCACCGTCAACATCACCGCGCCTGCGGGTGTGAAGAGCGGCGACAACAACTGGCGGATCTGGGGCATGGCCTCGCTTGGCATCGCGCCGGTCTTCACGATCCCCTACGCCGACTGCGGCACGCTCGTCGGTTACACGACCGGCACCGCCGCGGCGCCGCGTGCGCGCGTGGCCCGCCTCGACGCCCAGGATGCGATCGTCACCACCCACGACCTCGGCGCCTTCGTGCTGCGCGGCCTCGCCGCCGAGCCCGACGGCAACTGGGGCGCACTATTGTGGGAGCAGAAGGCCGATATCAATACGAACCAGCTGCACGTGCGCCGCTACAACGTGGCCGGCACGCAGCAGTTCACTGCGGCCCTACCGAACGCCGCCGTCGCGCCCGATGACTTCAACATCGGTGAGAGCCGGCTCGAGTACGACCCGCCGAACAGTCGCTACGGCGCCTACTTCCATGTCCACGGCGTCACGCAGCTCGCCGGCCACGAAGGCGACATGCTGCAGTGGGTCGCCAAGACCAACGGCGCGATCACCAACGGCTGGACCTGGGGCTGCTCGCACAGCATGAGCGAGCTCCTCCGCTACAGCCCGGCCGCCAACTCGACGCTGCCGATCTGCGCGACCGACTGCTATCCCGGCACCAGCGGCTCGAACTTCGCGACCGGCTCGATCGGCGGCATCTACCTCAACCACAACACCACCAAGGTCCGCGACTTCGATGCCGGCTGTAACGGGAACGTCGCGACCGAGCTTGGCGGCGCAACGCCCGGCGCGGCGGGCTGGAAGCTCGTGTTCAACGGCCATCAGAACGCAGCGACGATGGGCCAGAGCTCGTACAGCACGTCGACGATGAACCAGGACATTGGATTCCAGGCGATCGCGAACAACCGCACGCTGACCAGCTCGATCGTCTGGCTCACCACCACGAGCGGCGTCAACGAGTCGAACTCCTCGATCGCGCGCTGGCAGCCGATGGGCGATGCGACCGAGCAGTACGTCGTGGGCTGGTCCTCGGCGCCGACCGGCGGGACCTACCACCTCGGCCGCATCAACGCGACCGGCGGTTTCGTCGAGGGCCCGATCACCATCACGACGGCGAAGTGGGGTCGTCGCGACGATCCATTCCGCGTGCATCTCAACGGTGACGTCGTGTGGGCGTGGTTCGACACCGCGGCAAGCACGACGCTGCGCTTCGCCCGCCTGAAGTCCGGCGGCACCGCGACCTGCACCGCGCTCTAAGTCGGAGCCGGCGACGCCATGCAACCCGCGGCCGAGCCGCCACCGTAGATCTTGATCACCCCGGCGGCGCCGCCCCCACCGCCGCCGCCATCACCCCCGACGAGGCCATCGTCGCCGTCGACGAACGTGCCCAACGATCCACGGCCACCATCGCCCCCGTACTGATTGCCCGTGCCGCCGGGCGCGCGAACCGTGGGGTTCGCTGCGGAGCTACTGCCAGGAGCGCCGTTACCGCTGAGCGTTGCGCCGCCCTCGCCGCCGCCGCCGCCATCGGCAGACAGGAAACCCTGGCACGTGATCGACGGTGCATCGAGACCGATGAATCCACCGCTGCCACCGCCACCACCACCACCGCCGCCTTGCGCGCCCCCCGCGCCACCCGCGCCGCCCGCGAACAGGATGCCCATCGAGGTGATGGTGATCGAGCTGCCTGCGATGACGTAGAGCGCGCCGCCGCCATGGCCGCCTGCGCCGCCGTTCGTCGAGACGACATCGCCGCCATCGCCCCCTGGGCAACCACCCCTGAGCACCGTCGGCGCTGGGCGTGGCGGGAGCGATATCCCGCCCGCAGTACCACCACCGGACGCGCCGCCGTCGCCACCCCTGCCGCCGAAGGATCCGCCCGCACCGCCGCCCGCGTCGGCGATCGCGCTGCTGGCACCTACCGGGGCCGTCCCGCACTGTTCCGGGGTGCCCTCGCCCGCGCCGACCTTGAGGCCCATCGGGCCGAGGTAGCTGCCGACACCGAAGGTGGTGCTGATCTCGACGGTGTCCGTGCCGAGCACGACGAGCGGACGGCTCCCCGAGACTCCCACAGAGGTCGCGGCGTTCACCTGGACCTGCGTCGCGACGATCACACAGAACACATTCGAGTCGGAGCTGCACCTCGGGTCGGTGGTCGTATCCAGGTCGCCGGTCAGCTCGACGAGCGCCGGCACGTCCCTCGGGCAGACCTTCACGAGGCCCGCCCCGTAGCACGCCACGCTCATCGAGTCGTCTGGTGCGTCGGTGTCGACCACGCCGCTATCGACGCCGCGTCGCGGTGGCTCCAGCCCGAACACCTGCGTGCAGCCCGGCACGACGAGCAGGAGCAGCAGTGCTGCGCGATCGCTCACGACGCGACAAACCACACGACGAGCGCGATCGCCGACGCGATGATCACGGCAAGGCAGCCCCAGACGACGAGGTCGCGCATGCCTCGCTTGCGCGCCTCGCGCGGATCGTAGGGCGGCGCGAGGTTGCCCAGGTTCTGCGGATGGTTCTGCTTGGCGACCTCCGACATCGCGCGCAGCTTGACGTGCGGCATCTCGCGATCGGGCTGCTTGACCGGCATGAGGCCCGGATCCGCCGGCGTCTTCATCGAGATCGCGACCATCTGCTGCGCCTGTGGAACGGGCGCAGCAGGCGCCGCCGGCTTGTGCTTGTCGCCTGACTCGTAGATCTCCGTCGGCGCGTCGTCGAAGTCGGACTTCGGCCCTGGCGCCGTGCCGCGCCGGGTGGGCTTGTCGTTGCGCGTCCTCACGTCAGCGCCCCGTCGATCCGAAGCCGCCGGCGCCACGCTCGGTCTCGTCGAGCGATTCGACCTCGACGAGCTCGGCTTGCACGACGGGCGCGATCACGAGCTGCGCGATCCGATCGCCCGACGCGATCGTGAACGGCTCGCGACCGTGATTGATCAGGAGCACCATGCAATGGCCCCTGAAATCAGAATCAATTGTTCCAGGCGCGTTGACGACGGTGACCTGATGATTCTTCGCGAGGCCGGAGCGCGGCCGCACCTGCCCTTCGAAGCCTTCGGGAATCGCCATCGCGAGTCCGGTGCCGATGGCGGCCGATGCACCCGGTGCGAGCACGATCGGCTCGTCGATCGCCGCGCACAGGTCGAGACCCGCGGCGCGCGAGGACATGTAGCGCGGCAACACTGCATCCGGCCGGAGCCGGCGGAGCTGCACACGCGGAGCTGTCACGCGCCCAGTCTACCGAAAATACGAAAGCCACGTGCGATGAACACGTGGCCCTACGGATCCGATCAGCGATCAGATGACGTAGTTGTTTACTTCCTCGGGACCCGGGTTCGCGTCGAGCGCCTCGCGGCGGCTGAGACGGATCTTGCCGTCACGGTCGACCTTGATGCACTTCACGATGACCTCGTCGCCCTCCTTGAGGACGTCTTCGACCGAGCGGATGCGCTCCTTGGCGACTTCCGAGATGTGGAGGAGACCGTCGGTGCCCGGCATGATCTCGACGAACGCGCCGATCTCGACGATCTTCTTCACGATGCCGTTGTAGAACTGGCCGACCTCGGGCTCCATCGTGAGGCCCGCGATGAGCGCCTGGGCCTGCTCGATGGCCTTGGAGTCCGACGAGGCGATCGACACGACACCGCTATCGTTGATGTCGATCTGCGCGCCCGTCTGCTCCTGGATCGCGCGGATGGTCTTGCCACCCGGTCCGATGATGTCGCGGACCTTGTCCGGCTTGACCTGCACCGTGACGATGCGCGGTGCGTAGATCGAGACCTCGTCGCGAGCCTGGCTGATCGCCGCATCCATCTTCTCGAGGATGTGGATACGACCGCGCTTGGCCTGCTCGAGGGCTTCCTCGAGGATCTTGCGGGTCAGACCGTCGACCTTGATGTCCATCTGCAGCGCGCAGATGCCACGGCGGGTACCGGTGACCTTGAAGTCCATGTCGCCGAGGTGATCCTCGTCGCCAAGGATGTCGGAGAGGATGACGTAGTCATCGCCTTCCTTCATCAGACCCATCGCGATGCCGGCAACCGGCGCCTTGGTCGGCACGCCGGCATCCATGAGCGCGAGCGAGCCGCCGCAGACCGAGGCCATCGACGACGAGCCGTTGCTCTCGAGGATGTCCGACACGACGCGAATCGTGTACGGGAAGTCCTCGTAGATCGGGACGATCGCCTCGACCGAGCGCTCGGCGAGGAAGCCGTGACCGACCTCGCGACGCGACTGGCCGCGCAGCATCTTCACTTCACCCGTCGAGAACGGCGGGAAGTTGTAGTCCATGTAGAACGTGCGCTTCGAGTCACCCATCAGGTTCTCGAGCTTCTTCTCGTCGTACTTGGTGCCGAGCGTGACGGCGACCAGCGCCTGCGTCTCGCCACGGGTGAACAGCGCCGAGCCGTGAGCGCGCGGCAGCACGCCGGTCTCGACGGAGATGGCGCGAATCTCGTCCGGGTCGCGACCGTCGATGCGCTTGCGCGTCGACAGCGTGTGACCGCGAGCCCACTTCTTGGTGAGCTTGGAGTACGCCGCATCGACATCCTTGGACTTGCCGGCCCACGGTTGACCTTCGGCGGTCAGCTGCGAGCGCAGATCCATGTGGAGCACCGACGTCGCCTCGCGACGCTGGTGCTTGTCCTTGATCGTCATCGCCGCCTTGAGCTTGTCCCAGCCAAGGTCCTTGACCTTGACGCCGAGGGCTTCATCAGCGACGGGCGCGGTGAACGGGCGCTTCGGCTTGCCGTTGGAAGCGCGCAGGCGCTCCTGCAGCTCGATGAGCGGCTGCATCGCGGCGTGACCGAACAGGAGCGCGTCGATGACGGTGTCCTCCTGCAGCTCCTTCATCTCGCCCTCGACCATCATGATCGCGTCCTTCGAGGCGGCGACGATGATGTCCATGTCGCTCTGCTCGCGCTCGGCGAACGTGGGGTTCGCGACGAACTCGCCGTTGATGCGGCCGACGCGAACGGCGGCTAGCGGGCCCGCCCACACGAGGTCAGAGATGTGAACGGCACACGACGCGGCGGTCATCGCGAGGACGTCCGTGGCGTTGTTCTTGTCGAACGAGATCACGTTGGCGATGATCTGCGTGTCGATGAACCAGCCCTTGGGGAACAGCGGGCGAATCGGGCGATCCATCAGGCGGCAGACGAGAATCTCTGCGTTGGTGGTGCGGCCCTCGCGGCGGAAGAAGCTGCCGGGGATGCGACCCGTCGCGTAGAACTTCTCCTGGGACTCGCAGGTGAGCGGCATGAAGTCGATGTCGCGCGGTTGCTGCGAACCGGCAGCGGTGACCAGCACCATCGAATCGCCACAGCGAATGACGACCGAGCCAGAAGCCTGCTTGGCCCACTTGCCGGTCTCAACAATGATCTCTTTGCCGCCAATCATGGCGGTCTCGCGAACGTACGGCATCCGTGTCTCCTGAGGATTCACGTCGCCTGGGCCTCTTGACTGCGGCCTGGTCGCTCAGTCCAACGGCTCGCACACCTTGCCAGCCACTCGACGGAACGATCAAACCAGCGCGATCTCTAGGACGCAGGCGACGCTACGTAACGTTTTCTACTTG
>JBBQFU010000365.1:0-7620 GCA_038322185.1 Haliangiales bacterium
CGCGCGTCGCTCGTTGGCGCGCATTCGCGTCACCCGCACATCTGCGCGGCGGTCGCGCGCGCCACCACCGACGCTCACGCGCGCGGCAGGCCGCGTGCGCGAGCAAGCGCAAGGGCGAGACCCGCCGACCGGCACGCGGAGGTCTATCGCAGCGCGATGAGTGCGAAGTTGGTCATGAGGACTCGATACGTCATCGCGACCTTTCCGCGTCTGCAGCCGCAGCAGATCGTGCACAGCGTCATCGCGAGGCGCGCGTCGGCACCAGCGAAGGAGAGTTAACCGAAACGATCGCGTTCTGAAGAGGGACGTCGATTGACGCGGCACGCTCGGCGCAAGGCGATGCGCCCGCCGAGAGGATCTCGCGCGCCGATAGCTCAGGCCGCGCGGACCTTGCCGGTGCGCGCGGCTTCCTTGCGCAGCGCCTGGGCGCGCGTGTTCATCTCGCGCTCATCCTTGGCGTTCTGGTGATCGTAGCCGAGCAGATGACACAGGCCGTGCGACGCCAGGTGCAGCAGCTCCGCATACAGACCCTTCGTGGCCTGGCGCTTCGCCGTCGGCACGCTGATCACGATGTCACCCAGCAGCGCGGCATCGGCCGACTCGGCCTCGCGCTGCGCGAACGCCAACACATCCGTCGGCTTGTTCTTGCCGCGGTAGTCGCGGTTGAGCTCGTGGATCGCGACGTCGTCGCACAGCCGCAACGCCACCTCGAGATCCGCGCGCCCCTCGTGCAGAGCCGCCGCCTTCACCATCCGCGCGACGTCACGGCGCAGCTTCGCTCGCACACGGCTGTCGAGCTTCACGCCCGCGTCGACTGACAGGTCGAGCACTAGCGCGCGTTGCCGCGGCTGGTGATGTCCCAGACGCGCGAGCCGACGAAGACTTCGAACAAATCCGTGTCGAGCTGGCCGCGCTTGACCTCGCTGGACAGGATGTCGAGTGCCTTCTCGGGCGGCATCGCCTTCTTGTACGGACGGTCCGAGGCGGTGAGCGCGTCGTAGATGTCGCTGATCGCCATCATGCGCGCGGGGATCGGAATCTGATCGCCCTTGAGCTTGTTGGGATAGCCGCTGCCGTCGAGCTTCTCGTGGTGCGCGCCCGCGATGTCAGGGACGTCGCGCAGCGTGCGGCTCCACGGGATGCGGACGAGGAAATTGTACGTGTGCACGACGTGGCTGTTGATCTCGAGGCGCTCGACCTCGGTCAGCGAGCCGCGGCGAATCTGCAGGCACGAGGCTTCGTCGTGGGTGAGGTACGGCAGCGTGTGGCCCGTCTCGTCGCGGTAGTTGAGACCCGACAGCTCGGCGATGCGCTCGAAGCCGCCCTGGTCGAGGACCGTGGGCTCGTTCGCCTGGAGGATGAACTTGATGATGCCGTCGAGTTCCTCGAGCTTCGAGATCAGATTGCCGTCGAGCGACGACAGCTCGGCGGCGACTTGCTCGCGCGAGGCTTCGGACAGGTAGCGGACCTTGGACTCGAGGGTCTCGATCTTGTAGCCGCGCTTGATCAGCTGGAAGCGCTGCAGGATGATCTCGCGCTCGTGCTCGTAGAGCTTCTTCGCCTTGACGAGGATGTGCTCGCGAACGCCGACCTTGCCGAAATCGTGGAGCAGCGCCGCGTACTGGATCTGCGTGAGGTCGTCGCGCGAAAAGCGAACCTCGCGGTAGTGGCCGCTCTCGGCGCGGTTGACCGCGCGCGCGAACCCGACGGTGAGATCGGCGACGCGCTCGCTGTGGCCCGACGTGGTCGGATCGCGCGATTCGATCGCGGTGACCGCGGCCTTCACGAAGCTGTCGAACAGCGTCTTGACCTCTTCGTAGAGGAGGACGTTCTCGAGCGCGATGCCCGCCTGCGACGACAGTGCCGCGACGTAGGCCTCGGAGACGTCGTCGAACGCCACCACGCCGTCACCGAAGTCGGCCGGCAGGTCGAGCGTGATCCAGCCCTTCGCGCGCTTGTTGATCAGCTGGATCACGCCGATGACCTCGTTGCGTGCCGAGATCATGGGGACTGACAGCACCGAGCGTGTCTGGTAGCGATACTTGTCATCGAAGCTGCGGTCGTGAACGAAGCCCCACGGGTTATTGCCGGCGCCGGGCTCGTCGAGCGAATACAGGTCGGGGACGTTGATGCGATCGCCCGACAGCACGCAGGTGCCGACGATCGACGACGCCGAGATGGGCATCGTGAAGCCCGCCGACTGCACGTTGCGCGATTCGTTCTGTGACACCGCGAAGCGCAGCGTGCGCTTGGAGACATCCTCCTCGTGGCCTTCGACGATGTAGACCGAGCCGCCATCGGCGTTGGTCACCTCGCACGCGCGGCGCAAGATGATGCCGAGCAGCGACTGGATGTCGCGCTCCTGCGACAACGCGCGGCCGATCGAGATCAGCATGTCGTTCTCGTGGCGAGAACGCTCGAGCTCGAGCTCGAGAGTCGCGGCATTCATGCGCATCGCGATCGCATCGGCCCGCGTACGCAGCAGCAGCAGCATGCGCGCCATGCCGATCGGCGCGTGGAGCGACGTCAGGTCGGCGTCGCTCGGCGCGGTGTCGAGGCGCGCCTCCTCGAGCTCCGGGTCGGTACCGACGAAGATCAAACCGTAGTTGCCCGAGCGCGCGCGAATGAGGTGCGGCTGAAGCGCGGCCTCGTCCTTCCACACCTCGGGCCAGGCGAGGACCAACAGCACCGGGTTGCGCGTCCGCTGCGCCACGACCTCGAGCTCGATCCAGCCATCACCCTGCCGGCGCACGCGGTAGCCCGCCATACGCCGATCACGAGTGACCGCGTTGACCAGGTCGTCTGGACTGGTCACCACCATTCAGCCACGAGTCTACAGCGTCCCCGTGGGTTTTGGTGATTCCCGGTGCTATACGGGGACGTCGCCGCGGGCCGAAGGATCGCCTTGCGGGACGTCCCAACCCACCGTGACGCAACCGAAGATCATCAAGCGCGAGAAGCTCTCATTCGACAACCCCGAGGCGCTCCAGCAGCTGTGTGGGAGCAACAACAGCCGCCTCAAGCTCGTCGAGAGAACCAGTGGTGCGCAGGTTCACCTGCGTGGCAACGAGGTCACCATCGAGGGCGAGGAAGCCGCAGCGACCCTCGCGCGTGACGCCATCGAGCAGCTCTACGACATGGCGCTCGCGGGCAAGCCGCTGTCCTCCGAGGATGTCGTGCGTGCGGTCAAGCTCGTCCAGGGTGGCGAGGTCTCGATCCAGTCCGTGTTCGGCGACACGATCCTGACCCCGCGTGCCGGTCGCCCGATCGCGCCCAAGGGTGCCGCGCAGAAGGAGTACGTCGACCTCGTCCGCACCAACGACATCGTGTTTGTCGTTGGGCCCGCCGGCACCGGCAAGACCTACCTCGCTGTCGCGATCGCGGTCAAAGCGCTCCTCGACAAGCAGGTCAAGCGCATCATCCTCACCCGCCCTGCCCTCGAGGCCGGCGAGAAGCTCGGCTTCTTGCCGGGCACGCTCGAGGAGAAGATCGATCCGTACCTGCGTCCGCTCTACGACGCGCTCAACGACATGCTCGACGCCGAGCGGCTCGAGCGTCTCCTCGCCGATCACACCATCGAGATCGCGCCGCTCGCATTCATGCGCGGCCGAACCCTGGGCGGTTCCTTCGTCATCCTCGACGAGGCGCAGAACACCTCGCCCGAGCAGATGAAGATGTTCCTGACGCGCATGGGCTTCGACAGCAAGCTCGTGATCACCGGCGATGTCTCGCAGACCGACCTCCCACGCGGTCAACGCAGCGGCCTGCGCGACGCGCTCGAGCTCGTGAAGGACATCCGCGGCATCGGCACCGTTCGCTTCACCGACGCCGATGTCGTGCGCCACCCGCTCGTGGCCGCGCTCATCCGCGCCTACGACGCGCGCGACCGCGACCGGTTCGAGCGCAAGGAAGGCAAGACCGGCGACGAGGACAACCGTGGCGGTGGCGACAACGGTCGCGAGGCCAGCGAGCGAGCCAACAGCGACAACGGTCGCGAGGCCAGCGAGCGCGCCAGGTCCAACGACGCATGAAGCCCGGTGAGTCGCTCTCGCAGCTCGTCGAGGTGATGGACAAGCTCCTCGCCCCTGATGGCTGTCCGTGGGATCGCGAGCAGACCCTCGAGACCCTGCGGCCGTTCCTCGTCGAGGAGACCTACGAGGTCATCGACGCGCTCATCCGCGACAACCCCGCCGACCACTGCGAGGAGCTGGGCGACCTGCTGATGCAGATCGTGTTTCAGGCCGCGATCCGTCGCGAGCAGGGTGCCTTCGACATCGATGCGGTCGTCGCGAGCATCTCGGAGAAGCTCATCCGCCGGCACCCGCACGTGTTCGCGAAGGTCGAGGGTGTCGACACGCCCGACAAGGTCCTCGCGCAGTGGGACCAGATCAAGGCCCAGGAGAAGGCCGACAAGGCCGCTGACCCGAGCCAGCGCAAGCGCGTGCTCGAAGGCATCCCGCGTGGCCCTGCCCTCCTGCGTGCCCAGAAGATCGGCAGCCGCTGCGGCAAGGTGGGCTTTGACTGGCCGGGCTGGGAAGGCTCGTTCGCCAAGGTCGAAGAGGAGACCCGCGAGGTGCTCGAGGCCGTCAAAGCCAACGACGCCCCGCACACGCACGCCGAGCTCGGCGACCTGCTGCTCGCGGTCGTGAACCTCAGCCGCAAGCTCGGCGTCGATGCAGAAAATGCGCTGCTCGATGCGACGGCGCGATTCGAGAAACGCTTCGAGTTCGTCGAAGATCGCCTCGCAGAGCGGGGCAAGACGCCACAGCAATCGAACCTCGATGAGATGGATTCGCTGTGGAACGACGCGAAGAAATCCCAGCCGTCTTGAGTGCGTTCGAACCGTGCGGTGGCGACTCGATCAGCCACGTGCTCGCGCCGAAAGTGATGCTTTTTTGTGCAGGTGACATCCAGAGAGAGCGATCTCGGCAAGATGCCTTTCAACCCCACCGAGTGCTCCGCAACTTATCCACAGAACAGTACGTGTACTCCCGCATAGTTTCGCCGAAGTCGGCTCATGGGGAGCCCCTTGACACCCACCGACGGACCGGGGTAAACGCCTCGCTCCCCGAAAGCCTGGAACAGGAAGCGCGCAGTGGCCAACATCAAGTCCGCACAGAAGCAGAACCGCAAGATGATCAAGAATCGCGCGCGCAACCGCGCCGCGATGGGTGCCCTCCGCACCGCCGTGAAATCGGCGCGCGCGGCAGTCGACGGTAAGTCGGCCGAGGCCCCTGCTCTGGTGAAGAAGGCCGTGTCGATCATCGACAGCGCCGTCACCAAGGGCATCGTGAAGCGCCAGACCGCTTCGCGTTACGTCTCGCGTCTCTCGACCCGCTCCGCTTCGTAAGCGTCGCGCGCGTCGCGTGGCTGAGCGCAGTCGCGTTCGCCACTCGCAGGCTCGAGCGCATTCGCGCTCGCCGTCAGTTCTCGTCGTCGTCCGCGCCCTGCGTGATGCCGTATTTCCGCAGCAGCTTGTGGAGGTACTTGCGATCCATGTCGGCATCGCGCGCCGCCTTGGAGATATTTCCCTCGGCGCGCCTGATGAGCCACGTGAGGTAACGCCGCTCGAAGAGCTCGTTCCACTTCTCCTTGGTGTCACGGAACGAGACGCCCGCCTCGAACTCGAGGGCATCGCGTAGCTGCACGCCCTTGGCACCGCCCGCGGCATCGGCACCGAGCGGCGCGACGAGCATGCCGGGGTCGGCACCGAGTGCCAGGGCACGCTCGATCACGTTGCGGAGCTCGCGGACGTTGCCCGGCCAGTCGTGCGCCATCAGCGCGGCACGCGTGGGGTCGGACAGCTCGATGCCGCCCTCGGGCGCGAGCTTCTTGAGCATCGCGTCGATGAGGAGCGGGATGTCCTCGCGGCGCTCGCGGAGGGACGGCGCCGTGATCGGCACGACGTTGAGGCGGAAGTAGAGATCCTCGCGGAACTTGCCCTTCTCGACCTCGGAGCGGAGATCTTTGCGAGTCGCGGCGATCACGCGCACGTCGACCTTGAGGGTCTTCTGGCCACCCACGCGACGGAACTCGCGCTGCTCGAGGACGCGCAGGAGCTTGGGCTGGAGATCGAGGGACAGCTCGCCGAGCTCGTCGAGAAACACGGTGCCGCCCGAGGCGAGCTCGAAGGCACCCTGGCGCGCGGCGACGGCACCGGTGAACGCGCCATTCTCGTGGCCGAACAGCTCGGACTCGATCAGGGTGCCGGCGACCGCGCCACAGTCGACGACGACGAATGCCTTGTCGGCGCGCGGCGAGAGCTGGTGGAGGGTCCGCGCGACCATGTCCTTGCCGGTGCCGGTCTCGCCCTCGATGAGGACGGTGGCGTCGGTGGGCGCGATCCGCTCGATGAGGCCGAAGATCTCGCGCATGGCGGACGACTTGCCGACCATCTCACCGAGGGCCTCCTTCTCGGAGGGCAGGATCTCGATGCGTTCCTCGAACGGCGTGAACTTGATCTCGGTTGCACCGATGGCGATCACGGAGCCGGCGCGGAGGTAGGCCTCCTTGACCTCGGCACTGTCGAGGAAGGTGCCGTTGGTGCTCTTGAGGTCGCGGACCAGGTAGCCCTTGGCGTCGCGGACGATCTCGAAGTGGACGCGCGAGACGGTCTCGTCGGCGAGGACGAGATCGTTCTCGGGCGCCTTGCCGATCCGGATCACGTCGCCGGCGATCACGAACTCGGTGCCTCGCTGGGAACCCTTGATCACGACGAGCTTGCAGCGGCGCAGGTTGACGGTCGCGGGCGTCGCTTCGCGACGGATCCGAGTCCCGGTCAAGTGCTCCATCGATGGAATCGTACCACGCGGCTTCGGACGCCCTGATCGCATGTCCGATCGCTAAGCGGCTTCGCGGCCTCGACTTGTTGTGTCTCACCACGGACGGAGCGATGCTCCCTGATAGTGCTGCGAAGCCTCGGGGGTAGCGTGCTCGCCGCGATAGCGTTGTGCACGGTTGCGTCCGCGCAACCGGTGACCACCGCGACGTCGGTCACGCCAGGGCCCGCAAAGCCGTCGGATGCGCCCCTGCCCTCGTGCCTGGACCAGACGCTCGCCGATCAGCTCGGCGCAGAGCTCAAGCCGCGCGGCGTGCAGAAGAAAGACTTCCTCAAGCGCCGCAAGGTGAACCTCGTCATGCATGGCGGGCTCTACGGCGGCGACCTCACGTCGTCGAGCTGGATCGCGGGCGGCTCGCTCGGCTTTTTCATCACCGAAGACTTCGGCATCGCCGGCGAATTCGACGTCACGCCGCTCACGCTCGACCTCGACGCGCCCCTCGCTCAGTTCTTCAACGACAACCGCTTCGAGCCCGGCCTCGCGTACATCGCGATGGGCAATCTGTTCTGGGCGCCGATCCACGCCAAGCTCAAGCTCGGCGGCGGCATCGTGCACGCCGACATCATGCTGTTCGCCGGCGGCGGCCGCATGATCCACGACGCCGTCCAGGGCGTGGCGTTCAACGCCGGCTTCGCGATCGACATGTTCGCGACCAAGCTCATGTCGATCCGCATCACGGTCCGCGACCTGATGGCGGTGCAAGAAGTCGCCGCCGAGACGCGGTTCACCAACAACCTGATCGCGACGGCCGGCATCTCGTTCTGGATCCCGACCGGACTAT
>JBBQFU010000366.1:0-7612 GCA_038322185.1 Haliangiales bacterium
CGAGCGATCGCGAGGATGTACATGGCGCCCATGCAAAGCAGCGGAACGAACTACACCAGCGCGACGGCGTTGGCGGCCCACAGAGTCGCCACGAACTCGAACGGCGTCCAGCGGGCGCGCGTGCGCAGTCCGAGCAGACCACACGCGACGATCATCAGCGTCCCGAACGCTGAGGCCGCTGCAGCCGGCCTGCCGCTGATGACTGCGGGTACCTGGACCGCGGTCGCGAGCAGACCTCCCGCGAGCGCAACGCGATCGGTCACGCGACGGATCTGATCCCGCAACGCAGGCCCGATCGTGCGAACGATCGGCGACGTCGCGCTCACGCTGCCACCTTGGGAATCGTCTCGTTGAGATCGGCCATCGTGAATGGTTTGGTGAGGAACTGGATGCGCGCGTCACGCAGCTGATCGCGGAAGGCATCGTCCGCGCCGAACCCCGAGCACACGACGATCGGTCGCTCGGGTGCATTCGCAAACGATGCGATGGCGAGCTCCTCGCCACGTCCATCGCCGAGCTGGAGGTCTGTGACGAGCAGATCCGGCCCGGTGGCGAGCAGCGGCCACGCCTCTGCGAGCGAGCTCGCTGACAGCACCGTGTAGCCGCGGCGCGCGACGAGCTTGGAGAGCCTGCCCAGAATCAGCGGCTCGTCGTCGACGACAAGTGCCGTTCGTGCCCGGTTGCCCGTGGGCAACTCGACCGGCTTGTCCGCCTCCGCGATCGGGAGACAGAGGTAGACGGACAGGTCGTCGTCCTCGGTGATTCTCAGCGTTCCGCCGGCCTGCTCGACGACTTCCTTCGCCGCGGACATCCCGAGTCGAGCGCTGACGGCCTTCGGTCGACGACTGAGGCTGTTGCCTGGTGCCACGCTCCGCGAGGAGCCGCGTAGATCGATCTCGATCATCGAACCGTTGCGCGCTCCCCGCAGTGCGAGACGGGTGACGCCCGCGCGATGTGCGCGGAGGATCATACGGAACAAGACCTGTTCGAGTCGCTCGGGCGCAAGCGCGACGCGAAGCGGTGGGAGATCGACATCGATCGCGATCCTGCGACCAATTCGATCGAGCCGCTGCAGGCACGCCGCGACGGTCGTCTCGACCTGAGCGCTGCTCGTCGTCGGCGGGAACTGCCGACCGATCCACAGCAGGTCGCGCACGAGCTCTGCCGCCTGGCGGGACGCGGCCTCGAGCTCGGCGAGGTTCCGCCGCTGATCACCATCGACGACCTTGTCACCGAGCAGATCTGACGCCGCGAGGATCGCGGTGAGGGCGTTGTTGATGTCATGTGCGACGCCGCCCGCGAGCCGTCCGACGAGCGCGACATGCTCGGCCTCGTCGAGATCTTGCCGCGAGCTATCGAGCTGCTCGCGCGTCTCGGTCTCCTTCCGGTACGCGTCGACTGCTCGCTCGTACGAAACCTCGAGCGACTGGATCAAGCTGTCGAGAGCCTGCGTCGCTATCCACGTGACCACACCGATGACGAGTCCGACCCGGATCCATACGGTGAGCCCGTCGAACCGTACGGGCGGGAGCGCGTCGCCCGTGTACAGGCTGATCGCGCCGAGCACGAGGGCCACGATGCCGACGGCGACGACGCACCACAGGCCAACTCGCGACGACATCGCGCCCGCGAGGAGCACGGCGAGGCCTGCGGCTGCACCTACACCTGCCGTGGGGCCCTGGCTCAACAGCGAGATACCCGCGATCCCGACGATGATGATGGGATAGACAAACCGCCGCCACGGCGCGCGACCGAGGGTTCCCAGCAGCGAGATCACCCACACCGCGACCGTCAAGATGCCGAGCAGTCCCAGTGACCTTCCCGTCCACGCCGGGAAGGCCATCAGGGCGGTCGCACCGATCAGCGGCACGCCGACCAGGATGGTCCGGTCGACCAAAAGGAGCGTGGGAGCGGGTGTGATCACGGGGACCGAGGCGGTCACCATCCCAGCTGTATCGGCCGGGTCAGCATTCGGTGAAGAGCCACCCGCCTGCGAGTCTCTCGCAGCGTGTGCACACCGTCGGGTACGCCCTGCAACCTGAATGCAGCAGCCGCGCTGGTACCCCGTGTTGAAGCGGAATTCACGCCGATCCGAAGCTGGCGCAGTGCTTGCTGTCATCCGCGCCGATGCGCGCAGCTGCTCTCGTTCTCGTACTCGCCGGATGTGTCGGCACCGTCGGTGAAGATCTCGATCCCGCCGGCACTCAAGGTGACAACGGTGACACCGACGAGGGGGTGCCCGACGACGACACCACCACGCCGCCTGGTCCCGAGCCGATGGAGCTGCCCGAGAGCGTCGATGGCGTGCCGCTGTTCCAGCTGCCGTTCCCGTGCGGCCAGGTCTGGGCCGGCCAGACGCGCACCAATCACAGCCCCGCGCCGTCGGTCGACTTCAACCGCACCGACGATCTCGGTGATGACGTGCTCGCGGCCGCGAGCGGCGTGATCTCGCGCGTCGAGAACCTCGGCGCCGCGAGCTACGGGCGCTGGATCGAGATCAACCACGGTAAGGGCTACAGCACGCGCTACGCGCACCTCGAGACTCAGACCGTCACCGTGGGCCAGACGATCAAGCGGGGACAGAAGATCGGGACGCTGGGTAACACCGGCGGCTCGACCGGACCGCACCTGCACTACGAGCAGCGCCTCAACGGCAGCACGCAGACCGCGAAGTTCAACCTCGTCGCGGCGATGTATTACGGCACCAAGAACTACACGAGCCAGAACTCGTGCGCGACGTCGGGTGTCGTCGGTCGCGTCAACACTGGTGGCAGCTCGCTCACGATCCGCGCCGACGCATCGAATGCGAGCGCGAGTGTCGGCACCGTCGCCAACGCCGCGCAGGTCACGATCACGTGCCAGAAGATCGGCGAGAGCGTGACCGGCACCTATGGCGCCTCGACGCTGTGGGACAAGATCGGCGCCGGTTTCGTGCCCGATGCGTTCGTGTCGACCGGCTCGGACGGCCAGGTCGCGCCGACCTGCCCTTAGTACAGGTCCCGCAAGTTGGTGATCACCTCGTGCCCGTGCTCGTGCCCGTCCACGTGCCGCGATACCAATCTGAGCGCTATTCCGTAGTCGCCACAGGACGAGCATCCCGATCGGGTGGCGCGGCGTCCGACGTGGGTGAGAGTCGTGCACGTGCACGTGACACGAGCACGAGCACGAGCACGTGACCACCAACATGCAGGGCGCAGTACTTAGCGCGTGATCCTGACGACCATCACCTGCGTGGGCTCGAGCTTCTTGCCGACGCGCACGTCGGCGCTCTGCCACGCCCACTCGACGCGATAGGTGCCGCGCGCGAGCGTGAAGTCAACGCGAGCGGTGCGACCCGCCTTGGTGCCCACCGTCGGCGCACCGATCAGCGCGAGCTTACCGTCGGTGACCTTCCAGCGCGTCTTCATCGCCTTCCAGCCCTTCGCGGGCATCTGGAGGGCACTGGTCACGACGCCGGCCGCGCTGTCACCGCCGACCCACAGCACGATCAGTCCACCATCGCCGACGGGCCAGAACGTCATGCCCGAGTCCATCCCGATGACGAGCGCCTGGTGCCCCTCGACGTCGATGGTCCCGACGCTCTTCACTGCGCACGCGCGCCAGTAGTCTCTCCCGTCACCGCCGAGGCCGCCCCATACGCGCAGCGCCTTGACCGGCATCACCAGCGAGCAGGTCTGATCGTTGTCGACGAAGCGCAGCTTGCGCGCTGCCTTGATCACCGCCGATGTTGCAACGAGCTCGCTCGGTCCGGGCTGCGCCTTCGTCGCGGCCTTCGTCTTCACGATGAGGTTCGCGGGGCGCAGTCGCGTGAACGTGTACGTGATCGCAACCGCGCGCTTGTTCGGCTCGGCCTTCACGGTGTGGACCACGTTCTTGATCTGCTCGATCACGTACTCACCGCCCGCGAGCTTCACGGCCACGCGCTTCTTGCGTTCGCGCATCCCGGTGCGCGGATCCCGTGCGACCGCATCACTCAGCACGTGCGGCCCCGCCGGTGTGAAGCGCGAGACCTCCTTCCATGCCGCAGGATCGACGTCGACCTGCTTCGCCGCCTTGAGGATCGGAAGCGCGGGCACCGCGCGGTGCCCCTCCGCGTCCTTGGCCTGCACGAGCACGATGACGCTCTTGTCGACGAAGCAGCCCGCTTCGCCGAACGGAAAGAACACGCCAGGGGCGTCCATGCTCTTCGCGAGCGAGATGCGCTTCACCTTTGCGAGCGCCTTGCCTTCGGGGGCAGCGAAGCTGGTGTGCCAGCGTTCGTGCAGCGTCGCCGGAACGAGCGCGAGCGGTCCCGACGTCCAGTGTGGCGAGCCGACGATCTTGAATGTGCCGCTGACGGGAGAGGTCATGGGCGACGAGACTACCGCGCGATCAGCGACGCAGACACGGGCATCGCCGTGCGTTCGACGGCACCCAGCAGCTCGTCGAGCAGCTCCGCGACCGAGCCTGCAGATCTAGCCGATCCGCAGACCGTGATCCCGGCATGGTGTCCGTCGTCGATGATGGTGATGACGTTGCCGCCGATCGGATCGGCCGCACTCGCGAGCCGCGACGGCGACGACACTGCGCACATCGGAACGATCGGCGCATCGACTGCGATCCGCGAGAGCAACGCACGCCCGCCGATCAGCTCGGCGATACCATCGAGCCACGGTGGCCGCTTGGCGCTGATGCTCTTGCGCTTCCATGCCAGCGGCACCGGGATCGCCCGGGCTGCCGCGAGGAGGCGGGAGATCAATCCATGGCCTGCTGCTTCGCGCGCGAACACGTCGCGTGCGCGCGCCTCGAACGCCTCGAACGGCTCGGGCGTACCGTCGACGAAGTGGACGGCCATGGTCGCCGACACCACACGCCGGCGAAGCCGCGCCGGATCGTCCTTGTGCCCGCGCGCGACCGGAATCTGGATCGTCGGCGAGAACGCGGCGTCGGGACGACCCGCCTGGCGATGCAGCAGCCGGGCGAGCTCGTACGCGAGTGGGAGCAAGCGCGGCGTCGGGCACTCCAGCGTTCTCCATACGATGGCCAGCGGAACCGCGCCCGCAACCACGGCGAGGCGCGGCGCCTGGTTCCCGACGCCGTCGCCGACACCCGCGGCGAGCTCGGAAATCCGCGCCGCGATGCGCGCGTGACCATAGCCGTCGATGATGAGGTGACACGTCGAGACGAGCGCCAGATCACCCGCACGCCCGAGGCCAAGCCACGGACCACCGTGCGGCGTCCACGCACGACGATGGCCATGGCGCGCGGTCTCGAGAGGCTCGTCGCCGATCGAGACGCACACGAATGGCATCTCGCCGCGCCACGCCGCGATTTCTGCACCAGCGAGGGCGGCCGCGAGCTGAGCCGGCAGCGTCGGGTCGTCGAGCCGGGCAACGAGACAACGCGCCCCGACCGCGAACGCGGCGACGTCTAGCGTGCTGGGATGCGGGTGTGCCCCACGCGAATGATCGATCGTGACCGCGAGTGGTTGGTCGGGAAGCGTGCCGTCGAGCTCGCGCAGCGCGGTGCGTGCGGCATCCGCACGCAGGATCGCATCGACCACCAGATCGCGCGGGCGAGCGGCCGGGTACCCGATGAAGGTATCGGCATCGGGCTCGGCGTCGCATGCGAGGTAGACCTCGGGCCGCGCGTGCACCTCGGCGAGGGCGACACCTGCCGCGAGTAACCGCCAGCGCAGATCCAAGGCGGTGACCGCCGCGATCTCGCTGCGCAGCTCCGCAGTTCGGCGCAGCCACGCTCGCATCACGTCAGCGCCTGCGCTTGGCAGCGAGGCGCCAGCCATCACGAGTCTGGGCCGACGTGGTGACCTTCATGGCCGACGTCAGGCTGTCGGTGTAGCCCTTCTTCTTGTCGGTCGCACGGCCCGGGAGCTCGGACCCGTAATAGAAGCGCTGGAGCAGCCAGACGAAGAACGAGGGCCTGTACATGAAGAGGTCCGCGACCAGAGACATCTGAGCTTCGTTGTCCCAGAACGCTCGCTTCGGGGCTCCGTCCTCGCGCCGGAGCTTGAGCACGTCGTTCGAAACCGGGCACCGGGTGATACACGCCCGGCACATGTGATCGCGGCGCGGCCCGAAGAAGTCACCCGCGATCAGCCGGTCGCACGACTCGGTGCGAGTGATGACGTAGTCGTCGAACGCACCGACCGGACACGCCTCGACGCACAGGTTGCACGTGCTGCAGTCCGGCAGCTTCCACTTGTTGTCAGTGGGAGTGGCGTCATAGCGATCGACGGCACCATTCAAGAACACGACGTTCAACTTGCAGTTGAACCCGAACTGCCGCGAGAAGAAGAGCGCGTTCTTGCCGATCGTTCCGAGCCCGGCCGCCGTCGCGACCTCCTTGAGCAGTACCGGGACGCTCGCCTGCGAGTCTGCGAACGCAACGCCGTCGCCATACGTGTCATTGATCTGCGCGGCGATATCGGCGGCCATGCTCTCGACGAAGTAGTCTGCCGCGACATCGCTGAACAGCGCGAGCACGAGCACCGACGGGCTCGGCAGCGAGCGATGCGTCATCCGCAGCTTGCCGTGCATGTGCAGGCTGCGCCGCTCGAGCGGGCCATCCCCGAATCGTTGGGCGAGCTCTGCACTGTCGAGCACCACTGCATCGAATGGCACACCCGGAGGCGCGGCCTCGCGCAGCCACGCGTCGAGCTTCGCGCGCTCGATCACGACCTCGCGCGCCGGCTGACCGCCCAGGACCTTCGCGCGCGCTTGCTCGTACAGCGGCTTGGCCCACGGCGTTGTCGCGGCACGGATCGCGCGCCAGTTCGCATGCCAGGCCATGTCGCTGGCGTGCCACTTCGCGTGGCGGAGCCACTGCGGAACGCGCTTCTTCAGCCGGTCGAGCATCGCTCGACGCTCAGCGCGACGCCTTGACCTTCTTGATCTCGGCGATGAGCTCGGGCACCGCCTTCTCCCAGTCCGCGACGATTCCGTAGTCGGCGACCTGGAAGATCGGCTCGTCCTTGTTCTTGTTGATCGCGACGATCGTCTTGCTGCCCTTCATACCGGCGAGGTGCTGGATCGCACCGGAGATCGCGACGGCGAAGTACAGGTTCGGCGCGACGATCTTGCCGGTCTGGCCGACCTGCCAGTCGGCGGGGACCATGCCGGCATCGGTCGCGGCGCGGGACGCGCCCATCGCGGCACCGAGGAGATCGGCGAGCTCCTCGAGGACCTTGAAGTTCTCGCCGGTCTTCATGCCGCGACCACCCGAGACGACGACCTTCGCGTCACCGAGGTCGGGACGGTCAGACTTCTGCGCGTCGAGGTGATCGAACTTCGCGCCAAACGCGTTGACGGTGCCGGCCGCGGCCGACGTCACGGCACCGGCAGCGCCGGTCTCGGCGGCAGGCTCGAACTCCGACTGGCGTGCGGTCACGCAGATGATCGGCGTCGAGATCTCGACGGTCGAGTTCGCGTTACCCGCGAGGATCGGACGGACGAACTTGTTCGTGCCGTCGAGCGCCGAGATGTCTGACGCCATCCCGGCATCGAGCAGCGCGGCGACGCGCGGCATGAGGTCCTTGCCCGACGAGCTCGCGGCGGCAGCGACGACGGTCGCGCCGTTCTCCTGAGCAAGGCGAGCCACGACCGGAGCGTAGGTC
>JBBQFU010000367.1:0-7566 GCA_038322185.1 Haliangiales bacterium
GCGCGACTTCACGACCGACAAGCACCGCAGCGTCGACGACACGCCGTACGGCGGTGGCCCCGGCATGGTGATGAAGCCCGAGCCGATGCTGGCCGCGATTACGCAGGCCGGGCAGGGCCATCGCATCTTGTTGTCACCCGGTGGCGCGCCGCTGACCCAGCGTCGGGTGCAAGAGCTCGCGAAGCTCGAGCATCTCGTGCTCGTGTGCGGCCGCTACGAGGGCATCGATCAACGCGTGATCGATCTGGCGATCGACGAGGAAATATCGCTCGGCGACTACGTGCTCTCGGGCGGCGAGCTCGGTGCGTTGACGATCATCGATGCGGTCTCGCGGCTCGTGCCGGGCGTGCTCGGCGAACCGACGTCCGCCGACGACGAATCGTTCTCGGCCGGCCTCCTCGAGTATCCGCAGTACACGCGTCCCGCAGAGATCGAAGGCCGCGGCGTTCCAGCCGTGCTCGCCGGCGGTAACCACGCGGTGATCGCGGCGTGGCGGCGCCAGCAAGCGATGCAGCGCACGGCCGCGCGCCGGCCCGATCTGTGGAAACAGTTCCGCCCGACGAAGGCCGATCGCAAAGCGTTTGCACCGCTCGCCGCGCGCACGCACCTCGCGCTCGTCCATCACCCCGTCGTCGATCGGGTCGGCACCGTGATCACGACCTCGCTGACGAACTTCGATATCCACGATCTCGCGCGATCCTCGATGACGTACGGGCTCGCCGCACTTCATCTGATCACGCCGGTGACATCACAGCGCGAGAAGGCCGAGCACATCGCGCGGCTGTGGATGGGTGACGATCAGGGCGAGCATCGCGCGCGTGCGCTCGAGCTCGTTCGCACCGCGGATGCGATCGAGACCGTGATCGCGACGCTTACCGACGAGGCGGGTCGGCCACCGACCGTGGTCGCGACCTCGGCCAAGGCGAGCTCGTTTCCCGACCTCCCGCGCCGCCATCCGGACCAGCTCGTCGCCGAGGCCTCGCAAGATCCAGCACCTTTGTTGATCCTGCTCGGGAGTGGCTGGGGGCTGGCCGATCAGCTAATTCCATCTGTATCTCGGGTCCTTACGCCGATCGAGGGGGCCTCTGATTGGAACCACCTCTCGGTTCGCTCGGCGGGGGCCGTCCTCCTCGACCGACTCTTCGGTCGAGTTCCTTGACGGGCATGGCCTTTCTCCCGTAGAAACCCTCTTCCAATCGGCCTGTTAAGGGCCATTCTCACGCCCCACCGGATGTTGCCATGAGTGCCCAGCGGATTCTCGACTCGATCGATAAGAGCCAACGTCGTCAGGCAAGCTTGCCCGAGTTCCGTCCCGGTGACTCGATCAAGGTCTGGGCGAAGATTCGCGAAGGCGAGAAGACACGTCTGCAGGCGTTCGAAGGCGTGTGCATTCGCCGCGTCTCGAAGGGCTCGCGCTCGACGTTCACTGTTCGCAAGATCTCCTACGGCGTCGGCGTCGAGAGAATCTTCCCGGACAACTCGCCGAACATCGACAAGGTCGAGGTGATCCAGCGTGGTCGCGTCAACCAGGCGCGCCTCTATTACTTGCGTGACCTCTCGGGCAAGGCTGCCCGCATCAAGGAGCGCGAGAGCAAGCACGAGGGCAAGACTGACGAAGTCGAGACTGCTGCTCCGGCCGCAGCCGGCGAAGCAGGTGCCGAGGGTGCCGAGCCCGCGGCCGAAGGCGCGAAGAAGAAGCCGCGCAAGAACAAGAAGGAAAAGGCGTAAGCCTTTTTGCACGCGGCTTTGTAGCCGCGAGCTTCAACGGCGCGCCCACGTGGGCGCGTTTTGTAGTTTCGGCGACGCACGGCAACGGTTCCGCCGAAGCGAGCGTGTCCCCGCATCGAGCCTGCGCCGATCGATGGTGGGTACTGGGGTTGACCGTCTCTGCGGTCGTGTGTTGCTACGAGCGGCGCGGCGCGATGCGTCCGACGTACACGACGTGCCGACGCCCGCCCTGACCGATCGAGTGCGTCTTCACCTCGAACTTCGCGGCCGCGAGACGCTTGGCGTACGGCGCATCGGCATCCTCGGACCAGACTGCGAGGGTTCCCGTCGACTTGAGGGCACCTCGCTGCAGGTCGATCGCGCGTGCGCTGTAGAACGGATTGTTGGGCCGCTGGCTCGCCGCATTTGGACCCTCGTAGAGATCGAGGACGATCGCGTGGAACGGGCCCGCCTGTGAGCGCTCGATCACCTTGGCGACATCGTCGACGATCAAGTTGACGCGCGGATCGCCGAGCGCATTGTCGGTGGCGACCGCGAGCGGACCGCGACACCAGTCGATCACCACCTTGTTGATCTCGCAGACAGTGATCATCGCGGTCGGCGGAAGGACGTCGAGAGCGGCGCGCAGCGTGAAACCCATGCCGAGACCCGCGATCAAAACATGCGGGTCCTTCACGCTACCGAGGTCGGCGCATCCGAGGCGCGCGAGCTCCTCCTCGGACTTGCGCGAGTAGCTGTTCATCAGCACGCGACCGTCATCCATGATGAGGAAGTCCGAGTCGCCGCGCTGACGCAGCTCGAGCACCTGGCCTCCATCGGTCCAGCGGTCGAGCACCTTCCACGGACGGGTCATCGGTGACGCACGATACCGCGACGGCCGGGGATCCAACGACACGCCGGCAGCCTCGGAAGGCCCACGACCCACCGCGCGGCTCGCGATGCCCGATGAGGTCATCGCGTGAGGCGCCACGCGTCCTCGATATGGACGACCTCGCCCGCAGTGATCCCGATGACATCGAATCGCGCCGCGACAAAGCGTGGCTTGCGCCACTGGAGGTACTGCGTCGCCATGCGCGTGACCCGTCGCTGCTTGCGGAAGCCGACGGCTTCGATCGCAGTACCGAACTTTGCGGTGCGACGGCTGCGGACCTCGACGAAGACGAGCGTCGTGCCGTCCCGGGCGACGATGTCGAGCTCGCCGAGCTTGGTGCGGAAGTTCCGCTCGACGATCGTGTAGCCCTTCGCGACCAGCAGCTCAACGGCGCGAGCCTCGGCCGCCGATCCAATTTCGATCTTGTTGGGCGGCGGCGGCTCTTGCCCGTACACCGCGTCAGCGAGCTCCGCCGGAGACAGCCACGCGAGCGGCGGAGCTGGCGCTGTCGGTGGCGCTGGCGGTGGCGCTGTCGGTGGCAGGGCAGTTGAGGGAGACCATGACAGCGACGGCGAAGCGGGTAGAGCGGGGCGGGTCATTTCATTGGTCTACGGGCCGAGTCTGACGTTGGTGGGCCTGTCCGAGTCGTGTCCCGTGTCCGGTATTCGGACAGTGCGACGGCGTACACTAGGCGACTTCATGAAGGTCGGGTCACCATTCAAGTGCACGCACTGCGGCGCATCGCTCACCTGGACCGAGGAGGCGGTCATCGAGTGCGAGTACTGCCACACCAAGATCCTGATGAAGAACATCGCCATGCCAGACGGGGCGCGGCCAAAGATCAACGTGGCGTTCCTCATCATCGGCGCGGCAGTCGTGGCCGGCGTGGTGATCATCGCGGCGAAGGCATCGGATTCGAAGACCGCGAAGCTGGCACCTGCCAATGCAGCCGCACCACCAACGACGCCCACGACGCCGCCGCCGGTCAAGCTCGACAAAGCAGCGGAGCCGGCATCGATCGCCAAGGTATTGCTGAAGTTCGGCGAGGCCGGCACCAATGCGGGCCAGTTCACCGATGCGCGCGCGATCGCGGTCGTGCCCAACGGTGACATCGTCGTGGCCGAGGCGCGGACCGGCCGCGTCCAGGTGTTCGACGACAAGGGCGCGTATCAGCGCCTGATCACGCTGCCACCCAGCGCACTGACGAAGGAGCTGACGGTGTTCGGCGCCGGCGCGACGCCGGACGGGAAGGTGATCGTGTCACGCGCGGGCGACCTGCTCGTCCTCGACGTGAAAGCCGGCACAGTCGAGCGCACGATTCGCGGCTCGTATCCTGAGGTCTTCTATCGCGGCGATGTTGACGTCGCGCCGGACGGCTCGATCTGGGCCACGACCAACCGCACCGGCGATCTGGGTGCGATGCATCTGTCAGCCACCGGCAAGGTGCTCGGCAAGGTCGCGAAGTGGGGATCGAATCACGTGGCCGTCGACGGTATCGGCACGATGTATCTGACCAAGCAGTTCGGCGATGCCTCGGTCGAGGTTCGCGACAGCAAGGGCGAGGTGCAGCGCAAGTTCTCGCAAGCGGGGACGAGCAAGCTCGCGAGCCCGGGCGCGGTGGCGATCGACGGCAAAGGGCACCTGTTCATCGTCGAGAACAACCGCGTGATCGTGTTCGATCCCGAGGGCGCGTTTCTGGGTGAGCTCACCGTGCCGGGTGCATGGGACCTCGCCGTCGATCGCAGTGGCGCGCTCTACGTGCTCCGCCGCGACGGCGTGACGAAGTTCGAGCTGACGCTGCCCGCGAAGAAGTAGCGCGCTCGATCAGAAGGCCCAGCCGACGCTCGACCACAGCGACGGCGCGATTCCCTGCTTGCCGATCCAGCCCTCCGAACCAGAAGGTCTCCTCGTCGAGGTCGTCGCCGCCGATGCCGCCCCACGCCAACGGATCTGCGTCGAGATGCCGAGATCGAGCCAATGGTAGGTACCGTCAGGGATGAAGGCCTCGCGCCCGTGGCGCAGACCGTCGCCGAGCAGGCTCGCGCGTGTTCGTGCTCACCCCGTTCGCCGTCCGCCCGCGGTAGCGGAAGCCTTGCTGCTGCCGATGTAAACCCACGTATAACGCGCAAGGTCGTCGACTCGCGGGGCCGACGACTCGTCGTCGCTCGGGCGCCTCAAAGACTGGCGAGAGGTCGAGGGGCTGCACGCACGGCAATCCGATTCCCGACTTCGCGCACCCACCGTGGCCATAGGCCGATCGGCCACCGTTATACGGGCGTTTACATCAATGGCGACGAAGGGGCCGAGCACACCCGTGCAGTGGACGCCGAAAACAAGAAAGGCAGCCGGGTGGCTGCCTTCATGCTGTCCGTCAGACGGACGGTATGGTTAGCGGCAGAGCGGGTACTGGCTGTTGCCGGTGCGACCCTCGAGGTTACAGCAGGCATTCGCGGATTCGCCCGCGTCACACGCCTTGGGCGTGGCGAGCTGACCGGAGTCCGGGATCACGATGTAGTCCTTGCAGATGCAGAACTTGCGACAGCAGAACGGGCCGACGGTGACGGCGACGCCACACGTAAAGCCGGTCTTGCACGGCGACTCGGGCACGCGATCGCAGTCGTCATCCCCCTCGCACTCGGCCGTGCACAGACCGTTGTTTCCCTCGGGGAACGTGCTGCCGTCGGGCAACTCGCGACCTTGCGGAACACGCAGGCAGGTACGCGAAACGCAGTCCAGAGACGGCGACGCGACCACGACCTCCGACGGCGCCGGGGCCGCGGTGCCGAGGTCGCAGATGCGCCCGACCGGATTGCTCGTACACGCAGCGCTCAGGACGAGCCCCAGGACCACCGCTAGGCGAATCATCGTGGGCGATAATAAATGCACTGATACGCCAGTCAAGCGAACGACCACGAACAACGCCGGGTAAGCACAGAGAGATCCGTTTTCGCGCATTGTGTTCAGTGTCGGGTGAAGGACCGATCCGTCACCCGATATCGAGATCCGGTGTTCAGTGGTCGCCGCTGCTCCGACGACGAATGGGTCTGCAACCGGCCCGGCCGACGGGTGTCCGTGGTTGGTTCGACCCCGCGATCTGTTTCCATGTCTGGATTCGGGCCGTTGGCTTGACACACGACCCTCATCCTCAGATGATTTCGCCGCCTACTCCGCATTCGGAGTTCAGGTACTTGGAGGAGCTGGATGCGCCTGAAATCTGTCTGGTTGGCCGTACTGGCCGGAGCGCTCACTGTCGGAACGGTGTACGCGCAGCCTGCCGCGAAAAAAGGCGACATGGAGTTCGAGCCCGAGAGCGCGTCATCGACGCCGCCCTCGAAGACGCTCGAGCGCGCCATCAAGCTCTACGACAAGAAGGACTTCTTCTCGGCATCGATCGAGCTCAAGAAGGTCCTCGACGGTGAGAGCGGCGACGACGCGAAGAACAAGCAACGCGCTGAGTTCTTCATGGGCAAGACCCTCTATCAGATGGGGTTCTACGCCGGCTCGCTGGCCTACTTCGATAAGATCGTCCAGGCCGGCGACAACCACACGTATCACGCAGCTGCGCTGAAGTGGCTCGCGGCACTGTCTCGAGTGCTCCCTGAGACCTCGGGCATCCTCGAGAAGATCGGTAGCTACGATCCGAGCGCGCTCAACGACGCTTCGCTCGCGAGCGTCAAGGACGAGCTGCTGTTCCTCCTCGGTCGCCACTACTACCGCCGCGGCGGCGATGGCGACTTCGACAAGTCGATCAGCCTGTTCCAGCAGGTCGACCGCCAGAGCGCCTTCTACATCAAGGCCAAGTTCTTCGAGGGCGTGACGTACGTCCGCAAGTACGAAGGCAAGCCGGCTGTCGACGCGTTCAAGGAGATCCTCATCATCGGTGAGGAGCGTCCGAAGGCGTATAGCGCCGACGACATCGACAACTATCGCGAGCTCGCGCAGCTCCAGATGGCGCGCGTCTTCTACTCGACGCAGCAGTTCGACACGTCGATCAAGTACTTCGAGAGGCTGCCGCAGGACTCGGCCGACTGGGCGGAGTCGCTGTTCGAGGCGTCCTGGGCGTACTTCATGAAGACGCTCAACTCGAAGGCGCTCGGCAACATCCACACGCTGAACGCGCCGTACTTCGAGAACAACTTCTACCCGGAAGCGGTTCTGTTGCGCTCGGTCATCTACTTCAACTACTGCCTCTACGATCAGGCAGAAGAGGCGATCGCCGACTTCAACGATAAGTACGGCCCGCTGCAGAAGAACCTCGGTGACCTCGTCAAGAAGTACGAGGACAACGCCGAGTTCTACGAGTACGTGAAGAAGGTCAAGGCGGGTAAGGCCGGCCTCGATCCGCAGACGCAGCGTCTCGTCATGAGCGTGCTCAACGACAAGACGTTGCTCAAGACGTTCGCGTGGGTCGACGAGCTCAACCACGAGCTCGACATGCTCCAGAAGTCAGACAAGGCGTGGCAGACCACGCAGGTCGCCGCGGAGGTCCTCCAGGAGCTCACGGTGCAGCAGTCGGTCGCCGCCGCCGAGGCCGGTAAGGTCGCGCGTGATCGCGTCGATCGTCTGGCTCGCGAGCTGGGCGCCCTCGCCCGTGACGGCGTGAAGATCCAGTACGAAATCTTGAATGCGAAGGCGGAGAAGATTTCGACCGAGGCCGTGGGTGGTCGCATCGCCCAGGGCCACAAGGAAGAGCCGATCGTCGTCGACGACGAGCACTTCCAGTGGAAGTTCAACGGCGAGTACTGGAAGGACGAGCTGGGTTACTACCGCTTCAAGATCCGTTCGCGCTGCCCCAAGCAGTAAGCGATCGATCCTGATGGCTCGTGACGCCGCCCCTGACCGGGCGGCGGTCTTCGTTTCGGAAGCCTACCCACGGACCGTAGGGATTCTTACGTACGATCGCGACGAGGTTGGGACGAAGTTGTCACGATCTTGTCTTCGTCCCAACCGATGAAGTCACGACGTTG